>PXTQ01000136.1 GCA_003022505.1 Bacteroidetes bacterium QS_8_64_10 | reverse complement strand
AGATCGAGAAGTTGGATAAGCGCTACCGCCAGTCCATCAACGCCGTGACGAAGAACCTCAACAAGCTGAGCGCGATCATGAGCGGCCAGAACTTGGACATTTTTGGGTTCAAATTCTCGGCTAATGCGGTGGCCGACCTCTATGCCAAGCTCATCGCCAAGAAACAGCGCTTCTTCGCCATGCGCGCCGACTCGCTCTGGCAAACGCGCTCCTGGGCGCAAAATCAGCGCGGGAAGTTCCAGAGCGGCGGCGACTACTCGTCCTCGGAAATCACCTCGGCGATGAAGGACATGGCGGGACTACTTGACAATCAGCAGCAGAAGATGGCCAATGTGGCCGCCGAGCGGCAGCGCCTCGTGCTGGACCTGGGTAACGATCCGAACCTGTCTGCCTCACGCAAAAGCTACAAAACAAGGGTGGACGGCTACGTCAACGACGGGAACAAATCGGCTCTGGAGACCGAGTTCGTGAACATGGGCCGTTATCTGTGGCACGACGTGCCGAAGGCCGGCCTCAGCGCCTACGCTGATACGATGCGCCTGCGCGCCGAAGCGAACGGAGCGCCCATGAATCGAGAATTGGATCCGACGTTGGCGAACTGGGAGAGCTTCACGCACTCCATCGACACGCTCTACGCCATCAAGGCGGACATGGCCACCACGCTCTACGGCATGATGGAAACGTACCTGGCCTTCCGGGAAGACGTCTACCAGAACCCGCAGCAGGACGACACGCTGAAAACCTACCGGCAGCGCGCCCAGAACCTGCTCGAGAAGATGCGCCCGCCTCGTCTGGGCGGCTTGTATGTCACACGCTCGAGAGACAAGAGTTACAAATCACAGACCAAAATTAAGTACGTGGCCTTGCATGATGAAGGCATCGAAGAGGCCAGCGTAAACTGGGTCGAAGGCTCGACCAGCACCAGTGCGTATTCGCCCGGAGGCAGCTTCTACACCATCGGCGACCGGAGCAACATGAAGCTCTGGACTTTCAAGGAAACGGCCGGTGAGCAGACCAAAGACCTCTCTGTGGCGGTGCGCGTGCGTGGTCCGACAGGCGCAACGCAGACGCGCCGCATGGCCACCACGTCGACGGTCGATCCGGATGGACCATCGAGCGGGCGAGGTTTGGAGGCCGGGGCAACAGATGACGACACCTCGCCTGTTGCGGACGCCAGTTTGCCTGCGTACGAGGAGGCGGACGTGGGCGAAGGGAGCGCCGGCACCGGTGGGTTGCAGGTAAACATTTCGGGTTTCGGTGAGTCGCAGGAAGACAGCTACACGGAGGCAGCGTGGACGAACGATCCGTCACAGATTCGCTTCCACATCACGGCCTACGATAGCGAATCAGACATTTACGGGCACGAGTACGCCCTCGGCTCCAGCAAAGGCGGAACTGATGTGAGAGACTGGACCGAGGCCGCCGGGCGGCGCACCAACGCCGGGGAAAACCGGGGCGCCGGGGCCAACACCTACTTCAAGGGCATTGCGCGCGGGATGAGCCTGGAGCCGAACACGCCTTACTACGTGAGCGTCCGCACCGAAAACGGCGAAGGCCTCACGACCACCGACAAGGTCGGCGTGCCGCTCGTCTACGACGACACGGCACCGAGCGCTCCGCGCCGCACCAAAGCGGCGAGCGGGAGTAATGTTGTGACTCGTTACAAACATCGCAGCACTGCTCCTCCGAGGCGGCCCGGTCCGTTGGAGAGGATGGCTCCGCCCTACGACGGCCCCGCGCAAAATACGAGCGATGGGAATAAACCGTCCGCTACCGTAAGTTGGAAAAAGGCCCGCGACAAGCAGTCCGGCATCAAGGAGTATCAGTACGTGGTGGTGAGCGCCGGCTCAGGGATGGACTTGAACAACGTGACGGACTTGAGCAACGTGGTGACGGATATCGATGACCTCAGCACCGCGAATGCTGAAGATGTTTTCGCCGACGAGAGCCGTGTGCAAACCACAACCAACACGCAGATCAGCCTCGACGGCGACGACGGCCTGAGCTTCTTCGGTCCGAGCCACGTGTACGTCCGCGCCGTCAACCATGCCGGAACTCCGGGCGAGATGTTGCGCCTTGGTCCCATAGAACCTGCGGATCACTCAGTGCCGAATCCGGCCCACATTCGGATCATGACCATGCCGGACGGGATCCGCGTCTACCTCAAGCGCCCGGCCAGCGATCCTGAGACGAAAATCGAGGGCTACCGCTACCGTGTCGAGAGGCTCGACGACGGCTCCGTCGTGCGCGACTATCCCGATAGCGGCTTCGACTTCGACCCGCAGTGCGACCAGAAAAGCTCCTCGAACGGCGGCGAGAGCAACAGTTCGAACGGACTCTATTATCAGATGAACCAGAGCTTCGAGACCGGGCCGCCGGGCTACGACGCGACGGGTTGCGCGAACACCTACAACGGCTCCTCCGCGCCGTACCTGTTTATCCCAGACGGGAACTTGCCGCACGGGAAAAAGCTGGTTATCAATCTCAAGGCCTTCAACTATGAGGGCGGCACCAAAGAGACGACGACGAGAGGATGGTATAGGCAGGCATCTACGTTCATTATGCTTGACGACACCGCCCCGCCCGAGCCGAACATCACCAGCCACAGCTTTGACGGTAACAACGTCACAATCAACGTGGACGAGGTGAAGGATCCGGAGTCGGGCATCGTGAAGGTCGAGTACGCCGTGCGCAATAACAATAATCAAAATACAAGGCGGCGAATAACGTGGGGCGAGTTGGCTCCGATCTCCGGCGGCCCGCAGACCGGATCGCAGGATTATTCCGGAACGAAGGATTATACGATGAACGCGCCCTACATGACAGGCGATCCCAACGAGGTGGGAATCCGCGTCACCAACGGCAGGGGGCAGCAGACCGTCGTATGGACCGACGCGCTCCAGCTCAATGCCCCCCCGGGTGATTACTCCGATACAGAGTTTACAGGCTTGTAGAGACCGCACGAACGCCGCCATGCATGTAAATCTTCTTCGCACCGTCGCTGCTTGCTTCATCGCTGCTCTGGTGCTGGCTGCTATCCGGCCCGCGCAGGCGCAGCCCGAAGGTCAGGCACGCGTGGCCGTACGCGGCGACAGCGCCTTCGTCTACCACACCGCCGAGATGCCGCTCGACAACGGCTTTCACGTTGAGCGCAGCACCGGCGGCGGTGATTTCGAGCGCATCACGGAAGAGCCGGTGCGCGCCGCGCAGGATCCGAGAGCGCTGCCGGCTCGTCTGGGAGAACGCTACGACGCCATCAAGCGCAATCTGGAGGCCGAGGGGCCGGACGCCGTCTTTTTCCGCCTCCGCGCCGACCGGCAGATGGGGCTGTTCCTTGCCTTTGCGTATCCGGAGGTCGCTCGCGTGATGGGTCGACTTTTCGTGGACAGCGAAGCGCCCATCGGGGAGTCGGTCACCTACCGCCTCGTCTTTGTGGACGGCCTGGGCCAACCGACGGGCCGCACGCTGGAGCGCGAGGTGGACCCGTTGCGTGAGGTGTCCGCGCCCGACCCGCGCGAGGTGGAACTGTCCAACGAGGGCGCGCAGGTCCGCATCGAATGGCAGTACCCCACACCTCCGTCCGGCGGCCGGGGCGACCAGGTGCTGCGCTTCGAGGTGCTGCGCCGTGACCGGGCTACCGGGAATTTCGTGCCGGTGAGCACCGAAAGGACGCTGCTCCGCAATGAGGCGCAGGAAGACTTCTTCTATCTCTTCAATGCCGGTGGCACCGGGCGCACGGAGACGTTTGTCGTCGCAGCGGTGCAGATGACGGGGCGGCGCATCGAAAGCGAGCCGGTGGAGTTCTTCATCGAAGACAATGTGCCGCCGGATCCGGTCTCCAATGTGGAGGTCTTCATGACGCCTGACGCGAAAGTGGAAGTGAACTGGCCCGTCAGCCCGGAGCCGGACGTGGCGGGCTACCGCCTCACGCGCGCTCGAAGCCTCACCGACGAGTTCAACGCGCTAAACGACGACCTGCTCGGCCCGCTGGAGACCACCTACGTCGATTCCACGACGAAAGGCCGTCGCAATTACTATTACAAGGTGACCGTGGTGGATTCCTCCGACAACGCCGCCAAACCGAGCAACGCGGCGATGGCGCGCGTAGAAGACGACGCGCCGCCGCCCGCGCCTGCCGCTTTCGAGGCGGAGCCGCAGGACGACGGCACGGTGGAGCTGACGTGGCAGGCTGATGTGCCGGCGGATCTGCACACCTACGAGGTGATGTACCAGCGCACCGACGTGAACCCGGGCGATACGTGGGCGCACGCCAACGAGGACATTCTTCAGGAAGCGGCGTACACCGCGCGCGGCATCGAGGGGCGCGGCTTTGCAGAAGGCGCTGTCTACCGCTTCGGCGTTGCGATGTCGGATTCCTCGCACAACCGCAGCGACACGGCGTTTGCGAAGGTGAAGATTCCGGACCGTACGCCGCCGGAGCCGCCGAGCCGGGTGCAGGTGCGTGACGACGGCGGCGTGCGCGCGCTGGTACGGTGGAATCGTTCCAGTTCGCCTGATGTGACCGCGTACCGCGTCTTTCGCCGGGAGGACGCGGAGGGAGCGCCGGATACGGTCATCGCGCGCACCGAGCGCCTCGAACTCCAGGTGCAGGATGACGGGGCGAAGACCGGCCAGCCCTACGTCTACGCCGTGAGCGCTGTCGACTCGCTGGGCAACGAGGGGTCGCGTTCCGAGCCGACGCGTTTCGTGCTGCGCGACCGCGACGCCCCGCCCGCCGTGCGTAACGTGCAGGCGGTGGCGCGCGAGCAGGGCGTGACGCTCACCTGGGAGGCCGTTGCCAGCGAGGACGTGCAGGGCTATCGCCTCTACCAGAGCGATTTGCCTACCGGCGTCTTCGAGCCGGTCAACGATCAGCTTCTCACGGAGACGCGCTTCGTGCATACCGGCGGCGAGAGCGAAAGCTACTATCGCGTCTATGCCGTAGACCGCGCCGGCAATGCCAGCCGCCCCAGTCAGCCGGCCCGCGCGCAGGAGCCGAGGCCGTAGCGCGTTTCTCTCTCACGACGCCGACGTCTGGAATCAGTATGATGCGTTTCGTATTGCTCGCCGCGCTGCTGTTCACCGCGCCCGGAGCGTGGGCGCAGATGTCGCCGGACGTTGCGCCGTCGGTCGATCCGACGGGACCGCAGGCGGCTGCGGCGATGCAACAGTACCGGACTGGCAATTTCGGGAAAGCGATGCGCCTGCTGGATAAGGCCGTTCAAGACCAGCCCGACGCTTCGAAGCTGCGCCTGTTGCTCGTTTCCGCTGCCTTGCGCGCCGAACGCACCGGGCGAGCGCTCCGAGCGGCAGAGGCGGCCCTGAAGCACTTCCCGGATCACCTGGCGCTCCGGCTTCTCAAGGGCGAAGCGCAACTCCAACTGGGCCTCTCCGACGCCGCGCTCGAAACGCTCGAGCAGGTACAGGCTCGCCTTGAGGCGGGCGCCTCGTTCCCGGACGGGTTTACCCGCAACGGTTTTCGCCGCCGGCTGGGCCAGCTTCATCAGCTTGCCGGCGGGCGCGCGTCGAAAAAGAAGCGCTACGAAGCGGCCCTCAAACACTTCAGGGAGGCGCGCAGCTACCTCCCGGACTCGGCTTCCATTTATCAGAACGAGGCCTACATGCTCCTGAAGCTGGAGCGCTGGAAAGAGGCGCAGCGCGTGGCGAAGAACGGGCTAAAACGCTTTCCCGGCCACGAGTCGCTGCTGCGCGTGCAGGCACAGGCCCTGGCCCGGACCGGCGCGAAGCCGCAGGAGCTGCTTCCTACGCTGCGTCGCCTCTATCGCCGCCGTCCGGATGATCTCGACGTCGGCCTCACTTACGGGCGGGCGCTGATGGCCGCTCGCAAGCCGAAGGCCGAAACCGTGTTCGACGAACTGATGGAGCGTTTCCCGAAGGAGCGCCGCCTCTACGACGCGCTGGCAAAGATCAACCGGACCCGCTTCAACGTGCCCGCTGCCATCGACGTGCGCCGCCGCGAACAGCGCCAGTTTCCCGACGACCGCGAGGTGCCGCGCCAGATCGCCCGGCTTTACGAGCAAATCGGGAAGTACGATCGGGCGCGCGCGCTCTACGACTCGCTCCGCGCCCTCGGCGGGTCGGAAGCTACCACTGACGCGCGAGCAACGGCGCGCACCTTCGCCCGGCAGGACAGCCTCGCCACCGCCGAAGACGCCTTTCGCCGCGTGCTGGAAGAGCACCCGGATGACGCCGAGACGCTTCGCGCGCTCGGCGACCTGCTGGAGCGGCAGAAAAAGTGGCCTGCGTCGGATTCGATTTTTCATCGCCTGGCAGAAACGAGCCAGACGCCGCGAGAGCGCGCCTATGCGCTCGCTCATCGTGGTCGTGCGCTGGAGCATCGGGACCGCACCGACGCGGCGTTTGCCGCGTACAAGAAGGCGCGCGCCCTGGAGCCGGACGACCCGCTGCCGTACTATCGCTACGCCGCGCTGCTGCGCCGCCGCGAGGGGCCGGAGGCCGCCTACGCTGCCGCTCGCAAGGCGTTGCGCAAGGGCCTGCGCGCCGTCAAAGACGCTCAGACTGAACTGACGGGTCGGATGAAACAAGGCGGCGGGGCGCTGCCCCCGGTGGAGGCCCAGGATGAGCGTCGCCGCATCGAAACGCTCAACAACCTCGTGGCGGACATCTTTACGTTTTACGGCGAAGAGTTTCCGCAAGACAAGACCGAGCCGGTCGTGCGCAGGCTGCTCAGGCGCTACGCGGGCAGCGGGCGACTCTCCTATCTGGCCGGGCGCTACTTCGAGACGCACGGGGACACCGCCGAGGCCATGCGCCGCTACACCGACGCCGTGCGCGAGGCTCCGGAGCTGCGCACCGCCCATCTCGCGCAGGGCGCTCTCTACGAAAAGCAGGACCGCCCCCGGCAAGCGATTCTCGCCTACGAGCGTGCGCGTTCACTGGACGAGAACGCTCCTGCGGCCTATCGCGCGCTTATCCGGCTCTATCGCAAGCAGGGCCGACTCGATGCGCTCGCGCGCCGCTGGAAGACGCGCCTCCGCGCCGCGCCGGAAAACAATGTGCTCCGCGAGCACCTCATCGAAGCGCTCCATAAAGCCGGTCGATACGACGAAGCCCGGCAGTTCGTCCAAGCGAATGACGGCGCTGACTCGTGATCTGGGGGAGCATCATCAGGTGCCCAGAAGCTGTTTTAATTCGCATCTTTGGGCTGCGCGAGCGATCTTTGCGCTTTGCCCCGTGAGTCGCCTGCGCCTTCTTTTCTCGGCCCATAGCCCGCTGTGAACCTCGAAAACGCGGCCCGCTGACCTCGAAATCTCATCTCGCTCGCCTTCAAATCGAAAATCAAAACAGCTTCTGGGTGTGGACTTCGCTTTCTACCAAGAACAAATCGAAACCCGACCGCGCGCAGTTCGTGTTCTCCCGTACTCTCGTTCAAGCCGTCTTGACCAACAGCTTTTGATAGCACCGTGTCTAAAGCCACCATCCGCCGCGCCGACGCTGACGATCAGGAAGACGTGCTGAACCTGTGGCTGACGCTGATGGACGAGCAGGCCGCGCTGGAGCCTCGTCTCGACGTCGCTGAGGACGCCGCCGAGCGGTGGCGCAACGACTTTCCCGAATGGATCCGCGATGAGACGCGCCGCCTGTTCGTAGCCGAGCGCACCGGTGAGATTGTCGGTTTTCTGTCGGCGGAGCGCTACACGCCGCCTCCCGTCTACACCACGCCCGGCGAGGTCTACATCAACGAGTTGTACGTGCAGCAGGGCGCGCGGCGTCAGGGCCTTGGGCAACGCCTGGCGGAGGCCGTGACGGCATGGGCCGACAGCCTGGAGGCCGAGCGCTTGCGCCTCGGCGTGCTGACGGTCAACGAAACGGGCCGCGCCTTCTGGCAGGACCTCGGCGCGAAGCCGCTCTCCGAGACGCTGACCATCACGCTGGGGGCGTCGTCGGATCGCGGCGCGAGCGAAGCGGGCGGCAACATTGGATTTTAACAAAAACGCCCCGGAACTTCCCGTAGTCGCTTTCATTGGTAATTTTGCGCCCTCGAGAAGCGCCACCAGCGGAAGTAGCTCAGCGGCTAGAGCATCTCCTTGCCATGGAGAAGGTCGCGGGTTCGAATCCCGTCTTCCGCTCTTCGCCGGCCTTGGCATGTTTCCCCCGCCCGCCCTCGCATGCCACAGGTCGGCGTTTTCTTTATGTGAACGAACAAATGCACGTGCGATGAGCAACACCCACGAGCAAGAAGTTAACGGCCTCACCGTCGAAATCGAGCGCGACCTGTGCATCGGCTCCGGAAACTGCGAGAGCCTGGCCCCGGAGGTCTTCTATATCGACACGAGCAACCTCGCGGCGTTTCAGGACAACATCCCGGACGACATGGATCGCGGGCGCGTCATGGAGGCGTGCGGCCTGTGCCCAGTGGACGCCCTGCGCGCAACGGACGAGGATGGCGAGCAACTGGTGCCGTGATGTGCGTTCGCGCGTTCCGCGTTTGGGCGTTTGGCGCCAGCACGCAACGCTCAAACACAATAACGCGCCGACTCGACAGCGCCAACACGTCAATGCTACGACTCGAAACGCGATAACACAACAACGCGATAACGCGCTAACACCGCCATGCAAGCACTGCTGATTGTCGATCTGCAAAACGACTTCTGCCCCGGCGGGGCGCTGGCCGTGCCGGAGGGCGACCGCATCGTGCCGCTCGTCAACCGGCTCGCCGGTCAGTTCGAGCACGTCCTGCAGACGCAAGACTGGCACCCGTCCGGGCACCACTCGTTTGCCTCCGTACACGAGGGCCGCGAGCCGTTCGATACGATTCAGACGAGCTACGGCGAGCAGACGCTCTGGCCCGACCACTGCATTCAGGGCAGCAAAGGGGCGGCCTTCCACCCGGATCTGGACACGACGGACACCGAACTGATCGTGCGCAAGGGGTTCCGGCGCGAGATCGACTCGTACTCGGCCTTCTTCGAGAACGATCACGAGACGCCCACGGGCCTCATGGGCTATTTGCGCGAGCGCGACATCGACACGCTCTACGTGGTGGGTCTGGCGACGGACTTCTGCGTGAAGTGGACGGCGCTGGACGGCGCGGAGCAGGGCTTCGACGTGTGCGTCATCGAGGACGCCGTGCGCGGCATCGACCAACCGGAGGGCACCGTCGAGGAAGCGTGGAACGAAATGAGCGAGGCGGGCGTGCGCCGGACGAGCACGGAAGCGCTCTCCGGCGAGCTGGCGACGGAGTAGACGGGTGTGGACGGGTGAAGTTTGTTGTTGATTTTTGGAAGTCAGTGGCGACGGATCCGTCGCCGCTGACTCATACAGACCATCCTGCGCCCCTCTTGATTCGCATTTCCCCCCATCCTACCGACGCCAACAACGTTGGCCTCACACCGCCACCGGCACGGGATCGCCGGGCGTTTTGCGCAACTCGGGCGGCAGGCCGAAGAACTCGTCCATAAAGCCGCCCAGTTCGTCTCGCGTCTCGTTGGAGAGCAGCGCGCTCACCTCGCTCATGGCCGCACCGCTCACCAGATACGGAAAGTGCGAGAGCACGAGTTGATCGCCGCGCGCGTGACCCACGAGCTGGTATTCTTCGAGCGCGTCGCGGCGCGTCCCCTTCACCATGCAGCGCCCGATCCAGGCGCTTAGCTCGTCGCCGTCTGCTTCCAAGAAGCGATGAGTGCGTTCGGTCACGTTGACGTGCTCCATAAAGTACGCTTCCACGTGCTCGCGCGAGGCCTCCGAGAAAGACTGCCACAGCGTCTCGTAGCAGTCGAGGCACATGGCGTACTCAAAGACGGCTTCGCGCGTGTCGTATTCGGGAAACGTGCGCACCGCCTTCTCGATCAGGTAGTCCGTCTCGCCGCCGAGCAGGTAGCGTTCGCAGTCCAGGCAGTGGGTAAACGGCTGATCCGTTTCGCAGGAATGAAAAACGTCGGGCAGCGGGGTGAGGCGATAGGCGGAAGACATGCGCGAGGCGGGCGATTGCTCCGAAGTGCGATTTCGCTCACGTGTAAGCGCGAGTCGCCTGAAAGTTTGACTGTGGCACTATTCCCACGGCGGCCATCCGTCCGGCCACGCGCCGTAGACGTTCGCGTAAGCCCGCACGACATCGGGCGGCGGCTCCCGTCGCGCTCGCCTTGAGCGCCGCCACGCCCAGCACCACGGCGATCACGGCGATGAGGTGGCTGCGTATCTGGCCGCGTCGGTCGATGGACATGGCGCTTCACATGGTTTCAGAGCTGCTTCATTCGGGGCGCAGCCGACAGGCTCCGTCTCGAACTCGTAATAGTCCAGCCCTTTTCCTTCCTGAAAGTACCTGACCGTGAATCGAAACTCGGAAGGGGTCTGCGGCGCAGATTTCAGCACCAGAACGATTCGTTCGACGGCGTTCGGGTCGCTTGCAAGAAAATCGTGCAGGACGAGCCGACGAAATCCTCTCTTTTGATTAAAGACGGCAACGTCGAATAAATCTGCGAGGTCGTCGCCGGCGGCGTATTCGCTGCTAAAATCTGGGGGAAAGGCGAGACGAGCGAAGCGACTCACGCAAGTAAAGGGCAAGAGCGAATGTGCGGACTTTTTTGCCTTTTCCCCTTTCGCTATTTGCTGATCTTCTCCACCTTGGCCACGTTTTTACGTCCCGCTTCCCCCTCTCAATGTTTACGCACTTCCTCACGACTCGGTAACGCAATACGAAATACAAATCACGCCATCGTCTCGCTCGCAAGATCCGGGTGCTCACGCATAAAGTCCACCAGGCGGTGCGCGTAGGAGGGGAGCGGCGGACAGGCGATGCCGGTGCCCTTCAAGTCCTCATGCACGTTTCGGCAGTTGTAGGTCGTCGGGTGCGTGAAGTAATCCACCACGTCGGGCAGAAAGCCGGTGTACTCCGCGAGGCCGGGCACCGCCTGCAGCGAGAGCCGCGCGAGGCCGGGCACCACCGGCACGAACAGAAACCGCCGGTCGGCGGCGCGGGCGAGCGTGTCGAGAAATTCTTCGACGGTGGGCGCATGCGGATCGCAGAGCTGGTACACGCGCCCCTCGGACGCCTCGAGGCCGCTCAGGTGTGCGATGGCATCCACCACGAAGTCGCACGGCACCACGTTGACCGTATACGTGGCCGGGTCGCCCAGCGCGGGCATCGGCACGATGTCGTCCCAGCGCAGCATCCACTGGATCAGCGGATAGGGACCGTCGTACTTCTGCGTCGCGCCCGTCTCGGAGTCGCCCACTACGATGCCGGGCCGGTAGACGGTAGCGGGCAGGCCCTCGTCCATTTTACGTTGCACGGCGACCTCGGCGCGGTACTTGGTCTCCTCGTAGTAGTTGTTGAAGCGCTGACCTTTCTGGAGGTCGTCTTCGGTGAACAAGCCGCCGTAGCGTCCGCTCACGTAGCAGGTGCTCACGTACTGAAAGCGGCGCAGCTCCGAGCAGCTTTCCGCCACGTGCAGCATGTGGCGCGTGCCCTCGACGTTGACGCGGGTGCCCACCTCGCGCGAGACGGTTAGGTCGTAGACGGCGGCGAGGTGGTAGATCTCGGTGATCTCCTGCTGAAGAGGACGCAGCCGCGCGCCGAGCGCCAGATCCGGCTCCGTGATGTCGCCCGTCATGAGTTCGATGCGGCCCGCGTCGCGGTCTTCGCGTTGCCGGACAATCTTGGCGACGCGCCTCTCGGCTCGCGCGCGGTACTTGTCCTGAACGAGGCAGACGAGGCGCGTTGCGGCGTCAGTGCGATCCAGCAACGGGCCGGCGAGGCGGGAGGCCAGAAAGCCGGGAAAGCCGGTCAGGAGAATGGCGGGCATGGTTAGTTTCAAGTTGGAAGGTTCTCACGTTGCAAGTTCGTCAGGGGGAAGCGCCGTGCGTAATAGGTGAAAGACATCAGACCGATTGATTTCAACTTGCGTCGGAAAATGACGTTTACTTATTTCATGTCAGCAGTCCTGTCAAGTCTCTCAACTTAGCAAGTTTTGCTGTCGACTTGAGGAAGGTACTGGGCTTGACGAACTTGCAACTTGCCAGCTTGGAACCTGCAACTCTTCACCATGACCATCCTGCTTGTTAAGTGGATCTTCGTCATCCTGCACGTCATCACGGCGGCGGCGTGGTTCGGGCTGGGCCTGCGGCCCCGGGCCGAGGCGGCGCAGGCGCTCGCGGACGACGCGGCGGGAACGGTGCGGCTGATGAACATCTTCGTCGTACTCACGCTCGTCTTCAGCCTGTGCGCCTTTTTTGCAGGCGGCGGCTTCGCGGCGTACAGTCCCGTCTACCACACCAGCATCCTGCTCATCGTGGTGCTCGTGGGCCTGCAGCTCTTTTTGATCCGCCCGGCCTGGAACCGCCTGCAAAGCAGCGCGAGAAGTGAAGACAGCGGCGCGCTGGAATCGGCCCGCAAGCGCATCGCCATGAGCACGGGCATCGGGCACTTGTGCTGGCTCGTCATGCTGGTGCTTATGTTCTGGAACAAGCTGGCGGCGGCGTTTTGAAGGGGCGAATCGGCGATTCGCCCTTACGGGCATCCGCCGGTTGGTGCGTTTACAACAAAAAACGCCTCAGCGCGCAACGCCCCAACCCGCTAACACCGAACGAAATCGAGCCAGGAGCTATTCTCGGCGTAGTCCTCGGCCGGCTCCGCCGTGTCGGTGCTTTT
This sequence comes from Bacteroidetes bacterium QS_8_64_10, assembly GCA_003022505.1. Lineage (GTDB taxonomy): Bacteria > Bacteroidota > Rhodothermia > Rhodothermales > Salinibacteraceae > PXTQ01. The sequence continues at coordinate 867 of PXTQ01000136.1, read as the reverse complement.
GTAGCCGCTCAAGAGCTGCTCGGCGTCGCGCTGCAACACCGTCAGCGCATCGGCGATGAGGTCGCTGCGAAAGCCCCGGTCGCCCAGCTCCAGCGTCAGCTCCATCGAGATGAGGCGGCTCAGCATCTCGCCCAGCTCTTTGGTCTTGCGCTGCGACATCTGCTGATCGACCTCGAAGTCGAGCGCATCCTCGAAGTACCCGGCGGCGCGCTCGGTGAGTTCGTACGATGACAGGTAGTCGTGCAGGTTTTTCTTTTTCATCCGGCGCATCGACTTGAGCACGCCGTCGGCGATCTGCTGGTAGAGCACGTCGTTGGAGCCTTCGAAGATCTGGAACGGGCGGCTGTCGACGAGGGAGCGCCCGGCGATGTGACTCATCTGGTAGCCCTTCGCGCCCGTAAGCTGCAGGAAGCTCTGCGAGGCGTCGTGCATCATGTCCGTGACGTGCGCTTTGATGGCGTTCGCGGCCACGTTCTGGGCCGCCAGGTCCTGATCCAGGTCGGCGTGTTCGCTGGTGTAGGTGCACATGGCCGAGCAGGTGGTGTAGGCCGCCTGCAAGCGAGAGAGGCGCGCCTTCACCTGGTCGTAGTTGAACAGGCTCTTACCGCCCACCAGGCGCTCCTTGCAGTGGGTCATCGCCTCGTCCACCATGCGCCTCAAGAAGCCCATGCCCATGCCCGGAAACTGCGTGCGGCTGCGGTGCAACATGTCGAGCATCATCTTGATGCCCGTCGATTCGGGCTGGAGGTGATGCGACTTGGGCACGGTCACGTCCAGACGGTTGCGCCCGTACGGGATCAGGTACAGCCCCATGTTTTCGTACAGCTCCTCCACCTCGATGCGCTGGCTGTCGTCGTTCATGTCGCA
>PXTQ01000135.1:18249-24557 GCA_003022505.1 Bacteroidetes bacterium QS_8_64_10 | reverse complement strand
CTGCTGGTGGTGCTCCTGCACCAGCATAAGGACCCCGACGTGGTGTTCGACGAACCGCTCTCGGCGGCCGTCCACACGACGTTTCCGGGGGCGGCCTACGCCGAGGTGGACGACGAAGCCGGGGAAGCGACCTTCGACCGCTTACGCGAGCACGCCCGGCGCGTCAAGCACGTCGTCGTCGCGCCCGTCGTGAAGCCCGCCGCGTTTCAGGGGCAGGGCCTGCAGCCGATGGCGCAGGAATTCGTCCGCGACCTGATCGAGGAGCAGCCCGTCGTGCTGGCTTCACTCGGCAGCCCGTACGTTCTTGACGATTTCCCGAAGGCCGCTGCGCGGATTTGCACGTACAGCGACGCCATTCCCTCCCAGCGCGCTCTGGCTGACGTGCTGGCGGGCCGAGAGGCCGAGGAGATCCGCCTGCAAGACCGCGCCTCTGGGCGCTCCGCCACGGGATGAGAGTGGGAGCAATCAGGCGACGAATCTTGACATTGTAAAGCGCAGGCGGTCCACGACTTTTTGACCTGCAACCCAAGAACGCGAAACGCGCCAACACGCAACGCGAGAACGCTTCAAACGTGCTCTTCGGCGTGATAGCTTGAGCGCACGAGCGGGCCGCTCTCTACGTGCTCGAGGCCTTTGTCTTCGCCGACCTCTTTGTACCAATCGAACACGTCCGGGTGCACCCACTCTTCGACGGGCAGATGCATCTTGGTCGGCTGCATGTACTGCCCGATGGTCATCACGTCGAGGCCCACGTCCACGAAGTCGTCCATGATTTCGAGCACCTCGTCGCGCTCCTCACCGAGGCCCACCATGATGCCGCTCTTGGTGCGCAGGCCCTGATCTTTGGCGCGGCCCAGCACGCGCAGTGAGCGCTCGTAGTTGGCCTGGGGGCGCACGCGCCGGTAGAGGCGCGGCACGGTCTCGACGTTGTGATTGAAGATATCGGGCCGGGCGTCCAAGACGATGTCGATGGCGTCCTCGATGCCGCGAAAGTCGGGCGTGAGCACCTCGACGGTGCAGCCTGATTGCTTCTCGCGCACGCGGCGAATCGTCTCAGCGAAGATGGGGGCGCCACCGTCCTCGCGCTCGTCGCGGTTGACGCTCGTCACGACCACGTGCTGCAGGTCCATCTTGGCGGCAGCTTCCGCCACGCGGCGCGGCTCGTCGTAGTCAAGCTCCTCCGGCGGGCGGCCCGTCTTGACGGCGCAGAAGCCGCAGGAGCGCGTGCACACGTCGCCCAGAATCATAAACGTGGCTGTGCCGGCGCTCCAGCACTCGCCCATGTTGGGGCAGCGCGCGCTCTGGCAGACCGTGTGCAGGTCGTGCTCCTCGACGGTCTCGTGCACGTCTTTGAACGTCTCGCCGTAGGGCAGCTTCACGCGCAGCCACTCCGGGCGCTTGCCCGGCTGGTTCTGGTTCTTATTCTCCACGACGGGCAATCCCATAAAGTCGGAATCGCCGTCACCCGATGTTTCAAGCGACTCCTTCGGGGCCTCGTCGAGATCGACCTCGTCGGGGGTGCGCGGGCGCTCTTTCGTGTCAGGCATAAACGAGAAAGGGGGGAAGGAAGAATGGGGGAGCGGAAGAGAAAATAGGGGACGAAGGCTACCGAAATCGCGGCGTAATGATCCGCGTTGTCAGGACAGACGTTCGATCTCGACACGTCCATTCTCGCGCGTCAATTCTTTCCCGGCCTTTCTGAAAGCTCATCTTTCTGCTTTTCTGGCGAAACTGTTTGCAACCAAGTTGTGATGCCGTCATTAGTATATAGAAAACTAATGCCGGTCACGTGAACAGGCCGCCTCGAACTTGCAACCTGCAAACTTGCCCATCTGAAACCACTCATGGAAGCTGCTACGCTGCCCAGCAACAGCCTCACGCCGGAGCGCGCCAAAGCCATCCTGAGCGAGCACGTGCAAACCGAAGGCATGATGCCGCTCATGCTCGACATGCAGCGAAGCGAGGGCGTCGCGCTGCGCGACGAAGCGACGGGGCGCACGCTGCTGGATTTCTTTGGGTTTTACGCCTCCAGCGCGCTCGGCATGAATCACCCCAAGCTGACGCGCGACGAGGCCTTCCGCGACCGTCTGATGGAAGCGGCGCTCAATAAAATCACGAATTCGGACGTGCGCACGCGCCTCATGGCGCGCTTCGTGGACACGTTCGACCGCGTGGGCATCCCGGACGAGCTGCCGTATGCGTTTTTTATTTCGGGCGGGGCGCTCGCCGTCGAGAACGCGCTCAAGACCGCCTTCGATTGGAAGGTGCGCAAGAACTTTGAGAAGGGCTACCGCCGCGAGGTCGGCAGCAAGGTGCTGCACCTCGACGAGGCGTTTCACGGGCGCACGGGCTACACGATGAGCCTCACCAACACGAAGCCGCTGAAGACGAAGTATTTCCCCAAGTTTGACTGGCCGCGCATCACGAACCCCAAGATTACGTTTCCGCTCGACGAGTACGAAGCGGCGGTGGCCGAGCGCGAGGAGCGCGCCCTCCGGCAGGCCAGGCGCGCGTTTCAGGAGCACGGCGACGAGATCGCCGCCATCATCCTGGAGCCGATTCAGGGCGAGGGTGGCGACAATCACTTCCGCCCGCGCTTCTTGCAGCGGCTCCGCGACCTGGCCGACGAAGAAGAGGCGCTGCTCGTCTTCGATGAAGTGCAGAGCGGCGTCGGCATCACGGGCGACTTCTGGGCGTACCAGTCGCTGGGCGTGCGGCCCGACATCTTGGCGTTCGGCAAGAAAACGCAGGTGTGCGGCATCCTGGCGAGCCGTCGCGTGGACGAAGTGGACGGTCACGTCTTCGAGACGCCCAGCCGCATCAACTCGACGTGGGGCGGCAACCTCGTGGACATGGTGCGCTTCGACCGCATCCTGGAGGTGATCGAAGAAGACGACCTCCTCGCGCAGGCGGGGCGCGCCGGCGGGCACCTGCTGGAGCGCCTGCGCGTGTTGGAAGACGAGCACGAGGCCGTCACGCAGGCGCGCGGGCGCGGCCTGATGTGCGCCTTCGATTTGCCGAGCGCCGTCTTCCGCGACCGCGTGCTGGAGACGTGCTACGAGGAGGGCGTCGTCATCCTCGGCTGCGGGGAACGCTCCGTGCGCTTCCGCTCGCCGCTCACCATCACCGAGGCGCAGATCGACGAGGGCCTGGCGATGCTGGAGCGCGCCATCGAGCGCGTTCAAGAGTAAGTTGGCTGGTTTGCAGGTTGAAAGATTCACTTAAGGATCCGGCAGGCGAGCTGGAGGCCATGGACGAGGCGCTCGCGGCCATCGCCGAAAGATGAGAACGCGGCGGTCCTTTTCCGAACGCCGAGGAGGGAACGAGAAGCGCTGTCAGTCATTTCTTCCAGAGCGTTAAAGAAGATCGGGCTGTTTGGTTCAGCAGAGGAAAACCTCGCCACGAAGCGCGACCTGAAACTGCTCAGGCGCAACTTCGAGGAGTTTAGGACAGACATACGAGGCAACCTTGAGGAGTTCAAAGAAGACACGAATGAGAGTCTAAAGGAGAAAGCGAGCAAGAACGACCTGAAAGAACTTGAAATGCAACTGCGTAACGAGATGCAGCGTCAGACCGTTCGCATCTACGGTGCCATTGTGCTGGCAGCGGCCATTCTCGGCGTCATGAATTATCTCACTTGAGCCTGCTGGAAGGCGAGGCGAAGTCCCGACTCCCACCTTGCAAATCCACAACCCGCCCTCAACGACATGACTACTCGCCCCTGCGTGTGCCTTTTCATCACAATCACCCTGCTCGCGGCGGGCTGCGGCGGCAGCGGCGAAGAGCTGGTGGCGTCCCGACGTGGACACTGCGCGCGCCTACCGCGACATGTCGTCGCTCAAGACGATGGGCGTCATCTCCGGAGACAAGGTGTACTCCGTCTCCGCCGGTAACGTCTCCGCCGAGCAACTTGCCACCGCCCTCAAGGAGCGAATCCAGCCGTTATACCGCAATCACCCGCGCATCATCGACTCGCTCTTTCAGGCGCACGTCCGTCCCATGGTCGAAGACCAACTGGCGGGACGCGGAATCGGAGGCAGCCTCTCGAAGGCAGTCGATAAGCTGAAGCAGAAAGCCGTCAAAGCGATCCGCAGCAACTTCCGCGAGCCGACGCCCACCACCACGCCCGGTGAAGACGCACCGATCATCTATCCGGATAGCCTGCAGCAGCAGGGCGTCAGCGGGGAGGTGCAGACGCAGGTGTATCTCAACAAAAAAGGAGAGCCGCAGGCCATTCGGCTCCTGAACGGCCTTGGGCACCCCGTGATGGATCAGGGAATGATGCGCACCACGGCGGAGTCGAAGTGGCGTCCCGCCTACGTGCTGCGCAACGGAAGCTGGCAGCCCGTGCCCTCCTGGATACGATACAGCCTCAACTTCACACCGGCTGGGTGAACGGGAGTACGGGAGATGGGGCGCTCGGCTCGCTCTCGTCCCTTCGGGACTTTCGGGTAGTGGTGTGCTACACGTGATCGTATGAGGTAAGGGTCAGGAGGTGCGACGCACTTTTCTTGCTCCATGCGATGCAAACTTGAAGCGCCGCGCCCCCTTGAAGTGCGTCGCACCTGTCCATTCACCTGTAATACACCAGTAGCTCCGCACGGGGCGGCGGCGCGTCGTAGCTGGGAGTGGAGCCGAAGGCGCAACTTCCAGCGAAAAGACCTGACTCACGATGCCGAGGGAGCGCGCCTTCGCCGCACGAGCCGCCACGCGGCGTAGGCGAGCAGCCCCACGACGCCCGCAGCGGCCAGAAGCGGTGCGGCCACGGCCAGCACGGTCGTAAGCACGGAGGCGACGTTCTCCAGCGTTGCCACCACAAAGTTGCTGGCTCCGCCCGTAGAGGCCGACGACGCCCCGCGCGTGGCGACGGTGCCGCCCTGGATCAGGCCTGCCGCGCCGCCGCCCGCAATGGCCGAGAGGCCCCACGTCCACATCGCCGGGAGGTCGCCGCCCAGCACCGACGCGCTGGCGAGCGTGCCCGCCCCCATCGCCGCAGGCGTAGCAACCGCGTCCAGCAGGTTGTCCACCCACGGCACGTAGTACGCCAGCACCTCCGCGACGGCGGCGGTCGCCAATCCGATGAGCGCCGCGTTCGAGGAGAGCCACGCCATGTCCGCCGAGAGGTCCAGGAAACCCGTGCGCGCTCCCACGCCCATCAGCAGGAGCGGCACGAACACGCGGAAGCCGCAGGCGGCGGCCAGCCCGATGCCCAAAGCGACGTGCTGCCAGGCTTCCATGAAAGGAGAAGGGCGGTTGATTGGGAAGGCTACGCCGGCCTGCGATGGGGGGGGGCTGCACAACGTGAGTATTGCGTAATGCGTATTGCGTGCGGCAGCAAGCCAGATACCTTCGCGCCCTTCGTTCTCGGCGGTGAATGGCCTCACGCAAATGCCGAGCGCAGCTGCTCGCAGGCCTGCCGCAGGACGGGAATCTCCTTCGCAAAACAAAAGCGCAGGTAGTAGCGCCCGCGCTCCGGCTCCTCGAAAAACGACGCGCCGGGAATGGCCGCCACGCCCGCCTCATGGATCAGCGTGTCGCTGGCGGCCTGCCCGTCCACGAAGCCCTCGCGCTCGCCGGCCAACTCCTCGAAGCCGGCAAAGACGTAGTATGCACCTTCGGGCCGGGCGAACTCGAACCCGGCGTCTTCGAGCGCCTCGCAGAGAAGCCGCCGCCGCCTCGCGTAGTCGCGCTGCAAGTTCTCATAATACGAAGCATCCATCGGGAGCGCCTCCGCCACGCCGTGCTGAAGCGGCGCAGGCGCGCAGATGTAATTCAAGTCGTTCACCAGCCCCATTGCCTCGATGATCGGCGCGGGGCCGACCGCGTAGCCCAGCCGCCAGCCCGTCATGTTGAACGTCTTGGAGAAGCCGGATATCGTGACGGTGCGCTCGTAGGCGTCGGGCAGCGCACCGAAGGATCGATGCTCGCGCCCGTCGTAGGTCATGTACTCGTAGATCTCGTCGGTGAGGACGTAGGCGTCGTGCCGCTCCGCCAGCCGGAGTAGGCGCTCCATCTCCGGGCGGCTCCACACCTTGCCGCTGGGGTTGCCCGGCGTGTTGAGCACCACAGCCTTCGTGCGTTCCGAGAAGGTCGCCGCCAGCGCCTCGAAGTCGGGGGTCCACGCGGGCGGCTCGGCGGGTACGTAGCGGATGCGCACGCCCTCCATGAGCGCCAGCACGTTGCGGTGATAGCCGTAGAACGGCTCCAGCAGGATCACCTCGTCGCCCGGATCCAGGAGCGCGTGTGCCGCCGTCACGTAGCAGCCCGTCGCGCCGACGCCCACCATCACCTCGTCGATGGAGGACGCC
>PXTQ01000135.1:0-18139 GCA_003022505.1 Bacteroidetes bacterium QS_8_64_10 | reverse complement strand
GCCCTGCCCCAGGTTGATGCCGCCCGCCGCGTCGATCTTTTTGGTGAGCGCGCGGATGTCGCTCTGCTCAAGATCGCGGGTGCGGCGAGCCAGGTCGGGCGTCGTCGTGAGCGTGTCGGGCATGGCGCGACTCTGCGATGTCTGTTAGCTTTCATCGTCTCGCGTGACGACAACCAACACCGATACCGTGGCAAACGATCCAGAAAAAGACGCCTGCCTCGCTTCATGCCCCAAGTTCAAGCTGGACCTCCTGCTGCTCTTCTCGCGCTTTACTCAATAGTGTAAGCCGCTAAGTCACTCATCATCGTTCTCGTTATCTCCTGCATGATAGTCTTCTACCGATTCGCGCACGACCATCCAGTCGCGCCCGAACTTGCTGCCCTCCAGCTTGCCCTGCCGGATCAACAGGCGGGTGTGCTGCGTCGTGTAGCCGAGCCTGCAGGCGGCTTCTTTCGTCGTCATGTAAGCATCGCTGCTCATGTTCGCCTGCAAATATAAGAGGTTGTGCAAATGCAAACTATGTCAACGTCGTCTGCCGATCAAACTGTAACGACATCCTGAAGATGAAAGAAAACGGCCATCGAGACGAACGCTTTCTGCGCAAGGCCATCGACCTGGCTGAAGAGAGCGCCCAGGGCGGCGGCGGTCCGTTCGGGGCGCTCGTCGTGAAAGACGACCGCATCGTCGCCGAGGGCACGAACCGCGTCACCGCCGGCAACGATCCTACGGCGCACGCCGAGATCGTGGCGATACGGCGGGCCTGCGAGGCGCTGGATGACTTTCAGCTTGCGGGTTGCACGCTGTACGCGAGCTGCGAGCCGTGCCCCATGTGCCTGGGCGCGATCTACTGGGCGCGCCCGGAGCGCGTGATCTACGCTGCCCCCCACGCCGATGCCACCCGCGCCGGCTTCGACGACTCGATGATCTACGACGAGATCGACCGCCCGCCCGCCGAGCGCCGCCTGCCGATGCGGCAGCTCCTGCGCGAGGAGGCGCAGCGCCCGTTCCGCACCTGGGCTGACAACGAGGAGCGCGTGGCGTATTGACACTCGCACGCGACGGCTCTCACGCAAGGTGGTTCTTGAGCCGCCACGACGTCGCTTCGATCAGGCGTGCGTATTCCGTATTTCATAGTTATTAACTTTTTTTATGCTTAATACCATACGTTTGGAGAGCGCGCTTCTTTCGTGCGCAACAGGCTACACGAGAGCGGTGCTTACCGATGCGGAGAAAATATCTAAAGAAGAGCGATAATCAGCATCGCGTTTGTCCTATCATTCAGCAAGACAGGTGGGGGAAAGGCGAGACGAGCGAAGCGACTCACGCGAGTAAAGGGCAAGAGCGAATGGGCGGGCCTTTTGCCTTTTTCCCCTTTCGCTTTTCGCTGATCCTCTCCACCTCAACCGCGTTTTGTACGTCCCGCTTTCCCCTTTCAAGGTTTACGCCCTTTCTCACGGCTCGGTAAACGTAAAAGAAGGCATCCTTACGCAATACGCATTACGTTTTACGGATCGCGCAAACAGTAGCGAAGCTCCGTGCGTAGGAGAGCACAGTTCTCTTCTTCACCTACCGCAACCACGATGAACGACCGAGTAGCTCTCGTCACGGGCGGCGCATCCGGCATCGGGCGGACCTCGGCGCTGGCGCTGGCCAAGGCGGGCGCGCGCGTCGCCGTGGCGGACACAGACGCCTCCGGCGCAAACGACACCGCGCGCTCCATCGAGGACGAGCACGACACCGAAGCGCTCGCCGTCGAAGCCGATGTCTCGGAGGCGGAGGACGTGCAGCACATGGTGGCCGAGACCGTGGAGCGCTTCGGGCGACTCGACGCGGCGGTCAACAACGCCGGGCTGGAGAGTACCAAAGCGCGCCTGGCCGACTACGACGAGGCCGACTTTGACCGCATGATCGACGTGAACCTGCGCGGCGTATTCTTGTGCATGAAGCACGAACTCCGGCAGATGACCACGCAGCGTGACGACAAGGACCGCGCCATCGTGAACGTCGCCTCCGCGCTCGGCACGGTCGCGTTCCGCGAGAAGAGCGCCTACGTGGCCGCCAAGCACGGCGTGATCGGCCTGACGAAGTCTGCCGCGCTGGAATACGCCGGGGAAAACATTCGGGCGAACGCCGTCTCTCCTTCGTTTATCGAGACGTCGATGCAGATGCGCACGGGCACGCTCCTGCGCCCGGAGCAGCTGGACGAGGTGACCTCGCTGCACCCGCTCGGGCGCTTCGGGCAGCCGGCGGAAGTCGCGCAGGCCATCCGCTGGCTCGCCTCGCCGGAGGCGTCGTTCGTAACGGGGGCGGCGCTGCCCGTGGACGGCGGCTACACGGCGCAATGAGTGACTCGTGTTACGTGATGGGTGAGAATGACTGATTCGCTATCGCAGAGCAAACGCTCCGAGGCTGCGCTCGTCTTGTTTTCGGGCGGACAGGATTCGACCACCTGCCTGTTCTGGGCGAAAGAGCGCTTCACCCAGAAGGCTTCGAGGTGGCCGTCGAGACGAACGGCACCGTGGCGCTCGCGGAGGCCTTCGGCGCGGACGAAGCGCACTGGCCCGACTGGATCACGTGCAGCCCGAAGCTGCCGGAGGAGTGCCTCAGGCTGGAACACTTCGACGAACTGAAGCTCGTCGTGCCGGACTATCGCCCGGTGGATTACGCCCGGTTTGCCCGGCGGGGGCGAGCACACCGTGGACGGACGGCGCGTGCCGCTCCTCTGGCTGCAACCCGAAGACGGGTCGCGCCTCGACGCATCCAAGCGCGAGGCCGTGCGTCTGACCCAGCAGCATGAGGGCTGGCGCGCCGGTCTCCAGGCGCACAAGGTGTGGAAGATCGAGTGATGAATTGCGAATAGAGAATCGAGAGTCGCAGGTCGATTGCTCGCAGATAAAAAAATCGAGATGTAAGGGCGATCTCACGTGATCGCCCCCGACTGACCCAACCGGAAGGACACACGACCTTCCGACCTGATGGACGTGCAACCTGCCAACCTGAAACTAATCCACCATGATCTCCGAGCTTTTCGACGAGGACGCCTGGAACGAGGTCGCGGGCTTCGAGGACGCCGGCGACGTCACCTATCACTGCGCGAAGGAGGCCGGCGCGGTGCGCATCGCCTTCGACCGGCCCGACGTGCTGAACGCCTTCCGTCCCCGGACCGTCGACCAACTCTACCGCGCCCTCGACCACGCCCGCCAGTCGCCCGACGTGGGCTGCGTGCTTTTGACCGGCAACGGTCCCTCGGAGAAGCACGGCAAGTGGGCGTTTTCCAGCGGCGGAGACCAGCGCATTCGGGGCGAGGCCGGCTACGAGTACGCTGACGAAGAAAACGAGCGCGATCCGGCAAAATTAGGACGGCTGCACATCCTCGAAGTGCAGCGGCTAATTCGTTTTATGCCGAAGGCCGTGATTGCCGTCGTGCCCGGCTGGGCCGTGGGCGGCGGGCACTCGCTGCACGTCGTCTGCGACCTCACGCTGGCGAGCCGCGAGCACGCCCGCTTCAAGCAAACCGACGCCGACGTCGCTTCGTTCGACGCGGGCTACGGCTCGGCGTACCTGGCGCGGCAAATCGGCCAAAAGAAGGCGCGCGAGGGGTTTTTTTTGGGCCGCGATTATTCCGCCGAGGAAGCCGCCGAAATGGGCATGGTAAACGCGGTCGTGGAGCACGCGGATCTGGAAAACGAAGCGCTCGACTGGGCGCGCGAGATCACGAGCAAAAGCCCCACCGCGATTCGAATGCTCAAGTACGCCTTCAACCAGATCGACGACGGCCTCGCGGGGCAGCAGCTCTTTGCGGGGGAGGCGACGCGGTTAGCCTACGGCACCGACGAAGCGCAAGAGGGCCGCGACGCCTTCCTGGAGAAGCGCGACCCCGACTACGACGACGTGCCGTGGCACTATTGAAGAGTTTCAGGTTGACAAGTTTGCAAGTTGCAGGTTGTACGACGTGAGACGGTAAGAGCCATACACGCTCATGCTGCTGTAGTAAACTCCACGGTAAAGAGCATTATCCTCAAGGAGAACGAGAGCACGAGAAAAAGCGTAGAGTTGCGTTCGTTCACCGATCAGCGGCAGCTATGCCCGAAACGATTTCCATTGCGGCGGATGACCGCGAGGCCGGCAACGGCGTCATCGAGGCGCTGCGGCGACGCGAGGACGCCGTGGAAGTAGCGGTGCGCCGCCTGAAGCTGGGCGATTACCGCGCAGGCAACGGCGGCCTCGTCTTCGAGCGCAAGACGCTGCTGGATCTGGCTGTCTCCATCCGCGACGGGCGGCTCTTCCGGCAGGCCAAGCGGCTGCGGCAGGCGTCAGAGCGGGCCGCGCTCATCCTGGAAGGCACCGGGCGCGACCTCGCCGACAGCGGTATGCGGCGCGGGGCCATCCAGGGCGCGCTCGTCAGCGTCACGCTGTTTATCGGGCTGCCGCTGCTGCGCGCCAAGATGCCGGCGGAGACGGCCCGCCTCGTCGTCTACGCCGCGCGGCAGCAGCATCGCTTCGCCGAAAGCACTGCGCCACCGCGCACTGCTCGCCGCCCGAAACGCAAGCGCGGGGCGCAGCTCTACTTTTTGCAGGGCCTGCCCGGCGTGGGACCGGCGCGCGCAGAGCGCCTGCTCGACGCCTTCGGCACGGTCGAAAGCATCATGCAGGCTGATGCCGATGACCTGGCCGAGGTGCCGGGCGTGGGCGATGGCACCGCCGAAAAGATCCGCTGGGCCGTCAGCGAGCGCGCCGTCTCGTACCGGGCCAGCGGCGACGAGGCGGCGGGGTTGTGACTTGCGTTAACTTCCCTCCAGTTGGTTCTGCGAGGGTGTTACCATGAGCTTGCGATCTCAGACTCGCAGTGTCCCAGACTCTTTTTAATCCCCGATTCACTGCGCTCAAGGCATCCCGTACCGCGCGCGCTCGTTTCTAAATGCCCACCTGAAACAAAAGCATAATGACATGGCTGACGAGCAAAACGTCGCGCAGGCCCCGCCCGCCGAACCGAAGCCGCTCGCCCCGCGCCGCGAGGCGGTCGTAGATGGCAGCGCCGTCACTTTCGAGTGGGAAGGCGTGGACGGCGCCGACAGCTATCACCTCCAGGTTGCCACCGACAACCACCTCCACGACCTCGTCTACGAGCAAGATCTGGAGGCGACCGAGCACACCGCCGAGGACGTCTTCGAGACGGACGGCGCGACCTATTTCTGGAGCGTGGAGGCGCGCAACGACGCCGGATGGAGCGACGAGGAGTACGTCGAAAGTTTCGTGAGCGGCACCGCCGAAGACGTAGAGGCCGTGGCCGCCTCGCCGGAACCGAACGACGGGGAGGACTACGGCCCGGCGGGCGAGCTGGTCCGCGCCGCCGCCTCCGAGATGGCCGCCGAAGCCACAGGCAGCGAGGCGTACTTCGAGGCGGAGCGCGAGCGCGGCGTGGCGCACGAGGGCATCGAAGCGGGTCAGATCATGAGCATTGCGCTCGGCATCATCGCCGTCATCGTGTTGCTCGTCGTCGTGCTGTTCGTCATGTTCGGCCTCTCCGAGCAGCGGCAGCAGCGCGCCGTCCGCGAAACCTCGCGCTACACCGAGCTGAAAGAGACGGAGGCGCAGGCCGCCGACAAACTCGACCAGTACGCCATCATCAACGATCAGGAAGACGTCTACCGCATCCCCATTGACCAGGCCATGGACAACATGGTCAACGAAGCCTACCGGCAAGAAAAGCAAGCAAAATAACAGGACAGCGAGAAACTTTCAACAATTTCTGAAAATTAAACTGGGTGAATATCAGATGGGCTGAATCCCATTCATGATGTCGTAATGGTTGATCCGGAAAAACATCGTGGAAATCGCGGAGTCGTAGCATGCTACGATTCTTCTATCGTATTTGCACTGATCGTCGCTCTCGCCGTCCTCGTCGGCGCGGGCGCGGCACAGGCGCAGCAAAGCGACAAGATGCCGAAGCAGTTCGACGACGTGGGCCTCGACGACAGGCTCGGCAACAAGCTGCCGCTGGATCTTCGTTTCAAGAATTCGGACGGCGAGACGGTAAAACTCGGCCAGTACTTTGGGCAGGACAAACCCGTCTACCTGACGCTGGTGTATCACAACTGCCCCATGCTGTGCGGCCTGATGCTCAAGCGCGTGACGCGCACCATGAAGAAAATGAAATGGACGCCCGGCGACGAGTACGAGGCCGTCACGGTCAGCTTCAACCACCGCGAGACGCCCGACATCGCAAGCCGCCAGAAGAAGAAATACCTCAAGGCGCTCGGCAAAGACAACGCCGCGACCGGCTGGCACTTCCTCACCGGCTCGAAGGAAAACATCGGGAAGCTGGCCGGCGCCGTGGGCTTCAATTTCCGCTGGGTTCCCAAAAAGAAGCAGTACGCCCACCCGGCGGCGCTCTTTTTCGTGAGCGAAGACGGCCTCCTCACGCGCTACCTCAAGGACTGGGCGGCCCCGCCCGGCGACGTGCGCAAGGCGCTCGTGGAGGCCTCCAACGGCACCGTGGGCACTGTCGTCGATCAGGCGCTGATGTACTGCTTTCAGTACGACCCGTCCTCAAACTCCTACGTCGCCGACGCCTTCAACCTGATGAAAGCGGGCGGCATCCTGACGATGATCGTGCTGGGCGCGATGCTCTTTTACTTCTGGCGTCGGGAGCGCCGCGAGTTGGACGCGACGACCGCCGCCGCCGAAAAGGACTGGAGCGACGAACTGAGTGAAGCGTGATTGTGTGCAAGACGACGGGCGGCTGAATGGTAGGCTCGAACGCATGTGCGGCGCGGCGATCTGCCGTCCGCAGCCTGCGGTCTTATAAATCTCCCTCACGCAATACGCGCCGAGGAAAGAGCGAACCTGAGAAGATAGCAAAACGCATAAAACGCAATAGACCGTATGAATGACGGCGGAACCGTCTGGCTGCCCGAAAGCGCCTCCACACTGGCGCCCACCATCGACAGCCTGTTTTACTTCGTCTACTGGGCAAGCGTCATCATCTTCGCCGGCGTGGTGATCGCCATGCTCTACCTCATCTGGAAGTACCGGCGCGAGAGCCATGCCGACCGCATGAAGCTCGTCGAGGAGAGCAGGCTGATCGAAGCCACCTGGATCGTCTTGCCGACGATTCTGGTGCTGGTCGTGTTCGTGTGGGGCTTCCGCGCGTACATCAAAGTGGGCGTGGCCCCGCCCGACGCCTACGAGATCCGCGTTACCGGCAAGCAGTGGCTCTGGGAGTTTGAGTACCCGGACGGCACGTCAACCACGGGCGAGTTGCACGTTCCGGTGGACCGCCCCGTCAAGCTCGTGATGAGCAGCACCGACGTGCTCCACAGCTTCTTCGTGCCGGCCTTCCGCGTCAAGCACGACGTACTGCCCAACCGCTACACGTCCGTCTGGTTTGAAGCAACCAAAGAAGGCACCTACAAAGCGCTCTGCACCGAATACTGCGGTGCGAGCCACTCGCAGATGACGGCGAACGTGACCGTGCAGGATCAGGGCGAGTTCGAGAGCTGGCTCAAGAGCGCGGGAATCCCCTCAGATGCGTCCCCGGTGGAGCGCGGCAAGATCCTGTACGAGCAGCAGGGCTGCAACACGTGCCACTCCCTGGACGGCTCTGAGGGAACCGGGCCGACCTGGAAGGGCCTGTACGGTCATGACGCGCAGCTTGCGGACGGTTCGACTGTCACAGCGGACGCCAACTACATCCGGCAGTCCATCCTGAAGCCGGGATCGCAGATCGCGAAGGGCTACCAGAACATCATGCCGGCTTCCTACGGTAGCCTGAGCGAGCGCGAGCTGACGGGGCTGGTCGCATTCATCAAGAAGCAGAGCGAAAAGGGACGCGCGGAGCTGAAGGCCGCCGGCGCGACCAGCGACTCGACGGCAGCCGCCGCCGCTGACTCGATCTCGACCGGCGACGAGCAGCAGCAAGCTCCCAGCGGACCGCCCGGCGCGATGCCGAGTGCCGAAGCGAGCAATCAGTAACGTATGTAGGTGTGAAGGTTTGTAGGTGTCTACGTGACAGGTGATTGACACGTACAGACGTTCACACATCCACGCATTCACACCCTGAAAGGAATATGCCTACCTCCACTCCCTCCACGGCTGCTCCCTCCTCCACCGCAGGAGCGCGCGGCACGGACGGCTACACGCACTACCTGAATAAGGACGCCGATCAGCCGTTCTACCAGCGCGTCTGGAACTGGATGACCACCGTCGATCACAAGAAGATCGGCCTCATGTACGGCGTGTCGCTCGCCATCGTCTTTCTGGTGGCGGGCGTGCTGGCGATGCTGATGCGCATGGAACTGCTCTCGCCCGGCCCAGAGCTGTTTGCCAACGACACCTACAATCAGCTCTTCACGATGCACGGCGTGCTGATGGTGTTTCTCTTTCTGGTGCCCTCCATTCCCGCCATGCTGGGCAACTTCGTCCTGCCCATGCAGCTCGGCGCGAAGGACGTGGCGTTTCCGCGCCTCAACCTGGCGAGTTATTACATCTACGTGGCCGGCGGCCTGATGACCGTCGGCGCAATCCTGCTCGGCGGCCTCGACACCGGCTGGACCTTCTACACGCCGTATTCGACCGACGCCGGCGGCAACGCCGTGCTTGTTATGACGGCGGCGCTCTTCGTAACGGGCTTCTCGTCAATTTTCACGGGCCTCAACTTTATCGTCACGATTCACAAGATGCGCGCGCCGGGCCTCACCTGGAACCGCCTGCCGCTCTTCGTGTGGGGACTCTACGCGACCAGCATCGTGCAGGTGCTCGCCACGCCCGTCATCGGCATCACGATGATCTTGTTGATCCTGGAGCGCACGCTCAGCATCGGCATCTTCGATCCCGCGCTCGGCGGCGATCCGATCCTCTTTCAGCACTTCTTTTGGTTCTACTCGCACCCTGCTGTTTATATTATGATCCTGCCCGGCTTCGGGATCATCTCGGAGCTGATGGCGACCTTCTCGCGGCAGCGCGTCTATGGCTACACCGCCATTGCGCTCTCGTCGGTAGCGATTGCGCTTCTGGGCTTTCTGGTGTGGGGCCATCATATGTTTGTGAGCGGGCAGAGCGCCGTCAGCGCCATCATCTTCTCGTTGATTACCTACCTGATCGGTATTCCTTCCGGCATCAAGGTGTTCAACTGGGTGGCGACGATGTACAAGGGATCCATCTGGCTGCAGACGCCGATGCTGTATTCGCTCAGCTTCCTGTTTCTGTTTACGATTGGCGGGCTGACCGGCATCATGGTGGGGGTGCTGGCGGTGGACGTGCACCTGCATGACACGTACTTCGTGGTCGGCCACTTCCACTATGTGATGATGGGGGGCACGGTGATGGCGCTCTTCGGCGGTTTGCACTACTGGTGGCCGAAGATGACGGGCAAGATGTACAACGAGACGCTGGGCAAAATTGCTGCCGCGCTCGTCTTCGTAGGCTTCAACATCACGTTCTTTAGCCACCTGATCCTGGGCAGTCAGGGGATGCCGCGCCGCTACGCGACGTACTTGCCGCGCTTCGAGACGCTGCATCAGATCTCGACCTACGGATCGTGGGTCCTGGGCGGGGGCATGTTCTTGATCCTTGGTTATTTGCTGCACTCGATGGTGTGGGGCGAGGAGGCCACCGCCAACCCGTGGGCCGCGCCGACCCTGGAGTGGACGCACACGACGCCGATGCCGGACCCGCATAACTTTGAACATACGCCCATCGTGACGCGCGGCGCGTACGACTTCCACAAGATCGAGGAGCTGATTCCCGGCGGCGACGGCGCAGGCGACGGAGCCGTGACCGAGGTGGGCGTTCCGGCCTCCGGCGACGGGGCTTCCGGCGGGGACGGGCAGCAACGGCGGCGCGAGACGGAGCAATCTTCGTAAAAGGAGGCTGGTCCTGAATGCTTCGCACTTTTTGCGGCTCGTTGCGCGCTGTTTTACCGCGGAGTACGCTGAGGGCGCAAAGAAAATAGATGGTCGTGGATCGTAGTTCGTGCGTTCGTGGAGCGGGAAACGTGGGACCTTTCGACGTGCGGCCTGAAAGACTTGACCGACGCGAAAGACCGGCAACACGCAAGGGGCAATTTTAGACGCCAAAGCCTGGCAGCCTTACGCAATACGTTTTACGCAATATGCCCCAAGATCAGCACAACGTGAAAGCCTGAGCTACTCCGTAAAGAACGCGACCACCCGAAACGATAAGATCATGGCAACCACGGCAACACAGACCGCAGAAAAGGCGCAGGCAGCGGAGGAGCACGAGCATCACCCGTCGCACCTGGAGCATCACTTCGTGTCGAGCGAGCAGCAGTTCGACTCCGCGAAGATGGGCATGTGGCTCTTCCTGATTACGGAGATCCTGCTCTTCAGCGGCATGTTCGTGGCGTACACCGTCTACCGCGCCTGGCACCCGGAGGTCTTTGCCACGGCGAGCGCGACGCTCAACTGGAAGCTCGGCGGCATCAACACGCTCGTGCTGCTGGCTTCTTCACTGACGGTCGCGCTCTCCATTCATTACGCGCAGAAGGAAAACCGGAAGATGCTCGTCACCAACCTGCTCGTCACGCTGGCGCTGGCGGGCGTCTTCCTGGTGATTAAGTACTTCGAGTACACCGCCAAATTTGAGCACGGCGTCTTTCCGGGCGAGGCGTTTGCGCCGCACGGTCATCATTATGAGCACATGGCCGGGATGCCCTACGCGGCGCAGTTCTTCTCGATATACTTCGTCATGACCGGCATTCACGGCGTCCACGTCGTCATCGGCATGATCGTCATCGGGTGGATGGCGACGCGGGCGATGCGCGGCCACTTCTCGGCGGAATGGTACACGCCCGTCGAACTGACCGGCCTGTACTGGCACCTCGTGGACATCATCTGGATTTTTCTCTTTCCGCTGCTGTATCTCATTTGACTGATCCGACTTGAACAGCCTGAATCGATTCCACCTTCAGCCACCGTACGTATTTCGTGATGCGTATTGCGTAAGAGTGCTGATCTGAACGGTGATACTAATTTGATTGGTTGAGGTCCGGAAGGAGCGCGAAGCTGTCAGCCCGGCTTCATTACGCAATACGCACCCGCAGGCGCGAAGCACAGACGTTCGAAACCAGCACAACGCTCAAAACAAACCATGGCCCACTCCGAGTACCCCGGCTCCGAGCACGACCACCACATCATTCCCAAAAAGACGCTGTTTTCCGTCTTCGGCGCGCTCGTGATGCTGACCATCCTGACCGTGGCCGTCGCGCAGGTCGACCTCGGCAGCGCGATCAACATCGTACTGGCGCTCGCCGTCGCCAGCGCTAAGGCGTCGCTCGTCGTGACGTTCTTCATGGCGCTCAAGTACGACAAGAAGGTCAACACGATGGTCTTCTCCATCGGCACGCTGTTCGTCGGCATTTTTCTGGTGTTTACGCTCTTCGACACGGCCTTCCGGGGCGACCTCGGCAACGTGGGAATCGAAACCATCTCGGCGGAGAAGCGCACGGAGAAGAAGCTGAAGGCACGGGATCCCGGCGCGGCGGGCTTGGCGATTGCGCCCGGCGACTCGGCGCGGCTCACGGATCAACTCGCCGCTGATACGACGGCGGCGGCTGACTCGGCAGCGGCGGCTCCCGATTCGGCGGCAGCGGCGAGCGGCGGCGATCACGGCGGGGGCGGGTCGGATCACGGCGGCGGAGGATGAGCGACCCGTACACCGTAAAGATCGCGGCGATGAGGCCCGCCGTCAACAAGCTCACGTCGTGAAACAAGGCCCAGTACGTCGGGAACCAGGCCGTGAGCGCCGTAAATCCTCCCCCAAAGGAAACGGTGTAGAGAAACACCAGGATCCACGTTCGATGGTTCGCCGCAGAGTCTTTCGTGAATCCCAGGTGCTTCCCCAACGGAAAAACGTCGTGCCCTAATTTCTTGGAAATATTTCTGGCTTCTTCCTGCTCGAATATGGCATTTCTCGTAAACGGCCCTTGCCACGTAGGAAGGGATTGGGACCATCCGATATGTCGAGACAAGTTGGTGCTCCGTAACAGCACGCGGCGAACCAAGACGCAACGCACAAGTATGAACTAAACGTGGAGACGAACCAAGCGAAACCGCCGTGTACGACGTGCAAGCTATCTACCTCTTTTTCCTGCTCGTAGCCGCGCCGGTGCTTTTCTTCATCGTCGTGTGGGCAACGGTTACGGCGAGCCGGCTCTACTTTCCGAAGCGCCCGCTCACGATAGATTCCGACATGCTCAGGGCCGCGAGCCCCAGCGCCAGCTCGAAGCGCCGCTGCATTACGTGCCGCACGAGCCGGCGAGTCGCGTTCCCGACGAGTGGGTGGACGACCTGTGGGAACGGCGCAATTGAAAGAGCGGGCAAAAGGACGAGTGGAAGAAAGAACGAAGGACAGGATCGTGTCATCCTCTCGTTTATCGCTGCAAATGGCCACCAGCCACCATGCGCTTCTTGTCGCTCTTACTGGTGATCGGCGTGGTCGTGCTTGCCGCGCTAAATCCAGGCATGGACGACTTCGAGACGTTCGCCGCCAAGCACGCTAAAACCGAGCTTGAGCAAAAGATGGGCGACTCGCGCATGGGCGACGTTGCGGAGGAGGCGGGAGGGGACATCGTGGAGCGCTACGCCGGTAAGTTGGCCAAGCGCAAAAACTACGTGCTCTTCAGCATCTACACGATTGACTTGGACGGACCTAAGCAAAACAAACAGCACTGGCGCTTTCTGGGCATCGCTGATCGCTTCGTGGAGTTGGAGCACCCGCCCATGCTCGATGAGTGAGTGAGCGAGGAACCTCCGACGCGCCCGGGTCTGTCAACCTGAGAAAGGCGGAGCGTACTGCACGTCCACCCATTTCTCCCGCTCCGCGCTCTCGATGGCTTTGTGGATAAAGTGCACCCCGAGCGCACCATCCCGGACCGTCGGGTAGTCCAGCAATTCGGACGTTGATCCGCCATCGTCGGAGCGCGCCGCGATGTCGGCGGCCACCGCGCGGTACACGTTGGCAAACGCCTCGATGAAACCCTCCGGGTGGCCGACGGGCAGGCGCGCGTTCGCCTGCGCCGCGCCAGCGAGATACGCGCCGCCGCGCTCGTGTGTCTCGTCCGGCGCATCCGCGTAGCGCACCGCGAGTTGGTTGGGCGCCTCCTGCTGCCAGTCCAGCGAGGCTTTCGTGCCATAGACGCGAAGGCGCAGGCTGTTTTTCTCGCCCACGCTGACCTGTGAGCAGTAGAGCAGGCCGCGCGCGCCGCCTTCGTAGCGTACGAGGATGGTCGCATCGTCCTCCAGCGCGCGCCCCTCCACGAACGAAGTGGTTTCGGCGAAAAGCGCCTCCGCGTTCAGGCCCGTGACGTAGCGCGCCAGGTGCTCGGCGTGGGAGCCGATGTCGCCGATAGCTGCCGAGACGCCTGCTCGCTCCGGATCAGTGCGCCAGGCGGCTTGCTTGTCGCCTGCTTTTTCGAGGGCCGTCGCCAGCCAGCCCTGCGGGTACTCCGCGACGACCTTGCGGATCTCGCCCAGCTCGCCCTCGTGCACCAGCTCGCGCGCCTGCTTGACCATCGGATAGCCCGCGTAGCTGTGGGTGAGCGCAAACACCACGTCGCGCTCGCTCACGAGCCGGCACAGCGCCTCGGCGTCCTCCAGCGTCGTGGTCAGGGGCTTGTCGCAGACGACGTGAAAGCCGCGTTCGATAAACGTGCGGGCCACCTCGAAATGCAGGTGGTTGGGGGTGACGATGCTGACGACGTCGATGCGTTCGTCGTCGGGCAGGGCGGCTTCGCACTCAGCCATCTCGTCGTAAGAACCGTAAACGCGATCTTCAGCCAAGTGCAGCTCGCGTCCCATCCGGCGCGACTTGTCAGGATAGGAGGAGAAGGCCCCGGCGGTTAGTTCCATCTCGCCGTCGAGGCGCGCGGCCCGGCGGTGCACCTCGCCGATAAACGCGCTCGGCCCACCGCCGACCATGCCGTAGCGTATTGTTCGATTTAAAGCCATGTGTTTTTAATCGTGGGTTTAGTATATTCAGGTTAACAAGTTGCACGTTACCGGTTAACAAACTCCCTGCGTTCGAGGTGACCTGACCCACGTTGAAACGAGCCTCGACGCGTCGGCCCGTGAGCGGTTTGAACTCCATCTTGTTGTTCGTACACGGTGTGTGCATGGGACGAGTCCCGTAGCTTGTTGCAAGGGTCGTTCTCACAACGCTTTATAACAAGCAGACTCGTCCTATGCCCGTTTCTGGTGAGATATCCGGGCTAGCGGCGGCGTGATGCTTTCAGCGAACCGGTGCGGTTATGATTTTGTAAAGCTCGCCGGGTCCGCCTTGCATTTCACCGATAGCGGTCCCGAACCTGTTTTATGCATATTTCGCTAAAATCGCTTATACTACATCATTCATGAGTGGTCTGTATTGAGTAGCACGACGTCGGGCCGAAGAGCGCAAAGGAGACTCTGGCACCTGCAACATCCTCGGAAGCGACTCGCTTTCACCTCCAGCCTTTGATTGACCTATGATCCGATTTCGCCGCCTTGCCGCTTTCGTCACCGGACTGGCGTTCGGCCTCATCCTGACGCTGCCTACTCCCACAGACGCTTACGCGCAACAGCAGCAGCAGCGCGCTCCGTCGCACTCCTCCCCCTCGTCCGTCAACCTGCCTACCTGGGCCGAGCCGAACCAGGGCCGCTCGTCGTTCCCCGACGCCCAGAGCGGTGGGACCTTCGGGGGAGGCCAGCAGGTGCAAAAGAACCAGATGCAAGGCCCGGCCTCGCCTTCTGCTCCGCAGCAGGCGCCCCTCGGTGGGCTGGAGTTGCTGGCCCTCGCCGGTGCGGGCTACGCCGCCAAGCGCCTGCGCGACCGCAAGGGCGACGAGGACGAGAACCTCGACGACGACGCTACGGCGTGAGCGCCCCGCCTGCGCGCTTGTCGCCGGGCAGCCGCCGGCTTTTGTTAGGCCTCGTCGGGTCGCCGATCTGGCGGGCTTTCTGTGTTTTAGGGGGCGGAAATGCAAGAAGCCGGTCAATTCGTTAAAGAAGCATAACGTCGCAGGCGTTGCGATTATCTGGTAGCAGCATGTGATTGCAAGTTGATCCGTTCTCGCTCACCCGACCGCGCTCCTCGCCATGTCTCGGACGCTACGCCTCCTCACCCCGCTCGCGCTCTTCTTTGCCGCCGCGCTCGTCGCCGCGCCGCTTGCGTGGGGGCAGCAGACGCTTTTCTCCGAAAACTTCAGTGATGAGTCCGTCAGTGACGTTCAAGGCACCGACAACAGCGGCAATAGTGTGAGCTGGACCAGTCAAAAAATCAATGCGACCGGCAGCGACAATGTCTTCTCCGTGCAAGACCAACAAGCCGTAACAGGCGAGGGCAACGGTTTTGAAGCTCGGGACCTGGACGATGGCGGAAGCAACTTTAGCGACGATTGCAGTTCATCTGCAAACTATGGATGCGGTCGTTGGGAAACCAACGCGATTCCCCTGAACAGTCCCGTCGATCTCTCGGTGCAAGCCCTTACAAATGGCGATAATACGAACTTCGAAAGTAATGATTACTTCCGTGTCTTTTACAGCACCGATGGCGGGAACAACTTCACGCGAGTGGCCGCTATCGCTGGAGACGAGTTCGAGAACAATCCCGACCAGACAGTGTCCGAAAGTAATATCGGGGCAAGTGGCGACGACTTCGTGCTTCGAGTGCATATGACCACCAATGGGGGAGAGAGCATCACCCTCGACAACGTCAACGTCACCGGGGCTGGCGCATGCTCGCTCCGCCGTTCCAGGGCATCGCCGTAAGTGACCTCGCCGATCAGAACCTCGTGCAGGGCATCGACGGCGGTGATTATCCTAACGCTGCGCCGAACCTCTACACGGGCTACAATGTGGATGCTACCGGCACTTCTACCACCGGGGAAGGTTGCCAAGACTCAAATGCCGACGACCGGTATGTATGTCCGTCCAGTAGCTATACCCTGCCAAGCGGTAAGGGCTTCATCTGGTACATCTACGAGGAGGCGAAAGTCTCCGAGACCGATACGCTGGCCTTTACGTGGACACCGCAGGGCACGGAGCGAACCAGCGACGTCACCGTCGATCTGGTAGATGCCAATCAAAACTTTTACCTGCTGGGCAATCCCTACAACAGCAACTACGACCTGTCCGGGCTAAATCTCGACCAGGATGGGGGCGACGGCAACTTGGACTTCTCGCAGGTGGTCCAAATATGGGACCCGAACGGGCCGGGCACGGACGGCAACGGGAACAGCGGCACCTACGTGATGCGCACGAAAAGTGCCACCAACACCAGCAACTTTTTTTTCGAGGACTTCAGCGACGAAAGCCTGGGCGATATCAGCGGCACCGATAACAGCGGGAACAGCGTTACCTGGGACACTACGCTTTCCAGTGCGACTGATCTTTCTGCGAGCAGCGACTACTTCGAGGTGAGCAAGCGGAAAGGCAATAACCGGTTCGTAGGCCGCGATCTGGACGGACCCGCCATCTGGGAAACCGACAACATCGACCTTTCCAACGTCTCGTCGGACGTCCGCTTTTCCCTCGACGCTATCGAAGAGGGCGATCTCGAAAGCTCCGATTCCCTTAAGGTGCAATACAGCACGGACGGGGGCAGCACCTTCACGCTGGCGGAGAAGCTTACCGGTGACTTCGACGCCCGGACGATCACGGTGGAACAACTTTCTGTCGACGATCTCATCATTCGCGTCACGATGGATAATAGCGCTGGGAGTGAATATCTGACGCTCGACAATGTTATTGCCACGCGTGACGGGGCGGACCGCCTGGCCATGGGGCAGGGATTCTTCGTTGAGCGCAATCCCAACGATACCGATGATCCCACGCAACTGACCTTTTCGGAAAGCGCGAGAATTACCAACGGCGTCTCCTTTTTCGGCAAGCGGGCACGCACCTCGGCTGCCCAGCCGCGCATGATAAGCTTCCGCCTCGTGGGGCGCTCCGGTGGCGAAGCCGTCACCCGCGACGAAGCCATCGGTCTCTATTTTCACCCGCAGGCGCAGGCCGGCCCCGACGCCTGGGAGGTCTCCAAACTCACGCCGCTCGCCACGCCCTACGCCGCGCTCGCCTTCGACCGGAACGACGGCGATCGTCTCTTGGCGCAAGCCGCACTGCCGCACGACCTGTCGGAGAAGACCACACTGCCGATGCGCGTGCAGACGTACGGCAACGCGGGCGATCAATTCACGCTCGCCTGGCCGCGGCTGGATAATATTCCCGCCACGTGGACGCTCACGCTCGAAGACACGAAGACCAACGAGACGGTCAACCTGCACAAGTCCGAGCAGTACGTCTTCGACGCCGCGACCGGCAGCAAAGCATCAGCAAACCAGACGCAGGACGGCGCTCCGGCCCCGCTGCCGAAGGCGCAACGCATGACCGCCCCCGCCTCGAAGAATGCTTCCGAGTCGCGCTTCCTGCTCACGGTCGATCCGGCGGGCAGCGTAGACGCCGAGGCGCCCGCCCACCTCGGTCCGCAGGCGCTGGCGTTTGTGGGCGCCGCGCCCAACCCGGTCGCCGGTCGTGCCACGATCCGCTACGCCCTGCCGGAAGCGCGCACCGTGACGGTGACGATCTATGACGCGCTGGGCCGCCGCGCGGCAACGCCCGTGAGCGGCAAGCAACAGACCAGCGGCCCCAAACGGCTGCGCTTCGATGCCTCGGAACTGGCAGCCGGCGTGTACGTGGTGCGGGTGCGTGCCGGCGCGGAGACGACGACCGGCAAGCTGGTCGTGACCCGGTAAGGGGTTTCAAGTTGCAGGTTTGCAGGTTGAAAATATGATCGCTCTCGTGTAGCTTCCTGCACCTCCCCGAAAATCTCGTCGCGTGGCTCTGGAGTAAATGCGCGGCGAAAACGTTTAGCAACCGGTTCACGGCTCAGTAGTTGGCTGCCTTCGCATCAGTAAACGCACCGCGCCCGGCGCGCGTCGCCCCCCAGAACGGTGCCAGCGTGCCCACCTCGCGGGCGACGGCCTTCACGTTGTGCCACAGCAGCAAGCCCTTCCAGAACCCGTACCTGCGGTTCTCCGAGACAATCGTCGGGAACCACTCATGGCGCGAGGCAACTTCCCGCTTCGAGGCGGGCCAAAACAGCTGCATCCCGTCCTCGCTCGATTCTTTTCCCAGGTAGTCCAGCA
>PXTQ01000134.1 GCA_003022505.1 Bacteroidetes bacterium QS_8_64_10 | reverse complement strand
CACCCCGATGCGGAATCTCCATCAGAAACCGAGAAGCCGAATTGTTGGAGATACTGAATCAAGTTCAGCATGACAATCTCTTTTGGGGATTTTTCGGCCAGTGAAAGACGCTCACGGAAAAGTGTACGGTAGCTAATGTGCGAAAGTAGAACATACAAACTTCTCATCTTTTCTCCTTCCACACACCAACGGAGCTTGCGAAGCTGGTATCAATCGACCGTCGATAAAACCCAGCGGAAGGCCCAGCGCCAACGAAGCACGTAGCCATTCAGGCCCGCCGCGCGCGCCAGCCGGTCCAACTCCTCGCGGGTAAAACCGCGCCGTACCGAGAGTGGAGCGTCGTTGGTAAACATCGGCGAGACGGGAAGGAGCTTGGCGACCGCCCGGATGCCGGTGTAGGCCCATGGGTGGCGGTGCAGGTCGCTCACGATGAGACCGCTCGTCACCACGCGGTCCATCTCGCACAAGAGCCGCGCGGCATCGTCCGCGAAGTGATGCAGAAAGAGCGAGGCCGTCGCCGCGTCGAAGTCGCCGTCGTCGAAGCGCAGATCTAGCGCGTCGCCCTCCTCGACGAGCACCTGCGGGCGCAAGCGCGGGTGCAGGCGCTCGTCCAGGTAGCGCCGTGCCTGCCGCACGACCGTCGGGTTGGCGTCTACGGCCACGACCTGCAGGAGCGTGTCGCAGCGCGCGTCGGCCCATTCCACGAGGCGCGCGGGCACGTCGCAACTGCCCGCACCGAGGTCCAGCACGCGCAGGTAGGAGCGGCGACGAGCGAGCGGGCGGAGCGCCTGCCGCACGCTGCGAAAGCCGCCGAGCCACCGGTTTACGCCTCGCAGGTCGCGGAGCGCCTCGTCCAATTCGGCGGGCGCACGCGAGAAGTCGTCCATTTGCTCTGGCGCGTCGAGGCGCTCGCTGAGGTCGGGCGTATCGAAAAAAGAGCCGGGAAGCGTCATTTTTTGTGGTTCGGTAATTACATTCCTTCCACTTTTTTTCTTCTGCCGGATCGGCTCTTCGAGTGGGGCCTGCGCTGGCGCTTTGGCCTGCTGGGTGATAGCGAGCCGGAGCGCTGACCCACGCGCTTCGTATCTGTTCAGGATCGTGCATCACTGCTGCTCGCCCCGGATCGTCGCCACGAGCGTTCGCGCGCCGCCGTGATTGCGATGCTCGCACAGGTAGATACCCTGCCACGTGCCGAGCGCCAGATCGCCTTTTGCTATCGGGATGGAAAGGGAATGGCCCACAAGTGAGCTTTTGATGTGGGCGGGCATGTCGTCGGAGCCTTCGAGGGTGTGCTCATAATACGGTTGACCCTCCGGCACCATCTCGTTGAAGTGCCGCTCGAAGTCGCCGCGCACCGCCGGGCTGGCGTTCTCATTGAGGGTGAGGCCGGCGGAGGTGTGCTGAATGAAAAGATGCAGCAGGCCCGTTTCAACGTCGGCGATTTCCGGTAACTGGTCGAGCACTTCGTCCGTCACCAGATGAAAGCCGCGCGGCTTGGCGTCGAGCGTGATGTGTCGTTGCGTCCAGGGCATAGCTTGCTCGTTAGTTGGGTAGGCGATCACCCGGGATCGCCCGTGCGATGAGTACACAAACGACAAACGCACGATCTACGATCCCTCACCCTCGGCGCGCAGCACCACGAGCTGATGCGGGCGCAGCGCGTGCGCCTCGCCGGGCGGCAGCGCCTCGACGGGCCGGTCGCTTTGGAACGTCTCCGTACGCCACAGAACGTCCTCGCGTCCTTCGAGCGACGGAAGCGCGAAGAGCACCTCGTCGTCGCCCGCGTTAAACAGCAGCGCAAACGTGTCATCACGGAGCGGCTTGCCGCGCTCGTCCGTGCCGTGGATACGGTCGCCGCGCAGTACGAGGCCGAAGGTGCGGCAGTCGGCCTGCTTCCAATCCTCGTTTGTCATCTTGTGGCCCTCCGGGTGCCACCACACGGCGTCGGCTACGTCCGAGGCGTCGGCCTCGCCCGTCAGAAAGCGGCGGCGGCGGAAGTTCTGATGCTCCTTGCGAAACTGGATGACGGCTTTCGTGAATTCGAGAAAGTCTTGCTCGCGCTCGTCAAGGTCCCAATCGTACCAGTTGATTTCGTTATCCTGACAGTAGGCGTTGTTGTTGCCGCCCCGCGTGCGCGAAAGCTCGTCGCCGCCCAGCAGCATCGGCACGCCCTGGCTCAAGAACAGCGTGGCGATAAGGCTGCGCTTGTGCGTCTCGCGGCGGGCCAGGACGCCCTCGTCGTCGGTCGGTCCCTCCACGCCGCAGTTCATCGAGTAATTGGCGTCGTGGCCGTCCTCGTTGTTCTCCTGATTCTCCTCGTTGTGCTTGCGCTCGTAGCTCACGAGGTCTTCGAGCGTGAAGCCGTCGTGCGCCGTGATGAAGTTGATGGACGCGAACGGGCGTCTTCCCGACAGCTCGTAGAGGTCGGAGGAGCCGGAGACGCGCGTCGCCACGTCGCCCGCCACGCCCTCGTCGCCGCGCCAGAAGCGCCGCACCGTGTCGCGGTAGCGCCCGTTCCATTCCGTCCAGAGCCACGGAAACGAGCCGACCTGATAGCCGCCCGGCCCCACGTCCCACGGCTCGGCGATCAGCTTGACCTGGCTTAAGACCGGATCCTGCTGGATCACGTTGAAAAACGGCGCGAGCATGTCCACGTCGTACAATTCGCGCGCCAGCGTCGACGCCAGATCGAAGCGGAAGCCATCGACGTGCATGTGCGTGACCCAGTAGCGCAGGCTGTCGGTGATGAGCTGCAGGACGTACGGATTGCCGGCGTCGAGGGTGTTGCCCGTGCCGGTGTAATCCATCAGGTAGCGCGGATCGTCCGGGGTTTCCTTGTAGTAGCCCAGGTTGTCGATGCCGCGATACGAGAGGGTCGGCCCCAGGCGGTTGCCCTCGGCGGTGTGGTTGTAAACGACGTCGATGATGACCTCCAGGCCCGCGTCGTGGAGGGTGCGCACCATCATCTTGAAGTCGCGCACGGCGGAGGACGGGCCGCTCGTGGCGTATTCGGGTTCGGGGGCGAAGAAGCTGAGCGTGTTGTAGCCCCAGTAGTTGCGGAGGCCCTTTTCGAGGAGGTGGCGATCTTGCACTTTGGTGTGCACCGGCAGGAGTTGCACGGTCGTGATGCCCAGTTGCTTGAGGTGGTCGATCACCGGCTCCGAGGCGAGGCCGAGGTACGTGCCGCGCAGGCGTTCGGGCACGTCGGGGTGCTGTTCGGTGATGCCCTTGACGTGTGTTTCGTAAATAATCGTATCCTCCCAGGCGATTTCGGGCGCGCGGTCGTCGCCCCACTCGAACTGATCCTCGACGACGGCCCCCAGCGGCGCATAAGCAGCAGAATCGCGCTCGTCGAAGGTCAGGTCCTCGTCCTCGTGGCCCACCTCGTGGCCGAAGAGCGCGTCGTGCCACTTGAGCTTGCGCCCGATGGCCTTCGCGTAGGGGTCCAGCAGCACCTTGTTCGCGTTGAAGCGGTGTCCCTTTTCGGGATCGTAGGGGCCGTGCACGCGATAGCCGTAGAGCTGGCCCGGCCTCGCGTTCGCCAGATAGCCGTGCCAGATCGGCCCGGTGCGCTCCGGCATATCGAGCGTGGCGGCGGGCGACTCGTCGTCGGGATGCGAGAACAAGAGCAGTTCAGCCTTTTCGGCGTGCCGGCTGTACAGCGCGAAGTTGACGCCGCGCCCGTCCCACTCGGCCCCCAGCGGGTACGGCTTGCCGGGCCGCAGGCGGAGGCCGCTCATGCTTCCGGCGGGTTGGCGCTCGTCAATGTCGATGGTGCCCGGTGTCGGCTGTTCCATGCGTTTTCGGTTATCGGTTGGCGGTTGGGGGGTGGTTTACATTGTAGGTCGCAAGTCCCGCAGGTCTATAATCGTTCAGGTCGCCGGTTTGCGAGCCACGAACTGAACCCCAACGAGCGAACGAAGGGGCTATATTCAGAGTTAGTTGCAATAGAACGGGGAAAGAGGTTCCTTTTGGTACACTTGAAGCGAAAACGCTCACCAATAAGGAACCTCTCCCCATGAGTACGCACGATAACACGCAGGACGCACAACATCTATCGCAGCTCCTGGACAAACCGTTGGACGTCAAGCTCGAACTCGGCAAGCATCCCACATGAGACCCGCGCACCTCTTGGCGCACGAAATCATGGAGGACGCCCCCCCCTTGAGAAGGCGGGCGAGCGCTCGCGGCCGGGGGAGCGAACCCGGGGAGCGTGCGCATCGGCCAGGAGAAAGTTCCCGCCCGCCCATCGAGGTGCAGCGCCTTATCGACAACGAGGCCGGCGAGACCTTTTCGCCGGAGAGCTACCAGGCCACGCGAGAACGGCCCGCTTCCGATAAGCAGTTGCAGGAAGCGATCCTGCTGGGTCTTTCCCACAGGGCGACTACGAGCGCGCGTGGCTGGCGAGATGACCGAGGGATTCGGGCCGAGCCAGCCTGGACGGTGAGCCGGCGCTTCCAGGAGCGCGCAGCAAAAGCCCTGGAGGCCTTCGAGAACCGGTCGCTTGAAGCCGACGACTCCGCCTCGCGCTCTGGACCTGGCCGGGAAGACGCTGGCAGGGCGCCAGATGGTGATCTGCTTGGGGCCTGACGGAGGACGCACAGCAGAAAGCGGGTGGAAGCGACCCCCAAAGCCGCCGGGCCGATCAAAGGATGGTTTCGCAATCTCATCGAAAGAGGGCTGGGCTTTGCGGACGGACTGCTGCTGAGGCCGTTGCGACGGCGGCGGCAAGGGCCTGACGCGAGGCGGTCCGAGACGTGTTTGGCGAATGGGCAGCCAGTACGGAACGAAAGTAATCTCCGCCGGCACTGGAACGACCGGCGGGGCTCGCACTACATCCAGTGCGTTGCTTCCTCGTTCGGCCAGAGGTGAGGTCGCAAGATCCCCTTTCGCTAGTTGACGGTCGTGGCGCAGCCGAAAAGCACCCAGATCCCCATCCCGGCCGTGTTTGGACCGAAGGGCGCGCCGGCTCGGAAATACGCGAGTCGCAGGCGATTGCGCCGCGCTGACGACATGCGGTCGAGAAGCGTACGTCCTTTTTGGCTCAACGGGTGCACAGAAAACCTGCCTTCGGAATTCATGACGGGTGGGTCGGCGCGTGAGAAGGGGCTCTGACGACCATTCGCTAGGCGGGCTCGCTCAACTCCTCGCGCATATTCTGCGCGGCCCCTACCATGTTCTCCAGCGCGGGCGTAACCTCCTTCCACTGCCGCGTCTTGAGGCCGCAGTCCGGATTCACCCAGAGCTGATCGGCACGCAACGCGCCAAGCGCCTTTTCGATGAGCGACTCGATTTCCGGCTGGCTGGGGACGCGCGGGGAGTGTATGTCGTAGACGCCGGGGCCGATCTGATTGGGATAATCAAAGGCCTCGAAGTCATCGAGCAGGTCCATCTTGGAGCGCGAGGCCTCCATCGAGATTACGTCGGCGTCCATGTCGGCAATCGCGCCGAGGATCTCGCCGAACTCGGAGTAGCACATGTGCGTGTGGATCTGCGTCTCGCTCCGGGCACCAGCGGAAGCGAGCCGGAAGCTCCCCACGGCCCACGACAGGTAGTCGGCCCACTCCGCGCGGCGCAGCGGAAGGCCTTCCCGCAGGGCCGGCTCATCGATCTGGATGATCGGCGTGCCCGCCCGCTCCAGGTCGGCGACCTCATCCCGGATCGCCAGCGCGATCTGACGGCACGTCGTCGCGCGCGGCTGGTCGTCTCTTGCGAACGACCATTGCAAGATCGTGACCGGGCCGGTGAGCATGCCCTTGACGGGCTTTTCGGTCTGGGACTGCGCATGGCGCGTCCATCGCACCGTCATCGGCTCCGGGCGCGCCACGTCGCCGTAAATGATCGGCGGTCGCACGCAGCGCGATCCGTAGCTTTGCACCCAGCCGTTCTCCGTAAATAGAAAGCCCTCCAGTTGCTGCCCGAAGTACTCGACCATGTCGCTTCGTTCCGGCTCCCCGTGCACGAGCACGTCCAGCCCGATAGCCTCCTGGCGGCGAATGGTATCCGCAATGCGCTCTTCGATGAAGCGCTCGTAATCCGTGCGATCCAGATCGCCGCTTTTAAGCTCACGACGGGCCTCTCGCACGTCGGCGGTCTGCGGGAAGGAGCCAATCGTCGTGGTCGGAAGCGCCGGCAGGTTCAGACGCTCCTGTTGCGCTACCCGGCGCGTGCTGTGCGCCTCGGAGCGCCGCAGCATCGTCTCCTCAACGGAGGCCATGCGTTCCTGCACGGTCTCGTCGTGGATGCGGTCGGAGCCTCGTCGGCTTTCGAGGGCCTGGCGGCTGGCCGTGAACACGGCGTTCGTATCGGCGTCGTCCTCGCCGCTCGCGACGCGGGCAAGAGCTACGATCTCCTCGATCTTTTGCCGGGCGAAGGCGAGCCACGTGCGCGCCTCGTCGCCCAGGTCCGGCTCCGTCTCCAGATCGACCGGGACGTGCAAGAGCGAGCACGAGGGGCCCACCATCACGCGGTCCGCGCCCACGTGCTCGACGGCGCGCCGCGTGGCGTCCAGTTGGGCATCGAGATCAGCGCGCCAGACGTTGCGCCCGTCGATCAGGCCCAGCGACAGCGTCAGGTCGTCGGGCGCGGTCTCCAGGGCCGGCCCCAACTGCTCCGGCGCGCGAACGAGATCCAAGTGCACCGCCGAAACAGGCAGGTTGAGCGCCGTTTCCCGATTGCCCGCCAGCCCGCCGAAGTACGTGGCTACGAGCAAATCGAGGTCGGCGTGGCTTCCGAGCCGTTCGTAGGCCTGATCGTAGGCCGCCTGCTGCTGATCCGAGAGGTCCAACGCGAGGCATGGCTCATCGAGTTGCACCCATTCGGCACCGGAGGCTTCCAGCCGACGCAGCACCTCCTCGTAGACCGGTAGCAACTCCTCCAGCAGATCGAGCGGGTCCGCATGGGCGTCTGTCATTTTGCCGAGTAGCAGCAAAGAGACCGGTCCGATAAGCACCGGGCGCGTGGTCAGGCCGTAGCTTTGGGCTTCGTTGAATTCGTCAATGACTTTCGTAGAGGCAAGCTCGAAGGACTGCTCCGGCTCAAACTCCGGCACGATGTAGTGGTAGTTCGTGTCGAACCACTTGGTCATTTCCATCGCCTGCGTGCCCGACGCTTCCCTGTTACCCGCCGTCATGTCCTTCTCTTGCACGCCGCGCGCCATGGCGAAGTAGGTGTCCAGGTCGACGTCGCCGCCGCTCCAGTCGAAGCGGTCCGGCACGGCCCCTACCATCGCCACGGCGTCGAGCACCTGGTCGTAGAGCGAGAAGTCGTTCGAGGGCACGTGACCTAGGCCGAGATCCGCCTGAAGCTGCCAGTGCTCTTTCCGGAGCGCGCGGCAACGCTCACGCAGTTCGTCTTCGGCGAGGTCGCCGTCCCAGTAGGCCTCGACTGCGCGTTTTAGCTCGCGGTTCGCTCCGATGCGGGGGTAGCCCAAGTTCGTAGACAAAATCATAGTGGGTTCAGGAGGTTATAGTTAGTGAGTAGTGATGCAAAAGCTATGGTCTCGTTGGGGGAGCCGCTTGTCACTCCCACGAGAGCGCGCTCGCCTGCCAGGGCAAGCTCGCGCTCCACCTCGTCTTGGATGCGCTCTACCTTGACCTGACCTTGTCGCCGGCACCAGGCCGTCACCGCCGTCGTGTGCTCCTGCACCGCGCCCGCGAGCTCATCGGGGAGAGCGGCCTCGGCAGATACGCCGTGCTCGGCGCGGAAGGCGGCTTCCAGGGCGCGCTGGATACGCTCCGGCTCGAAGGGCGCGGTATCGCCGTTGCGCTTAACGACGCGCAGGTCAGAAGAGGTGGTCGAGGGCGTTGGGGAGTCCGGCATAGCGCGCTTCGCATGCAATGAAAAATCCTCCGAGCACCTACAGGCACCGGAGGGCGAAGCGCAAAGCCGAGTTCTCGCGCGTGTCTTGCGACTTGAGCAGGCCCAGGCGGCCCGCCCCCGAAGAAACACGAGAGGCGCAGCTTGCGGATCGCTACCCCATGGCGCGTAGGGCGGCACCCGGCCAAGGGCCGGAGTGCATGTGATCGCTCGGTCGAGCGGGCAGTCGGACTATAACCGTTGCGCGACAGTGCCGGAATTGCGCCGGACTTCCCCCGAGACGCGAGAGCGGGCTCTTTGAGCCCACTTCCCGCCGCCGCGCTGCGAGCGCAGCCTCGACGAGTAATCGTATGTCGTGTGCTACGCAGAGTAACTCCTGGCGCGCCCACTGTCAAGGGCGACGAAGCCGGGCAAGCGCCAGAAGCGGCCTTCCGTGAAGGTAACGTGCACATCCGACGGATTGCCGCCGCCGTTACGGTTGCCGAGCAGGTCGCAGCCGCCGAGTATGCATCCAGCGAGCATCAGCAAAAGAACAGAAGAACGCACCGTAAATACGATATTTCGTGAGAAGATGAGAGAACCGCCGCGAATATTCTGCGCATCCCGCCCCATCAAGGTCAATATTCAGAACCACATCGCCTGCTGGATGGTAGAATTTCGATGCATGGAAGCGCTTCCGAAACGAGCGCCCGGCATTGTTGCAGCAATGTTTCGCGCGGCGCGACACGTGCCACCGCTGGCGGTGTAAAACAGCTAAACATCGACTTCATTGCCGAAAAATAAAGACGCTATGCCTTCTTCCGGCTTGAGCGACATGAAAGGTATCTCGGCGGAGGATCGCCGGATGATCGAAAACATCGAAGCCATGTTTGGACCCGAGCCGTCCGAACTGGGCTTCGTCAAGAACCTCTTCTGGGGGCGCTTCCAGGAAAACCAGGTCTTTCCGTACCCCGAAGAGAGCGACGACGAGCGCGCCCGGTGCGACTGGCTGCTCGGCGAACTGGAGGACTACCTGAGAAACGAGCATCCGTCCGCTAAAATTGACCAAGAGGAAGCGATCCCGCAATGGTGCCTCGACCGCCTCTTCGAGATGGGCGTTATGGGGATGACGGTGCCGGAAAAGTACGACGGCCTCGGCCTGGGCGTGACGAGCTACAACCGCGTGCTGGAACTGATCGGGCGGCATTGCTCGTCCACAGCGGTGGTCGTGAGCGCGCACCAATCGATCGGCTGCAAGGCGATCATGCTGTTCGGTACGGAAGCGCAAAAAGACGAATTCCTGCCGATGGTTGCGCGCGAGGAGCTATCGGCGTTTTGCCTCTCGGAGCCGAACGCGGGGTCGGACGCCGCCGGGCAGCAGACGACCTGTCGCGAGAGCGAGGACGGCGAGCATTTTATTCTGAACGGTGAGAAGAAGTGGTCCACCTCCGGCGCGCTCAGCGGCGTCTTCACGGTGATGTGCAAGAACATGGTGGGGGATGCGGAAACGGGCGAACTGGAGCAGCAGGGCGTGAATGCTTTGATTTGTACGCCCGATATGGAGGGCGTCGACATCTTCGAGAAGAACCGCTCCAAGACGGGCATCCGGGGGACGTGGCAGGCGCGTCTCCGCTTCGACGACGTGAAGGTGCCGAAGGAGCGCTTGCTGCACGAGCGCGGCAACGGTCTCAAGGTGGCGCTCACGTGTCTGAATTACGGTCGCTGCACGCTCTCGGCGAGCGTGGGCGGGGCCGCGAAGTTTGCCTTCGAGCAGGGTACCAAGTGGGTGCAGACGCGCCATCAGTTCGGGCGGCCCCTCGCCGACTTTGAGCTGGTGCAGCAACGCATCGCGCGGATGGGCGCGTACTGTTACGCCATCGACGCGGTGCTCTATATGATGACGGGCATGATGGATCGCGGCGACGAGGACATCATGGTCGAGACGGCCATCACGAAGCTGTTTTGCTCGCGTTACGGCTGGAGGGTAATCGACGACGCGATGCAGATTATGGGCGGCGAGGGGTACGTGACGGAGAACGAGTTCGAGCGCGTCTGGCGCGATAACCGCATCCATCGCATCGTGGAAGGCTCGAACGAGGTGATGCAGAGCTTTATTTTCGCGTACGGCGGCAAGCAACTCGCCGAGCAGATGGTGTCGGTGCAGGAGGCGCTTGCGTGGGACGAGGAGCGCCCCGTGGGCGAGAACCTGCGGCGGCTTTTCCGCAACGGAACGAACATGAGCCTGCTGCGCCGCGCCGTGCCGCTCGGGGCGGAGCTGTTTCTGGGCTACCGCCAGTCCGCGCCTAAGATTCGTGGCCTGCACCCTGATCTGCGTCAGTTCGGCGGTCGGCTCGCGCGGCTCGTCAGCAAGCACGCGCGCCACTTCAAGCTCGTCAGCAAGTGGGAGCGCGAGGAGATCGTGACGCGGCAGGCCCAGCAGGCGCGCGTGGCGGACAACGCCGTGCTGCTGTTTGCGCTCGCGGCCAGCCTCTCGAAGATGGACAAGCAGCTGCGCGAGGGCGAGAGCGGCCCGGCCTTCGAGCGCGACAAGGCGGCCTTCCGGCATTTGTTTGATCTCTTCGAGACGGAATTCTCCGAGAACACGAGCCGGATGCGCCGCCACAACGACGACACGATGCGCGAGGCGGCGGAAGCGGCGCGCGCACACAACGACACCTTGCCGAACGGCGACTATGCCATCCACGAGGCGTCGCCCACCGCCGCCGGCACCGGGCGCTCGCTGCCGCTCGAAGCAATCAAGCAGTTTCCTGGCGATGGGCACGCGCCGAAGCAGGCTGCGGGCGGTGACGGCGTGGCCGCCGGCGAAGAGGCTGACTTAAGGGCGGCGAAAGAGTGAAGGAGCGAAGCGTTGATTGTGCACGAGGGCAACGGCGGCGCGAGGCGGTTTTTTGTGCTACGCTGCTTCTGCTTGTAGTGACCATCCAGCAGGATCGTACTACCAGTACTCCTGCTCGGCGCGTTCGGGGCGCTCGATGAACTTGAGCAGTTCCGGATGCCGTCGGTGGTCGTTCTCGGCGAGGGTGTGGCGCAGTTCGTCCCACTGAAACCTATCGCCCGCCGATCCGCTTGAAGTCCGTGCGTTCGGCCAGCGCATCGGGGAGCACGAGGGTGCCGTCCGCCTGCTGGTTCTGCTCGATGAGCGCCGCCACCACGCGCGGCAGGGCGAGGCCGCTGCCGTTGAGCGTGTGCACGAAGCGCGTGTCGCTCTCCGGATCAGACCGGCAGCGGGCGTTCAGGCGGCGGGCCTGATAGCTCGTAAAATTAGACACGCTGGAGACCTCCAGCCACCGCTCCTGGCCCGCGCTCCACACCTCCAGATCGTACTTCTTGGCCTGCGTGAAGCCCATGTCGCCGGTGCACATGAGCAGGACGCGGTACGGCAGGCCGAGTTGCCGCAGCGGGCGCTCGGCGTCGGCCAGCAGCTCCTCCAGCGCGTCGTAGCTCGATTCGGGACGCTCGAAGCGCACCAGCTCCACCTTGTCGAACTGATGCAGGCGGTTCAGGCCGCGCACGTCCTTGCCGTAGGAGCCGGCCTCGCGCCGGAAGCACGGCGTGTAGGCGCAGAACTTGAGCGGCAGGTCGTCCTCGTCCAGAATTTCGTCGCGGAAGAAATTCGTGACGGGCACCTCGGCGGTCGGGATCGGGAACAGCTCGTCGCGCCCGATCTCGTACATCAGATCTTCCTTGTCGGGAAGCTGCCCCGTCCCGCGCGCGGAGTCGGCGTTTGCGAACAGCGGCGGCTGCATCTCGCGGTAGCCGCGCTCGTCGGCCAGATCCAGAAAATAATCGACGAGCGCCCGTTGCAAGCGAGCGCCTTTGCCCAGGTAGAACGGGAAGCCCGCGCCCGTCACCTTCGCGCCGCGCTCGAAGGCGATCAGATCGTGCCGCTCGGCGAGTGCCCAGTGCGGCTGCGGCTCGAAATCGAACGACGGCTTCTCGCCTTCCTCACGCAGCGTCTCGTTCTCATCGGGCGAGTGGCCCACGGGCACGCTCTCGTGCGGCACGTTCGGGATTCGCAGGAGCGCTGCGTCTCGGCGTTTTTCGGCGTCGTCGGCCTCGTCCTCCAGCGTGCTGATGCGCTGTTTGAGCGTCTTCGAGCGGTCGATGAGGTCCTGTGCCTCGTCTTTCTTGTTTTGGCGCATCAACTCGCCGATCCGTTCCGACGCCTCGTTCGACTCGTGCTGGAGATCCTGCAAGTTCGTGAGCTTCTCGCGCCGCTCCTCGTCAAGTGTGAGCACCTGACCAACGAGGTCGTCGCCAGCGTCTTCGTGACCTTTGTCGTGCAGCGCCTTACGGACGCGCTCCGGGTTGTCGCGGATAAAATCGATGCTTAGCATGCTTGGAGGGTATGGCGAAAGAGGCGAGAGGACATTTCTTTTTGCCTTGCGGTTCGTTCGCTTCCAGGGTACTATCTGCAGAGCGAATCCACAACAAAAGCACGGTGAGAGAGCGAGAACGCCCGTGTTGCGTTCCGGCACACTGACCGGACGGAGCTTGACCCGAAACCGCCGCTCCGCATCACGTTCACGCTACCCGCTCAAAGAGAAGACCCTCACGCGCTCGGATTTCTCTGACGGCGTGAAGGCGGGTCCGTTTTCTACCGCCATTTACGGAACGCTGCGCATCGAGGCGGCTCTGCTGGGCGAAGACGGTGAGGCTATGTCGAGCGGAATGGTGCGCCTGCCACTTCAGCCGGATAACGAGTACAGCGTCACGGTAGACATCGGTGAGAGCAACCCGATCAGAGCGTGTTTGGGATGCCAGGGATCGAAGGTGTTCGCCATCGACCCGGATCTGGGCTACGCGCCGACTGACTCGCTGTTTATCGTTGGGCGGGCAACTCGATCAGCAATCCGGTAATTTACTGATCGCGCTCCAGTCGTTCGCGCATGTCGCGGAGCGCGTCGTCGAGCGGGCGCGGCTCGTAGCCGAGCGCGCGGCGGGCCTTCTCGATCACGAAGCCAGTGCGCGGCGGGCGCTTCGCCGGTTGGTCGAGCGATGTGCTGTCGGTCGGGTGGATCAGGTCGGCGTTGAGGTCGAAGGCGTCGGCCACGCGGCGCGCGAAGTTGTAGACGGACAGCAGTTCCGGCCCGGCGAGGTGAAAGACGCCCTCGCTCTCGGAGCGCACGAGTTGAGCGACGCCCGCGGCCAGGTCAGGCGCGTAGGTCGGCGTACGGTGCTGATCCGTCACGACGTGCACGTCCTCGCCGCCTGCGAGCGCCCGCTGGATCCAGAGCACGATGTTGGAGCGGCTTTCGTCCTGCGGGAGGCCGTAGACGAGCACCGTGCGCGCGATGGCCCAGCGCTCGGCCCGCCGGGCGGCACGCTCGCCGTCGAGCTTGGCCTGCCCGTAGAAGTTGACCGGATTGGGGACGGCGTCCTCGTCGTAGGGGCCGTTCTCACCGTCGAAGACGAAGTCGGTGGACACCTGCACGAGCCGCGCGCCCACCTCGTCGCAGGCGCCGGCCAGCGTTTCCACCGCGCCGGTGTTGACGATGCGGCAGGCTGCGCGCTCCTCCTCGCAGCGATCCACCTGCGTCATGGCGGCGCAGTTGACGACGGCGTCGGGATGGAAGTCGTCGAGGAGTGCGCGCACGCCGTCGGCCTCGGTGATGTCCAACCGGGCGTAATTTACCCGTGGCGAGCACGTCGAGGTCATGGCCTGCGGGCGTCATGCGTCGCACGAGCGCCTGGCCGAGCATGCCGTTAGCTCCGGTGATGAGGGTGCGCATTTTGGCTGTGTTGGTTTGTTGGTTGCATAGCTGGCTGGTAACTTTCCCAATTCCCACATTGCTCGCGGGAGCTGAAACAAAAGGGCAAAAAAATGTAGTATTCGTGAACTAACTTTATTATTTAGCATTGTTAGATTAAAACTTTCGTCATCGCCCCGTAATCAACAGAAATCAGGATCATGGAAAAGCGACTTCTTGCAACTGCGCTTTGCTTCGTCATTCCGGTTCTTCCCGCCTGCGATTTTCTTCCGGATGATGGTGGAAGCTCATCGGAACTGGAAATCACGACGGATCAGCGGGCTTACTCGCCCGGTGAGAAGGTGGCGGTGCGTTTTGAAAATGGCTACTCCCATGCGGTGCTATACCAGCGATGTGGAACGGCTCTCTATCGCGGGGATTCGGAAGGGCAGCCGTACGACGGGGTAGCATGTACACATGCTGTGAACGCCCATCCGCCTGTGCGGATCCGCGCCGGGGAAGTGCATACTGACTCGCTTTGGTGGTTTCCGCCTGATTATGCTTCGGGAACGTATCAATTTGAGTTCAGCATAACCGATGTGGAAGGAGATCTTTTGCCAGCGGAGGAGCGTCGGTCAAGTGAGTTTGTCGTTGAAGATGGTTAGTGTGGTGTCAACCGTCGGTCGTCGTTCGTCAAGCAACAACACATAGCAGGTCCACTATCCAAAGTCAATAAGCCAGGAAACCAAGCGGAAAAACAGCGAGCTAAAAATAATACCGCAGGCCCGCACCGAGGCCGAGGCGAGCGTCCAGCGTCGGGCTGAGTTGCAGATGCGGCACGGCCTGCAAGAAGATCTCGAAGCGACGCGAGAAGAAGTTCAGGCCGGCGCTGCCGCTGGGACCGAAGGTGAGGCGAGACCCGCCCGCGTCGAGCAGTCCGGCGAACACGCCGACGCCTGCAAAGAACGCGAGCGGCGAACCGGGGACGGGGCCTTCGCGGAGCAGGTGCGCGTTAAGAGCGACAAGCTGACCGTCTTCGCGCGAGAGCATGGCCTCGTAGGCGGTGGCGGACGCGGCGTAATACTTGACCGCCAGCCCGCTCTGGTTGCCGGCCCAAGCACCTACGCCCACCTGACCGGGACGTACCTGTGCAGGGACAGCCGGTACAAGAAGGAGAAGAGCAACCAGCGCGCCGCAGAGCACGTACGTCCGTTTGGCGTAAAACGTAAAGCGTAATGCGCAAGGATGCTGTCCTTCACGGTTTACGCAATATGTTTTACGTTTTCTCACAGAGACGCGATGGTGACAGTAATTAGGCATCTTCCTCGCCCGACCGCGTTGCCGGGCGCAGATCGTCTTTGATGTGTTCGGCGTCCTCCATGTCGAGCCGCCCGCTCAAGACGAGCCGGAACTCGCGCCGGCGAACTGCGCTCCTGATAGCAACGAACGTGTAGTAGGCGCGGTTGCACTTGCGGCGCGTCTCCCGGCGCGGGTTTTCGGCCCACACGTTCAGCTCCACCTCCATCGAGGTGCGAAAGGCGCGGTTCACCTGGCTCTCCACGACCACCACCTCGTTCTGCCGGATCGGCGCCTGAAACTCGACGCTATCGACGGAGGCGGTCACGCAAGGCTGCCGAGCGTGTCGCTGTGCGCTGATCGAGGCGCACTTGTCCATCAGGTGCAGCAGCCGCCCGCCCATCATGTTGCCCAGGCCGTTCGTGTCGTTGGGCAACACGATCTCGGTCGTCATGCAGCGCGAGTCGCTTACGGTTTGGGTTGGCTGGTTCATCGGTTCGTCGGTTGGCGGTTACTGGTTGTAGATTGGTCTTATCGGACGGAGTGAGAAACCGCAAACCACGAACCGCCAACCATCTATGTTTTCTGCTTTTTCTTCTTGGCGGCGGGGAAGAGAATGTTGTTCAGAATGAGCCGGTAGCCGGGCGAGTTCGGGTGGAGGCTGAGGTCCGTCTTCGGGTCGCCCACGAAGTGCTGGTAGTCCTCCGGGTCGTGGCCCGCGTAGAACGCGAACGTGCCCTTGCCGAGCGTGCCGTGGATGTACTTGACGTTGCCGCGCTCCGGCGCTTTGCCCATCACCACCACGCTCTCCTTAACGAACTTCGGATTGTAGGCGGTGGCCTGTCCTACGAAACCCTTGACGGTGGCGACGTGGTTTTGCGTGAGCATCGCCGGGACGGGATCCCACTTCGCGCTAAAGTCGAACAGCGTGAAGTAGTCGACCGTCGGGTCGCGCATTTGCGGCGGCGGCGGGCCGGTGTCGATGTTGGAGTGCTCGTAGCGCGTCGGGTCAAAGAACGGCTTGAAGCCCTCGAAGGCGAGGGTGCGCGAGTAATCGAGCTTCTTCATCGCGTTCGGGTCGACGGGATCGCTGTCGTACTCGGCGGGCACGATGTCGGTGTTGTGGGCGGCGAGAGCGATGTCGTAGGTGTCGGTACCGGAGCACATCGAAAACAGAAAGCCGCCCTGCTTCACGTAGCCTCGGATCTTTTCGGCGACGGCGAGTTTCAGCTCGCTCACCTTGCGGAACCCGAACTCTTTGGCCGCCTTTTCGGCCTTGCGCTGCTTCTTGATGTACCAGGGCTGGTTGCGGTACTGGTAGAACTTGCCGAATTGCCCGGTGAAGTCCTCGTGGTGCAGGTGCACCCAGTCGTACTCACGGAGCTTGCCGTTCAGGACGGCGCGGTCGTAGATGATATCATGCGGCACCTCGGCGTAATTCAGCGCGAGGCGCACGGCGTCGTCCCAGGGCTGTGCGCCGCTGGGGGCGTAGACGGCGATTTCGGGCGCTTTCTCCAGCTTCACGGTGCTCATGTTGCGGGAGGGCGACTCGATCTTCGAGATAATCTTGGCCGTTTTGGCGCCGGAGATTTTCTCGTAGGAGACGCCGCGCACGCGGAGTTCGTTTTCGAGCTTGCCCGTGGCCTGCGTCAGAAACGAGCCGCCCCGGTAGTTATGCAGCCAATCCACGCTGCGGCCTTGTTCGAGCACCCAGAAGGTCACGCCGTAGGCCTTCAGGTGATCGTTTTGCTGCTTGTCCATCGGGATCAGGATGTCTTGCGCGGAGGCGGGCACCGCCGCCGCGAGCAGGAGCGCAAGGCAGGCGAGAAGGCGTTTCATAATTTGAGAAACGGGGAGTTGAAGAGACGGTGAGACGGAGAATGAAAGCGGCAGCAAAATAGTATTCGTTTAACGCGTTGCGCGATGTGTATTGCGTGAAGACTTTTACGCATCACGCCGCAAATCGAAAGTCGCAAATCGACAATCGAAAATCGTCACAGCGCCTCTTTGTTTTCGGCGCGCAAGGCGCGGATCCGAGCGCGCGCCTCGGAGGCGAGCAGCGAGCCGGGGTACGTCGTCAGCAGCTTCTCGTAGGTCTTGAGCGCGGCCTGCGGCTCGTCCAACTCGCGCTCCCGAAGCTGCGCGCTTTGAAACAGGCTCCGGTCGGCAAACGGGCTGCGCGGGTGCATCATCGGCAGCTGCTGAAACGCCGTGAGCGCCTCCTTCGGGCGATCCGCCGCCCGCAACGTCTGAGCGCGCAAAAAGCGCGCCTCGTCAATCAGCGGATGCCGCCCCGCCGTGCTCGTCAGTGAGTCGAGCGTTTGCAGCGCCTTGTCGTGGCGGTGGCGGCGCTTTAGGAGGCGGGCGCGGGCGTAGGTGCGGAGCGCGGTGTTCGTCGAGTCGGGACCCTTGTTTTCGGCAAGCAGCACCTTGAGCCGGATGGCATCGTTCGCCACGTCGCGCGAGGTGTTCTGGTTGAGCACCTTCGCCATCGAGCTGGCGGTCTCAAACTCGCCGCGGTACAGGTGCAACAGCGCAAGCTGGTAGCGCGCCTTCTGGGCCAGTTCGCCGGAGTGCAGGTCTTCGGCGAGGCGCGAGAACGCGAGCTTCGCATCCGCGAGGTTGCCGCGCTGGAGTGCCAGCCGCCCCAGGTCGTACTGCGCCTGGTTGGCAGCGTCGCTGTCGGGGAAGCGACGGATCACGTCTTCGAGCGTCGCTTCGGCGGCATCGAAGTCGCGGAACACGTCCTGCTGCAGGCGACCCAGGCGACGCATCGCTTTGGCGCGTTTGGCGTGGTGCGGATGTTTTTCCAGGAAAGCGCGGTAGGCGTCACGCGCCTTCTCGTAGTGCGCGGCGTCGCCGTCGCTGCTCGCGCGCTCTCCGTGCTTCTCAGCCCACTTCTCGCGCATCAGCGCGAGGCCGTAGCGCGCCTCTGGGGCAAGCGCGGCGTTCGGATGGCGGTTCAGAATCTCCCGGTACGCTTCCAGCGCCACGTCGTAGGCCCCGGCGCGCGACATGCGGCGAGCAAACTCGTAGAGCGGGCGGCCCTGCGCCTTTTCCAGCCGGTCGATGGCACGCACGGCGTCGAGCGCTTTGCCGTACTGCTCCGCCTCGGTGTGCAACCAAGCCAGAAGCTCGCGGTACGGGCGGTAGAGCGGCTTCTCGCGCACGGCGGACTGCGTACCCGCGAGATACTGCTTGAGCGCCGCCTCTTTGCCGGTGTTGCGGCCCAGCCGATTTTTGGCGAAGCTCAGCTTGTCCTTGTTGTTTTTAATGAGCGCGAGATATTCGCCGATGGCCTTCTCGTGCTTGCCCGTCAGCCCGTAGAGCCGCGCCATATTCTGCCGGAACGCCCCCTCCCGGCCCAGCGCCTTGCGCCCGCGCTCCAACACATCGATGGCGCGCGTAAAGAGCCGATTTTTGACCAGCGAGTAGTAGACCACGCGGTAGGTGCTGCGCTTGTCGGGCGCGAGCTTCACCGCCTTGTCCCAGGTCTCGTCGGCGGCCTCCTGATCGCCCTTCAGGTAAAGCAGCCGTGCCTTCTCGCTCATCAGCGCGGGCGTGGCCCGGCCCGACAGTCGCTTCTCGACGAGCGCGATGGCGTCGTCGTAGCGCTTGACGTTTGTGTATGCTTTCTTGAGCTTCGAGTAGACAACCTGCTTGCGCGGCGCCTGGTCGTGCAGATTCTCCAGCAGCGTGATGGCGCGCTCGTTTTGCCCGCTCCGCAGGTGGTTCTGCGCGAGCTGGAACTTGGAGAGCTGCTCCTGCTGGAGCTGCTGCGCGCCGACGCTCCGGGGCAGGCTGCCCGCCGTCAGCAGAAGCGCGAGGCAGAGTGTGCTGATACGCAGCATTTTGTGGACGATGAACGACTGACATCCAGCGCCCGAAGAGCGGGTCGTTCCGGCGTCCATCGCCCGTCGTCCGTAGTCACAATAGAAAGGGCGGCGGAACGTCATGAGATTTCCGGCGATACGGGAAGAGAAGTCGGGCTGTGTTTGTATTTCACATTGCGAAGGGAGTTTCGCGGCGGGTGCTCGCTTCGGCGATGCCAGACGCGCCGATAAGCCTATCCTCCTCTCTTCTCCTCATCCTATCGTTCGTCCTGCCGATAAGCAGTATCGAGGGCGCTCGGGCTGAATGTTTTGGTAAGCCATGCTCGGATCAGTAATCCCCACTCTCCCCATCTC
Source organism: Bacteroidetes bacterium QS_8_64_10 (assembly GCA_003022505.1). GTDB lineage: Bacteria > Bacteroidota > Rhodothermia > Rhodothermales > Salinibacteraceae > PXTQ01. The sequence continues at coordinate 10,062 of PXTQ01000134.1, read as the reverse complement.
CCGCTTCCCCTCTCGCGCTCTCTGCCAGCGGCAGCCGTATGATAAACGTCGTGCCCTCGCCCTCCTCCGTCTCGAAGCGAATCTCGCCCCCCATGTCCGAGATCCCTTTGTCGGTGATTGCCAGGCCCAGCCCCGTACCGCTCGTCTTAGTCGAAAAGTTCGGCTCAAAGATCTTATCGCGCAGGTCCTCGGCGATGCCCACGCCGTTGTCGGCCACGCGGCTGACGGCCCAGCCCGGTGCTTCGCCGTCGCCGTCCTCGCGGCGCGTCGCCACCTCGATGCGACCCGTGCGCTCCTCCGGGACGGCCTGAATGCCGTTTTTGATGAGATTGATGTAGATGCGGCGCAGCTCCTCGCGGTCGGCGTGCACGACGAGCGAGTCGTCCGCCAGGTCGTCCTCGATGTCCACGGCTCCTTTCTCCTCCTTCATCAGCGAGGTCGCTTCTTGCACCACGTCGTTCAGGTCCAACGCTTCGGGCGTCTTCGGAGGCATCCGCGCAAACGAGTGGAACTCGTTGGCGATGCTCGCAAGCGTCTCGATCTGCTCGATGAGCGTGGAGGTGATGCGCTCGAAGACGGACTGGAAACGGTCCCGTTCGTCGTCCTCGTCGCTCACTCGCTCTCGCACGCGCTCGAAGGCGCGGCGCAGGTGCTGTACGCTCAGCTTCATGGGCGTGAGCGGGTTCTTGATCTCGTGGGCCACCTGCCGCGCCATCTCGCGCCAGGCCAGCTTGCGTTCCTGCCGGGCGAGCTTGCGCCGGCTCTCGGCCAGTTGCTCCTGCATCGCGTTGAAGGTTTCCACGAGTTCGCCGATCTCGTCGCGCGTCGAGACCGGGATAGGATGCTCGAATCGCCCGCGCGCGACAGCCTCCAGGCCGCTGCGCAGGCGAGAAAGAGGGCGCGTTAGCGCTCGCGCGAGGAGCGCCGCCGTCAGCATCACGACGATCAAAAGCAACAGAAGCGAGCCGAAGAGATAGGCCACCGTCCGGGCGCGCTCCTCCTCGATGCGCTCCTGTTCGGGCAGCGTGGGCACGGCCACCACGTAGCGCGGGCGGCCCTCTTCATCGAGGAGCGCCCGAAAGCCGGTCGTGTACGTGAACGTGCCCACCCGCTCGCGCACGAAGGTGTAGCGGTAGCCGTCGTAGTAGAGCGCCTCGACAGCCTCGACGGGCAGGCGGCGGTCGATCAGGTTTTCGCGCACGAGCTGCGGGCGGCTGGTGGCGACCAGGCGGTTGCGCGTGTACAGGTTGAGGTCGAGGCCCACCTGCGCGGCGAGCGAGTCGATGCGCACGCGGTTGAGCACGCGGTAGGGCATTTCGTTGGAGGCGGCCTCGCGAGCGAGGGTCTCCTTCACGCGGTCGAGGTACTGGCGGGTACGCGTAGCGCCGTCAGACGGCCAGTGTGTAGCCAGTGTGCGGCGCGCGCGATCAGTAACGGCCCGTGTTGTCGCGCTTCCACGCGCGGTAGCGCCGGTACAGGCCCCACAAAAAGACAGGTATTCCGATGAGCAGACCCGCCACCGTCAGGCGGAGCAAAAAATAGAGATGATCGAACGTCGAGAAAGCCGGCATGCGCACCCCTACCACGCGCGCCGGAGACTGGGCGGCTGCCGGCGACGACGGGTTTGCGCGTTCGGGATCGTAGCGCCGGTAGAAGGTGAGGTAGCGCTGGTCCTTCACGGTTTCGAAGCGCCAGAACGTCTGCCGCGTGAGCAGCCGCTCGGCCACGCTTGCGTCCAGCCGGTAGCGCCCGAAGTCGCGCCCAAAGCTGCGCACCAGCGCGCGCCCCCGGAAGGTAGCCAGCGACAAATTGGCGTACGGACTGGGGTTCAGACCCGCCGGCAGGAGCACGCGCGGGAACGCATTGCTGCCCTCCCGGAGCGGCGTCTGCGGCGCGGCGCGCACCATCGCCCAGGCCGCCGGCGTCCCGTCTTTGCGCCCGGCGGTATACAGGGGCGTGATGCCCACGTACTGAAACCGGTCGCGCTGGCGTCGCCCCGTGATCCGCTCCACGAAAGGACGCCTCGCGCCGGACTCCTCGTACATCTGATGCACGACGCTGAATTCCATCGAGTCCACCTGCTGCAAGCGATTTCCGGCGCGCCCGGTGGCAAGCAGCGACCGACCGATGGGCCGGCCCGCCGGGGTAAAAAGCGTGAGGCTGATGTCGTAGAGGCTGAGCGAGGAGAGCAACGAGCCGCGCAGCAGTTCGTTGGCGAGCGAGTCGCGCGTGGAGCGCGTCATCCGGGCGGGATTCGCGAGAGCGAGGCGCGCCTGCGTCTTTTGCAGCACGCGGCGCAGAGCGAACGTTACGCGCGGGTCCTGCTGATCGGCAAACGAGGTAGCCACGTATCTCATCCGCTGGCGGCGCTGCACGTCCAGCCCGCTGTCGAGCATCGGGTAGAGCATGACCGTCACCAAGAAGATACCAAGCAGCACGTTGCGGAGCGTGAGGGGACGCGCCGGCCCCCAGTCCGGCAGGAAACCGGCCACGGCCAGCACGCCCCCAATCACGACCAGCGCCGCGACGGCTGCGGCGGGGGCCGTGCCCCGAAGCATGAAGGCGTATCCGGCGAGGAGCGGCGCGGCGAACGCCAGTCCGCCGGCCGCAGCCAACGCGCGGGGCGACCATCCGTCGGGCCGGTAGCGCATGAGCAGCCAGAACGCTACCCAACCCGTACCGACGACGAGCGCCACGGCGGCGGCGCTGATCAACAGCAGCGCGCAGAACACGACCAGCACCAGGGGATCGGGGACGAGATCCTCGCGGGCGAAGAAGCGGAGCTTGCTGTCGAGCAGCACCTGCCGCGTTATCTTGGCAAGGCCATAGCTCACGCTTCCCACCACCACTCCGGCAGCGACCGGCGTCGTCAGGAAGCGAAGCAGCGAGGGACGTTCTGCGGATCGCCCCGCCAGCCGCTCGCGCAACCGAAAGAGCTGCGCGCCTTTCTTGCGGAACGGCCAGGTGACGTGCAGCACGACCAATCCCAGCGCCGCGCAGGCGAGCGCCGTCACGAGCAAGTCGCCCGTCGAGCGAAACAACCCGTTTCCGAGCGCCGAGGCCAGGTGGCCGGGATCGAACAGCGGGGCGAGCGGAGCCTTTCCGGTCTGCCAGCGGTTCGGGGCGTTGAGCGCGAGCAGCGCATACCGAGCGCCAGCGATGCCGGCAACGACCGCGACGGCAGGAAGCAGGCCGCGCTGCAACTGCTCGTGCACGGGGCGTTCTGTTTGCCGGGTAGATCGCCGCTTCCGATACCAGCTCCAGAGTACGCTCAGGCTCCAGAACAGCAGCAGCACGCCCCAGAAGGCCAGCACGTTGTCGTAGCGCGCTGCCGTCGCCCCCACGAGTTGATCGGGCGAGGGTGGGTGCACCCAAGCCACGCCCAGACGAGTACTGTCCGCGCCGCGCAACACCCGGCGCGGGGCCTCACGTTCCGGCTCCGTTTCTTTCCGGCCGAGGCGCACCTCCACGCTGAGGTTAGTGGCGCGCTCCCACCGCTTCGCCAGGTCGTGGCTTTCCAGGTAGCGGTTATCGACGGGCGGGCGGTACCGGATCGTCCGCAGGAGGCGCACCGCTCCGACCACGCGCGGCCCATCGCGCACAGGCCACCACGCGGCAAGCGCCTCGCGCCGGTTGCCGTCCCGCGCGATGGCGGTCTGGGGCGCCTGAAGGAAACCGGCGGTGTTGGGCGCGCGGTCGAGCGGCATGCCCAGTCCGTTCCAGGTGACGAGGCGCGGCGTCGGATCGTACAACTCGACGGCCATCCGCGAGCCGAGGTCGAGCGCCTCAAAGTGCTTTACCAGCTTTTCCGGCATGGGTCGCCCGCCGCCATCCTGATCGTCGCGGACGAAGGCGCGCATTTCGCGCACCACGGTCGGGTGCGAGGCGAGTTTGCGGGCGCGCCGGCGCACGGAGCGTTCCAGCCTGACAAAGTCATTTTTGATAAACGTGAGCGCTTTCTGCACCGCTTCGCGCTGCTCCTGCTGCACGGTGTTACGCACCTCGGCCACCCGCCGGGTCTTGAGGCCCCAGGTGGCCGCCAGCAGGAGGACCAGAAACAGCGCCACGCCCGCCTGCCACGCCCAGCCGCCATATCGCTGCCTCAGCCGTGTCGTCATACCATCCGCCTCAGCTTCTTCGTCTACGCTCGACGTTTCGCGCACTACTCCGAATTGCGCCGCACGCGAACTTCCGAAAGGCTCCACTGCTCGGCCTCCCGAAAGAGACGCAGGTACAGACTGAAAGACCGGTCCTGCGCCGTTCGATACGTACCTTCTACGAATCGGCTCCCCCCGGATTCCGAACTGCGCTGCACCTCGACGCGCACCGGCGGGTGTTCCTCGAAGAAGTGCTTCATGACGTAGACGGCCTGGCTGCGGCTGTACACGGACCCCTTGTTCGGCAGGGCGATCTCGACGCGCTCCCCCGCGTGCTCCATAAGGGCCTGCGCGTCGCCGCTTGCTATGGCCTTGCGCAACGACTCGACGGGCGCGGCTTGCGCATCCTGCGCGTGCCCGGAGCGGGCGGACAGAGATACTGTCAGTATGCAGATCAGAATAGTAAGAAAGCTTCTCACGATACGTCTTGGCTGGTGGCTCAATTAGGTCGCTTGCTCATATCATACCTTAAACACGCAAAAAACGAACCGACTGCTCAACCCCCCAAGACGATAGCTCCTGAAGGTCAGCGTGGAACTCGCTCGTGAAGGTAGAATTAAGTAGGGCAGCGGAAGAACTTTAGGAAAGAGACGAACGACTAATTGACGACCGATTCTTTGGCTTAGCAATCCGCTCACGGCTCAGTAATTGCGCTTCTCCCTGTTTGCCCTGCAATATTCTGTAAGCTCGTCTATGAGTCGCTTCACACGTTTCAGTCTCTTAGCCATCGGTCTCTGGGCCAGCATGTTCCTACTTGGCAGCTGCGACGTACCCACGCAGCCGCCCAACTTTGGCGCTCAGTCACCGGTGCGTTCTCCCCTTCTGTTTGAGGAGACATTCACGCTACTGGGCACCGGCACCAGCGATTCCGAGGCGCTTATTGACACGGCGCTCGCCGACTACGACACGCTCTTTACCACGGGAGAGAATCAGGCGCTCAGCATCACGCAGGACATAAACAACCTGAACGTAGGCGACCTCGATGGGATTCTTCCTTCGTTCGACGTACCCGCCACCGATCTTTCGTTTGCCATTCAGTCGCTGACCGAGCAGCAGCTCTTCGCTAGTTTCAGCGAGCCTATCGGGACGATCAGGCGGCCCGCGCTCGCGTTCCCGGCCTCTCCCGTGCTTGTCGAAAACGATCAGGTGTTTGCTCCCTTTCCGTCAGAAGTTATCGCTCCGGACGAGATCAATCTGGTCAATCTGGGCAATGTGCAGATCAACACCGTTACGCTGACGCCGGAGGGCGACGGCCTGAACGCGCTTCGCTTTACGCTCAGCAATCAGCTGGAGGACGAGCCGCTGACGGACGGGAGCGGCAATCCGCCCGACGTGGTGATCGTGCGCGAGGACGGCGGGGAAGAGGTGGCGCGCGAGTCGTTCGAGGCGGCGCCCGGTCCCGGCGAAACGGCCACCGCCGTTCTGTCGCTGGCCGGCCGGACGCTGCCTCTCGACGTTCGCTTTCGCCTCGACCTTAGCACGCCGGTCGGCTTTCAGCCCATCCGCGATAATCAAAGCGACGTGCGCACAGCTCTTAACTCGGATGCTTTTGCATACGAATCCCTCACGCCGGTTCAGGTGCCGGAGCAAGACGACATCGCGCTGACGGACTCAAATGCCACTCTCGTCGAACGGCCGGGCTTCCGAGGGCTTACCGCGTCCGGGGGCACCCTCGAATTGACCGTCACCAACAACTTCCCCTTCGATGTCACGTTGGAGCAGTTCGCGGTGAAAAACACCGTCTCAGTCGGCTCGTACCCGGCCGGCCACACGGCGCTACAAGACCGCCGCTCCCATACGTTGCCCGCCGGTGCGACTACGGAAATCACACTCGAGTTGGGAGAAACGGGCATCTCGCGCGTCGTGGATATCCAGGGGCGCGCCACGTCGTCGGGTACCTCCGGGCCGACCACGATTGAGGCCCAAGACGGTTTGAGTTTATCCTTGAGCGTTGAAGACGTGACCATCGACCAAGTCTTCGTGCGCCCCAACGGGCTGACCTTTTCCAACGCAGGCACTATTTCGCTCGGCGACCTCGAACGGGTGGACTTCGGACCGGGCGATTACGTCGAGTTCAGGGGCGGCGCGCTGACTATCGAAGGACTGACCAACGAGCTTTCGGTCGGCCTCAAGTCGCTCCGCATGAGCCTGCCCGGCTTGCGGACGCCGGCGCACCAACCGCGCGACTCCGTAGTGGTGCGCTTCGAGGGCAACCGGCGGGATCCGGAAAACTTTGTTTTTCCGAAGCTGGAGCCGACGAGCGGGCCGCGCGACGCGAGCATTGACCTGAGCAACCTGCGGTTGTATCCGGCGGGCAACCGTCTCCCGTATCATCTGAACGCCACGAGCGAGACCACCGGCGAGGTGCGCGCTATCGACACCGACGACCGCATCTCCGCCGAAGTCGGCGCTCGCAATCTCAAGATTCAGGCGTTTCGAGGACAGGTCAAGTCGTTCACCGCGCCGGTAACGTCCGACGCCAACGACGACGGGCGGCTGGACGTGGGCAACGACGCCGAAGCCGAAATCACAACGCTCGACCTGAGTGCGATCCAGGATTTGAATCTGCGCGGCCTCCGGTTGCCAGACGGTCGGCTTACCTTGAACTTTACAACCAACCTGACGCCCGACGTGACGGCTTACGCGGCCATTGTCGGGAAGACCCCGTCGGGGCGGCGCGTCCATCTGGGCGGGCGCGGGCCGTACGCCGTCCAGACCGATTCGATTGCCGAGGACTTTGCCGGTCTTGCAGCGGATCAGCTCATCAAACTTCCGATAGACGGTGCCCCCTCACCGGACCAGTTCGTGACGCGCTCGCTCACGTTGAGCCGGGAAAACTCCAACGTGGGGACTTTCGCGGGTTCGCTGCCCAGCGAGATACGCTTCGCCGGCAAGGTGTTGGTACGCACCGGGGGCCGCCGCCTGAGCCTGCGCCGCCCGCTCCAGCTGAACGCCTCGCTGGCCGCGACGCTCCCGCTCGCCCTGAGCGGCGAGGCCACGCTCAGTCCCACCGTAGACGCCGACCTCTCCAGCCTCGACGGTTTGACCGGTGAAGGCAACGCCGTCTCCCTGCGGAAGGCGCAGCTTCGCCTCGAATACGAGAACGGCCTGCCCGTTGGCTTCGGGGTGCGCCTCAAGATGCTGAACGCAAGCGGCGATACGCTGCTCACGCTGCCGTCCGAGGGCGAACCGTTGGCTATCGAACGCGCCGGCGTGGTTGAAAACGGCATGGCGCAGAACGCAACGAGCGGGACCGTCCTGCTGGACCTATCCGACGAGCAGCTGCGCACCTTGAGCGAGATCGAGCGAATACAACCGCAGCTGACGCTTCGCACGCCGGAGGACCGCATCGCCCGGTTGCGCAGCACCGACGCGTTGCGCCTCGGCCTGGAGGGACGGTTCGACGTGCGCGCCAAGATCGGCGACTGAGTGGTTTCGGGGTTGACAGGTTTACTCCTTTCGAGCAGCAATCATCAACAGTTCTTTCCCGATCATCCATTTTCTCCACATGCGCCCCTATTTCTGCTTTTTGCTCCGCCGCATCTCTCGTTGCTCGGCAGGCCGATGCGTCGGGAGCGCGTCATCACTTTTGCTCGTTTCTTTCGCTGCCGTTGTTATGCTGGCGTTACTCGCTGAGCCGGGGGCGGCGCGCGCGCAGTTCAACACGCGCGGCGCATCTTCCACGAGCACGGCGGGCGGCGGCCCGGCCTACGTGCAGTCCGTCGAGGCGCTTTTTCTGAATCCGGCCAATCTCGGCCTCAGCAGGCATTCCGGCAACGTAGCCGTCTCGCTGGGCAACGGTACGATTTACAGCGGCGGAGATCTGCTTCAGTTTGATTTCTATAACGAACACCTCACGGATGGTGGCCTCGTCACCGACAGCCTGGCGCAAGAAGCGCTCGACGAGATGTTTGGCGGTGCTGACGTGATGCGGTCCGGCGGAGCGCAGGCGGATCTGGCACCGCTGGTTGCCACGTATCACACGCCGCGCTGGGGGCTGGGCGTGGGCCTGCGCACCCGCGCTTACTCGCGCCTGGACATGAACCGGGGCGTGCTGAGCCTCGCCTTGCGTGGCATCAACGAGAACCGCTCGATGCCTGTGGACGGCGGCGTTCAGATCATTGTCACCACGGAAGTTTCCGTGGGCGGCAGCTACCGCCTGATGGACGGACGCCTGGCCGTCGGAGTAGCTCCCAAGCTGGTGCTGGGCACTGACTACACCGAAGCGATGCTCGACTCCAGGGTGCGCATCGAGGACGGCGTACTCACGCACCGCTACGACTACGTTGCGAAAGCCGCCGGTAGCCTCTCGCGCGATCTGATCAGCCGGCTGAACCTGATCGACCGCAATCCCTTCGGAAGTGGCAATCCGCTGAAAACGGCTGGGTTCGGCTCGCCCTTCGCCGGCGTATCGGGCATCGGATTTGGCCTGGGCCTGGGCGCCACGTACACGCTCACCCCCGACGTGCGCGTGGCCGCCAGCTTCACCGACATAGGTTCCATAAGCTGGAGCGGCGACACCGAGGTGGTCACCTCCAACGACTCCGCTTTCGTCTTCGACGGCTTCGAGTTGGATCGCAGCCGCATCGTGAATGAGTTCGACGGCAGCTCCGTCGATTACTTCGAGCATGTGGCAGACAGCCTCGCGACAAACAGCTACGGCGACGTGCGCCGGGAGGAACGCTCGTTCTCGACGCCGCTACCCGCCGCGCTTCACCTGGGCGCGTCCTGGCAGCCCACCGGCGCACCCGGCCTGACGGTCAACGGCGGCGCTTCCCTCACCCTCAACAACGCGACGGCCAACCTCACGCGGATGCCCTCGCTACACACCGGCGCGGAGTACGTGCTCGGCGGACGCTGGACGGTGCCGCTTCGCGTCGGCTTGCGAGTGGCGGGCGGTGGGGCCTTCACGCTCGGCTTCGGGACGGGGCTGTACGCGCCGCACGTCAACCTCAACACTGGCTTCTCGATCACGCCCAAATCGACGTTTCTGGGCCGAGGCGGGCGTTACGCCTTCGCGTTCTCGGCGCTCACGATTCGGTTTTAGCTCACAAAAAAGACCTCCAGGGTTGCTCGCCCCCGAAGGTCTTGCTATTGTTTGCGACAAACGCTTGAGCGTTAACTGTCGCTGTCGTCGTCACCACCGTCCAGATCGTCCGGCGTCACTGGAGCCGGACATGCGTGACGCCCGCGCCGCCCTGCTCGATGGGCGCTTCTTCGAAAGACGTCACCGCCTGCTCGCCAGACAGCAGCTCGTGCACGGCTTCGCGGAGCGCTCCGGTGCCCTTGCCGTGCAGGATCTCGACGCGGCCCAGCCCGGCTGAGACCGCTTCGTCGAGCAGCTCTTCGACTTCGCTGCGCGCCTCCGAGACGCGCATCCCGCGCAGGTCGGCTTTCGGGCGAGCCGAGAGCGCGGGCAGATCGTCCTCATCCGATGAGGTTGAGGCAGCGACGCTGACCTGCTGCTCCTCGCGCTTCGCTGTCCCAACGCGCGTCAGGCGCTCGCGGTCGATGCGCATTCGCATTGCGCCCAGCATCACGACCGCCTCGTCCGCGTCGATCTCCGCGACGTCGGCCTCGCGCTCGCCGTCTACGAGCACGCGGTCGCCCTCTTCGATGTCGCCGCCGATGGGGGCGGGGTGATCGGGCGGTTCGGTTTCAGGAGACGCGCCGGGCTGGGGATTTACGGTTTCGTCTTCCAGATCGTCTTTGTACTCTTCGAGGTCGGCGCGTGCTTCCTGCGTGGCCTCGCGTTCGGCCTCGGCCTCCTTGATCTCGCGGATGGTGCGCTCGATGCGGGCGTTGGCCTCGCCCACGATCTCCTCAGCCTGTTCCAGCGCCTGCTCGCGGATGCGGTCGCGCTCCTTGTTGAGCTTGCGCAGGCGGCCCTTCAGCGTCTCGCGCT
>PXTQ01000142.1 GCA_003022505.1 Bacteroidetes bacterium QS_8_64_10 | reverse complement strand
CTACCGCCTCTACGACTTCACCGACGAGGAGGTCGCTATCGTGGAAGGCGAAACGTGACAGCACCTGGCCGGCACGCGACGGTGGATCCCATTGACTCATCTCTACCGATCCGTGAATAAGTTCGTCAAGAAGCAGTCATCGCATGTGGCGATCTCCCACAATGAGGCTGCCTGGCCTGGGGAGATGGTCGCGTCCCTCTCCCTACGGTCAGTCCTCGCAATGACGGCCTGAGTTTACGTATTTTCTTACGCATCAGTATGACCGCAGACCGCGGACAGCGGACCGCGTCTCATTCCCGAAGCGGTCCTCACGGTCAGAGAACAGTGGCCGGCCTGTCTGCCAGGCACAGGCAGGCGGTCCGCCGTCTGCCGTTTACTGGCTTCTTCGCATCACACCACACAACTCGGGTTAGCGAAGTGTTTGGGAGAATACGACGAGATAGTGGAGTCGCAGTTAAAGTATTACTTTAAGTGAGGTCAAGTTATGCCTCAGCTCCACATGAGCGATTCTAATTTGCAGAAACTGTAATTTAAGAACCAGAAGGCGACGCGATATTAGATTCTTTGCGGGAACGGTTGAACCGGGAAGATAAATTACCTACCCTTAGTAAAAACACGGTGCGAATGCCGCATCGTCTCGAGATGTCCCTAACTTGCCTTCACTGTCATGCCCAAAGCTACGGACGCCCACCAGCGATTCGCCGATGATCTGCGCCGCATCCGCGAGTCGTATGGCACGAGCGTAGACGACCTGCATCAGTCCACGAAAGTCCCCCGCGGTCTGATCGAGGAGTTTGAGGAGAATGCCCTAGCGAGACATTCCATGTTCAACCGCGTGTACCTGCGCTCGCTGGTGCGTGCTTACGCCAAGCAGCTCGACCTCTCGCCGGGGGCTGCGCTCCGCGCGCTGGATTCAGCACACGCGGGCGAGTATGAGAGCGAACTGGCGGACGAGTACCTGCAAGCCGAACTGGAGCCAACCGGGGAGGCAGAGGAGGAAGACGAGGTGGAGCGGGAAGAAGGCCGGGCTGCTGCCGGGGCGGAGACGACGGAAGCGGAACCCGCCGTTACGCCGCCCGAGGAGGAATCCGTCGAAGGTACCACTACGGTGCCAACGGGGGAGGAAGAGCGAGCCGCAGAGGAAGAGCGAGCCGAGAAGAAAGAGCGCAGCGGCGAGGGGACGGCGGCAGCGAGCGCCGCGACGGGCGCTGCCGCGGCCACTGAAGCGGAAGCGACCAGGGAGGCGGAAGCCAAACGCGAGGAGAAAGCGCGCGACCAGCGTGAGGAGCGTTCGCGTCGTTCCCGGCAGCGTCGCCGCCGGACAGGCAGTGACAGCACGCCCGCCTGGGTGTGGGCCGGTGCGGTGATTGTCGTATTGGTCGCGGCTGTCGGACTGTTCTTCTTGCTCTCCGGCGACGGAGGCGGAGCAGCCGAGACGGGGCAGGCGGGCGGCGCGCTCGCGCAGCAAGACACCGCCGGCCAGGCTGACGAGCAGCAGCCCGCCGCGCCCGCCCCCGAACCGGTCCAGATCGGCGACTCGCTGGACTTCCGCGTGATCGCGGCGCGCGGACCGGTGCGGGAACTGCGTGTGAAGCGTGACGACGAACTGCGGCGTCCCTACTGGATCGAAGAGGGCGAATCGCAGATGTTTCGGGTGCGTGCTACCCAGGACACGACGCTGCGCCCGCTCCGCAACATCAATCTGGAACTGGAGGGCAAGTCATTTCCCACCGACCAGCGTGACGCGCAGGGCCGCCTCGTCGTCACCCGCCAGTCCGCGCAGGCCCATCTGGATTCGCTGGCACGTCAATAGAGTTCAGGTTGGTGGGGTTCAGGTTGTTGCGTTGTTCGAGTCGCGTCAAACCTGAAACGTGCCAACTTGCAACCTGCAACCCGCGAACGCGCCAACGCCTCCACGCACATGAATCTCACCGACGCGACGGACCAACTGCTCGAACGCACGGGCGACCTCGACGTCGACGCGCTCGACAAAGAAGACGCCGCTGACTTGGCCGAAGAGCTTCGCACCGTCGTGGCCGCGCACGCCCGCCGCTACTACGTCCGCGACGCCCCCGTCATTGCCGACGCCGAGTACGACCGGCTCTTCCGCGCCCTCGAACGCATCGAGAGGCAGTTCCCGGATCTTACGACGCCCGACTCGCCGACGCAGCGCGTGGGCGGCGATCCGCTCGACGAGTTTGAGAAATGGCGACATCCCGAACCGCTCCTCTCGCTCGACAACGCCTTCGACGCCGATGAGCTTGTCGCCTGGCACGAGCGCTGCCGGCGCGGCCTCGCCGGGCGCTATGGCGACGACGTTCAGCCCGACCTCGCCGCCGAGCTGAAGATCGACGGGGTGGCCGTGGCGCTTACCTACGAGGAGGGCGTGCTTTCCACGGTCGCCACGCGCGGCAACGGCACCGTGGGCGAAAATATCACGCCGGGCGGGCGCACTATCCGTCCGATTCCGCTTCGCCTGCCCGCCCGCTCCCGCGACGGCGACGACACGCCCGACGCGCCGGACCGGCTCGAAGTGCGCGGTGAGGTCTTTATTCGCAAGAGCGACTTCGAGGTGCTGAACGAACGGCTCCGCGAGAGCAGCGAGAAGCCGTTCGCCAACCCGCGCAACGCCGCCGCCGGCAGCCTCCGCCAGCTCGATCCGAGCATCACCGCCGAGCGCCCGCTCAGCTTCTTCGCCTACGGCGTCGGCCCCGTGAGCGGTGGCGACGCCCCCGACGAGCAGCACGCCGTCATGGAGTGGCTCCGGCGGCTGGGCCTTCCGGTGAACGAGCACTCCGAGCGGTTCGAAAGCATCGACGAGGCCGTGTCGTTCTGCAAGGCGTGGACCGAGCGGCGCGACGAACCGGATTACGAGATCGACGGCGTGGTCGTCAAGATCGACGACTTCGAGCAGCAGCGCGAGTTGGGAGCCGTGGCGAATGCACCGCGCTGGGCCGTCTCGTTCAAGTTCCCGGCCCGCACGGCGACGACCGTGCTTCAGGACATCGAGGTGAACGTCGGGCGCACCGGCGCGATTAAGCCCGAAGCCGTACTGGAGCCGGTCGAGATCGGCGGCGTGACGGTCTCGCAGGCGACGCTCCACAACGAGGACTACGTCCGCGAGCGCGACATCCGCATCGGCGATCGCGTCCGCGTGAAGCGCGCGGGCGACGTGATCCCGCAGGTCGTCGGGCCGGTGGAGGACGCCCGCACCGGCGACGAGGCGCCGTGGACGATGCCGGAGCGCTGCCCAGCCTGCAACAGCGAACTGAAGCGCCTGCCCGACGAGGCGGATTGGTTCTGCATGGCGAACGACTGCCCCGCGCAGTTCATCCGCCTCCTGGAACATTACGGCAGCCGCAGCGCGATGGACATTGAGGGGCTGGGCGAAAAGCTGGCGGTGGTGCTCGCCGAAGAAAACCTGGTGCGGAAGCTATCCGACCTGTACCACCTCGACAAAGACGACCTGCTCGAACTGGATCGCTTCGCCGAAAAGCGCGCCGACAACCTGCTGGCCGCCATCGATGCGAGCCGCGAGCGTCCCCTGAGCCGCCTGCTCTTTGCGCTCGGCATCCGCCACGTGGGGCGCACCGTGGCCGAGGATCTGGTCGAGCACTACGAGACGCTGGAAAACCTGCAAGACGCTTCCGAAGACGAACTGGAAGCCATCGAGGGCATTGGCCCTGTGATTGCCGAGAGCGTCGCCGACTGGTTTGCCGTGGAGGACAACCGGGAGCTGGTGCGCGCGCTCCGCGAGGCGAGCGTCAACACGCGGCGGCTGAAGCGCGAAGCTCCGTTCAGCGAGAACGGCCCGGCGGCGGGGCAGACGTTCGTCCTGACGGGCGCGCTGCCGACGTGGACGCGCGCCGAGGCGACCGAGCGCATCGAGCGGGCGGGCGGCAACGTCACGAGCAGCGTTAGCGGCAATACCGACTATGTGGTGGCGGGTGAGAATCCCGGCTCGAAGTACGATGAGGCGCAGGAGCGCGATCACGTCGATATTCTGGACGAAGAGCGCCTGCGGGCGCTGATCGAAAACGGCGTAGCGTGAGTGGTTGCAAGTTACGAGCTCACAGGTTGCAGGTTGAAGGCACCTATACTGCCGTTATCGCAAAGGAAATTCCCGAACTCGCCGCCTCTTATGCTTCATCCTGGCTACCTATCACTTTCGGAAGTAGGGGGTAAAATGGAATCGAAAGGGATTTCCTAACCGCCTACAGTGCTCGGTAAAGTCCCACCCGATGCGAAAA
>PXTQ01000141.1 GCA_003022505.1 Bacteroidetes bacterium QS_8_64_10 | reverse complement strand
CGGGCGGGCGTCCCGTTGCTCGCTCACGCCCCCGACAGCGACGCCGCCCGGGCCTATCGGGCGGCGGCGGCGACCCACTCGAAGTCCACGTCGCTGTCGAGCAGGTGCACGCGCTCCGGAAGCGGATCCTCGCCCTCCATGCCGAAGACGGAGCGCCCGGCGTCGAGCGCCCACGTCATCGCGCTCCAGGTGGGCGTGTCGGGCTGTGGCGCGACGAACACGACGGCGCGGCAGAGCGCGGCCAGCACGTGAGCGCGCGTCGCCTTGTCGTGGTCGAAGGGGCCGTGCCGCATCTCGAACGGCGAGCACATCACGCCGCCGGCCCGTACGGCTTTCGTGACGACGGGCCGCGCCTTGCCGGGCACCTGACCCAATCCGCAACCGGCCACGGCTACCGACGGGTGCCCAACGCCCGACGCGACCTTGTGCATCACCACGTCGAAGCCGTTCGACGCGCCCGCCGCCGGCAGCGGACCGGCCTCGGCCAGCGCGCGAACGAGCGACTGCGCCCGCTCGAACGGCGCGTCGGGCAGCGGCGGCTGCGCCGTGAGGCCCACGAGTGGCTTCCGCAGCGCGCCTTCGGGACCGTAGGCGTACAGCAGCACCGGCCGATGTTCACGCGGCGCATCGTCCAAGTCCAGCGGCCAACCGTCGTCGGGCGGAGCCAGCAGGCGTATCCGCTTTTCAGCGAGCTGATTGGCATGATCTCGTGCTTCGCGGAGGCGTTCGCGCAGGGCGTCTTCGTCGAAGAGCCGGCTCACGAGCGCCTCCTTGTTCGGCGCGCGCTTGAGGCGCGTGAGCACCTGCTCGCGCGGGTAGCGCAGGAGCGCGTCGTAGTTCTCAAACTGGCGGACGAGCCGCCCGGCGGTGACGCGCCCCACACCGTCCATCTGCTGGAGCGCGAGGGTAAAGACGGCGGCGTCGGAGGGGGGCATGACGATTTGAGACGTTTATGTTGCAACGACAACGAACAGGAAGCGAAGGTGGACGGCCAGGCCATTTAGCGTAGACGCCTGAACCGCTCGTAGTAGAGACGTTTCGGCGAAACGTCTCTACTACGATAAACAATGACCTGTCGGCAAGCGTCGCCACGCGGCGGCCCAGTACGTCGTAGACCACAAGCCGCACCGTCGTCGCTTGCGGCAAAATCGTAGCGGATCGTCGTTACGCGGCGCACCGGGTTGGGCGCGTTGCCGCGTAGCGCGAACGCCTGCGGCGTAGCGCTCTCGTCCTCGACGGGCGAGCACGTTGTCCGCGTCCGCGCCGATGGTGAACTCGCCGAATGACGAGAGCGTGTCGCGCGTGGTGGCGAGCGGTGTCCATCCAGGCGGCGGTGCTGTCGGCGCGGCGCAGAATGAGCTTGCAGATAATACAGATTATTCAGCTGCGACAGTTCGGTTGGGATTGCTCCGGTCAGCTGATTCACAAAGAGGACCAGTCTTTGTAGACTCGTCATCTGGCCTATTTTTGCTGGTATTTCTCCCGTCAACTGGTTGAAGCCGAGTGCGAAGGCCCATGTCGAAGAGTTCATGTTCATGGGGAAATCGGGATCGAGAGCCTGTCGCCGCGCAACGGACGCGAACAGACCGGCAGCTGTCAAGAAATCAAAATGCATTATAAACAGCAAGTCGCGCGACGACCTTTCCTTCTTTCGTCCCCTCGCTCCCGCTCTGGTCATCTGTCACTTTGGTAATCGGACAGCTTCCATTCACCCCGCGATAAATCACAGGGTCCGGCAAAAATGGCTCGCTTTTTTGAAAGTGGTAGGTGGACAGGTTCCCGCGTAGAACATTTCCCGCGCATTCGTATTATTCGCCCACGGTCATTTCTCACACGCAACCTGCCGCCCCACTGTGCTCCGTCGCGCTTTGAAGCTATTTGGGCGCTCGGAGGAGGAGCACGAGCCGGAGCCGCCATCGCGGGCGGCGATGGTGCTGAGCGGCGGCGGCGCGCGGGCCGCGTATCAGGCCGGCGTCATCAGCTACATGGCCGAGGAACTGCCGGACGCGCATTTCCCCATCCTGAACGGCGTCTCGGCGGGCGCGATCAACGCGGCGCACCTGGCGAATCACCCGGCCTCGTTTCAGCACGCAGCGGAGCGGCTGGTCGACTGCTGGCGCGATCTCTCGACCGACAAGGTGTTTCGCGCGCGGTCCGGCATGAAAATGCTCTGGAACTTTCTGCGCCACGCCGCGCAGGAGGACGACGGGCCGGAAGGTGAAGAATGGCACGCGCTGCTCGACACTGCTCCGTTGCGCGACTTTCTGAAGGAGAAGCTGCACACCTCGGACGGCGTGCTGCGCGGCGTCGCCGAAAACATGGACGAGGACAACCTGCGCGCCTTTTCGGTGGTGACGACCAACTACACCACGGGCCAGACGGTGACGTGGGTGCAGGGCAACGACATCCGGATGTGGGAGCGCCCCAACCGCGTCAGCCGCAACGCGCAGCTCACCGTCGATCACGTGATGGCCTCGACGGCGCTGCCGCTTTTGTTTCCGGCGGTGCGGCTCGACGGCGCGTGGTACGGCGACGGCGGCATCCGGTTGGACGACGCGCTACGGGCGCTCCCGTGAGGAGGCCGAGCGCCCCGCCGTGCACGGCTACCCGCCGCCCGCGCAGATCATCGGGTTGCTCGCCAACGCGCTCTTTCTGGACGTGCTGGACCAGGACGCCGAGATGATGCAGCGCATCAACCGGCTCGCCGAGCAACTGCCGCCGGAGAAGCGCGGCTCCGTGCGTCCCATTCGCATGCTGATGGTGCGCCCGTCGGTGGATCTGGGCAAGCTCTCCGGCGAGTACGAGTCCTCACTGCCTGCCTCGTGTCGCTTCGTGGCGCGAGGCCTCGGTACGCGGGAGACGGAAAGCCCGGACTGGCTCAGCGTGTTGCTCTTCGAGAACGACTACATCGACCGCCTGCTGGAGATCGGCTACCAGGACGCGCGCCGCCAGCACGACGAGATCGAAACTTTTCTGCACGGCGATGCACCTTCTTGACTTCTCCCCCGGCTCGGGGCCGGGAGATTCTTCGCGTTCTTTTGCAGGCTGCTCTGGACCTGTTGGTCCGTTGGTCTTACGCCTGCTCCGCGAGCTACACTGAAGATGCGGGCGGAACCGCACCCGGAGAGGGTGAAGCCATGACACCAGGTAGACGGCACTGATAGCCTTCGGTGCCGACATACTTCCTTCGAATGTTCGCGGCACCTACAACATCACGATGCCCGTGAAATTGGCACTCAGAACAGACATACTCGCGACCACTCGGCTTCTGCCGGTGGCCGCACTGCGGGCATTCTTGGGACGTGTAGGCTTCATTGACTTTCTCGACTGTGATTCCAGCGAGCTTGGCTTTGTACTCGATCATTCGAGCAAACTCGCCATAGGCCCACTGATGCAGCCGTTGGTTCATCTGGCTGCCGTAGTCGATCCGATCACGGATGCCGCG
>PXTQ01000140.1 GCA_003022505.1 Bacteroidetes bacterium QS_8_64_10 | reverse complement strand
CCGCGAGGTCGGCGGCGGAGCCGGCAAAGTGCTGCTCGTCGGAGGTCCAGGAGCGCGAACCGCCCCGGTGCTCATGCAGCAGCACGCCCACCAGTCGCCCGTCCACGTGAATGGGCGCACTCATGATGGAGCCGATGTTGTTGGCTTTGAAGTACGGCAGAAACGAGCGGACGCGGTCGTCGTTTTGCGCGTCTGAGAAAACGGAAATGCGTTCCTCGTTGAGGTCGCGGAGGTAGTCGGTGTGGCGCTGGATTTCGCGTGTCTTACCTTGCGTGTGCTCGCCGTGGTCGCGGTCGTAGCGGTCGCGGCAGTAAAACGCAGAGCGGTCGTCGTCGCGGAGCCAGACGCTGACGCGGGCCGTCTCCAGCGTGCGGCTGAGCGTTTCGGTGACCTGAGCGAGCGTGGCGTCGAGGTCACGAGTTTCGTCGATCTGTCGGTGCGTTAGGCGTCGCAGGGCATCCTGCTGGCGGCGCAGGCGTTCCGCCCGCTCGCGCCGTTCCGTCACGTCGCGCACCACGACCTGATGAGCACGGCGGCCCTCGTACTGAGTGGGGCTGACGTACACTTCAACCTGTCGCTTCGCGTCGTCGGCGCGCTGAACGTGGTACAGCGTTGGAGGCACCTCGCGGCCCTGACGGAGTTGCTTATTGCGCCGCTTGAACTTGGCTCGGTCTTCAGGAGCGATGAAGTCTTGCACCTCGCGGCCCACGAGGTCGGCCGGGCACTCGACGCCGAGCAACTCGGCGGTAGCTTCATTGGCATAGGTGAGCTGCGCACCCTCAATAATGATGATGGCGTCGGGGTGCGTTTCCACGAGGTGGCGCCAGTGCTCCTCGCTTTCGTGACGGGTGCGGCGCTCCTGGTCGTTGAGGGGCGACTCGTCGGGCATAGCGTGAACGTAGGTTCGAAAGCAGCTTCGATGGAGGTCAATATTTACGGTTGACGACGAGCCGCTATCTCGGTGGAGCGAACTCCGCGAGGCGGCGAGCGGCCTGCCGGGTGTGCCAGTCGTCGGGGCCGCGTTGTTGCCGGAGCGTAGCGTAGCCGGCCCGGAGCAGCGGCTCGGTCTCGTCCGGGCGGTCTTGCCGGGTCAGGGCGGCCCCCAGCAGGCTTCGGGTGGGCCGCCGCCCTCGATGGTCATCTTCGCCATCCTGTTCGTGTTCGTGCAGGTGTTTATGGACGAAGAAGACGCGGCGGCGGTAGCGGGATGAATGGTTTCAGATTACAGGTTTGCAAGATGATAGTGCCAGAAATCCGTAGCGACGCGGCAATGCCGCGCATGTGTTCAGCGTCTGCGCTGAACAGATACATGCCGCGTCGATCCGTTCATGTGCCGTTCGCCCCGCAGCGCCACGTCAGATACGCCATAAAGCCCGGCGCGGTGCGAAGCGCCTCCTCGTCGATGGTGAACTGGGGCGTGTGGAGGCCGTGCGTGATGCCCGCCGCCTCGTTGCGCGTGCCGATGCGGTAAAACGATCCCGGCAGTTCTTGCAGATAGAACGCGAAGTCCTCGCCGCCGAACCACGGATCGAGGTCCACGACGCGCTCCTTGCCAACGTATTCGAGCGCCGCTTCGCGCACGCGCTCCGTCGGGTCCGGGTGGTTGTAGAGCGCCGGATAGCCGACCGTAATGTTGACGTCGGCCTCTGCGCCGTAGGCCTGCGCCGTGCGCGTGGCGACCCGTTCGATCAGATCGTGCGCGCGGAAGCGCCAGTCCTCATCGAGCGCTCGAAAAGTGCCCTCCAGCCGCGCTGTCTCCGGGATCACGTTCGTCGCGCCGTCGGCGGTGAGCTTGCCGAAGCTGAGCACGCTCGGCACGTCGGGCGGGCAGTTCCGGCTGATGACGCTCTGGAGCGCCGTCAGGACATGGGCGGCGGCGAGCGTGGCGTCGGCCTCCAGCTGATGCGGCCCGGCGGCGTGCCCGCCCTCGCCGCGCACGGTGACGTACACCTCGTCGGCGCTCGCCATGTACATGCCGCCGCACACTCCGATGTGACCGCTCTCCAGTTCCGGCTGCACGTGCTGGCCGAAGATCGTGTCCGGGGCGGGCTGGCCGTTGCCGTGCAGCGCGCCCTCGTCAATCATCACGCTCGCGCCGCCCGGCAGCTTCTCCTCGCTCGGTTGGAAAAGGAATCGCACCGTTCCGTGCAGGTCGTCCCGAATGCGGCTCAGAATCATGGCCGTGCCCAGCAGCGACGACGTGTGTGCGTCGTGACCGCAGGCGTGCATCGCGCCGTCGTTCTCGGACGCAAACTCGAGGGCCGTTTCCTCGCGGATGGGCAGCGCGTCCATGTCGGCGCGCAGCATGAGCGTGGGACCGGGCCGCCCGCCTTCGAGCGTGGCGATGAGGCCCGTCTCGGCAATGCCGGTGCGGAGGTCCAGGTTCAGCGGCTCCAGCGTGTTCTGCACGAGCGCCGCCGTGTCATGCTCCTCGAATGCCAGCTCCGGGTTCTTATGAATCCGGCGGCGCAGTTGCACTACGTCGTCGAACACCTCGTTGGAGAGCGATTGGATTGTTTCGAGCATAAACCAGCAGAAGTCCTGTCGTGATGTGCGATTGTGTTGTGGGCGTATTGGGTAAATACGTGAGGAAGCCCGCGCGAACGTGATATTTCGCCTAATCCGCGTCGAGTATGATACTCTGCTTGATCCGCGTCTATCTGTGTGCTCTTTTTTGTCGCGCACGAAGCAGCCAAACACCTAATCTTCCTCGTCTTCCACTTGCAGATCGCGGGCACTCACGGTCTGTTTCCAGAGCTGGTTGCCGTCCGTGTCGAAGGTGCGAATGGTAAGGCGGCGGTCGGTGCGGGGGCCGCTGAACGTGAGCGTGCCGAAGTTGCGCTCGGTGACGAGCGTGCCGTCTACGCGCAGCGGGTTGCCGCGCTCACGCTCCGGGTCGCTGGGGCCGGCAGTGAGCGGCGAGTTCGTGAAATCATAGAGCGGGTAGAAGCCGTCGGCAGTGACCTTCAAGAGTTCGGTGTGGTGGCGGTCGCCGGTGAGAAACATCACGCCCTCGATCTCGCGTTCCCGGATGGCGCTGAGCAGCCGCTTGCGGTCGTGCGGGAAGCGCGCCAGCGTCTCGTAGTAGTCGTACCGATTGAGAATCTGCCCCCCGTTGACGACCATCTTGAACGGCGCGTCGCTGGTCTCGAGCGCGTCGATCAGCCACTGGAGTTGATCCTTGCCCCACATCGTTTTGCCGGCGTCACGCGGGGCGCGGTTGGGACTTCGGTGAAAGCGATCATCCAGCAGGAAGAAGTCCACGTCGCCCCAGGTGAACTTGGTAAAGACGCCGCGTTCGGAGGGCAGTCCGTAAGTCGGGTTCGCCCAGTAACGCTTGAAAATGTCGAGCGCAGCGCCCTTCAGATGATACGAGCGGTTGGCGTTGTTAGGCCCGTAGTCGTGATCGTCCCAGATGGCGTAGTTGTGCGAGCTGCCGAGCAGCGGCTGCATCTCCGGCGTCTCGCGCGTGTGCCCGTAACGGTAGCTCATCATCTGAGGGGAGGACCAGTCCGCTTCGCGGTAATACACGTTATCGCCGGTCCAAAGCATCACGTCCGGGTTTTTGGCGGCGATGCTCTCGAAGATGCGGTAATCGCCGCCGTACATGTCGCCGGGGCGCTCGTATTTCGGATCGTTGATGTAGGCGCAGGAGCCGAGCGCCACGGTGAAGGTGGGCGGGTCGGTGCGCCACTGCCAGAGCTTCTGCGTCTGAAAGCGCGTCGGGTACGGGCGCTCCGCCACGTTGCCGTCGATGAGCACGTCGTACTCGTAGGTCTGGCCCGGCTCCAGGTAGCCGATCTCGAAGGTGAGGGCGTGATC
>PXTQ01000139.1 GCA_003022505.1 Bacteroidetes bacterium QS_8_64_10 | reverse complement strand
CGCTTGAGCGTTTCCTTTTGCTCCGAGCGCGTGCGGAAGCGCGAGAGCACGTCCACGTTTACCGGGAAACGCTCCAGGCGGCGGCTGAACGTCTCGTAGTGCTGATCGGCCAGGATGGTGGTCGGGACGAGCACGGCCACCTGCTTGCCGTCCTGCACGGCCTTGAACGCGGCGCGTACGGCGATCTCCGTCTTGCCAAAGCCCACATCGCCGCAAATCAGCCGGTCCATCGGCGTGCTATTTTGCATGTCGCGCTTCACCGCCTCCGTCGCGGCGGCCTGATCGGGCGTGTCCTCGAACTCGAACGAGGCCTCCAACTCGCGCTGCCATACGCTGTCTTCAGAGTAACCGAACCCCTTGCTTTCTTTGCGCTTAGCGTACAATTCGATGAGGTCGCGGGCCATGTCTTTGACCTCGCTCTTGGTCTGCGCCTTCTTGCGCTCCCACCGGCCCGATCCGAGCTTCGTGAGGCGCGGCTGGTGTCCTTCTTTTCCCGTGAACTTGTTGAGCTTGTGGAGGGCATTAACATTAACGTAGAGCACGTCGTCGTCGCGGAAACGCAGCCGCACGGCCTCCTGGTGGGTGCCGCGCACCTCGATCTCGCGCATCCCGGCAAACGTGCCGATGCCGTAGTCGGTGTGCACCACGAAGTCGCCGAGCGTAAGGCTCTGGAGCTTCTGGCGCGTGAGGCCGCCCTTCGCGGAGCGCTTGCGCGTCTTGGGGCGATGGTAGCGGTTGAAAATCTGATGGTCGGTATAAACAGCCAGCCCCAGTGGCGGGGCCTCGAAGCCCGCGTGCAGCGTCTCCACGAGGAGGCGCGCCTGGCCCTCTTCGATCTGCTCGCTCAGGAGATCGCTCAGGCGATCCTGTTGCCCCTCGCTGTCGCAAAAAATGAGCGTATCGAGACTCTTGCCCGCGTTTTCGTCGATGCGCTGGCGGAGCAGCTCCATGTTGCTGTTGAAGGGCACCTGCGGCGAAGCCTCGAAGCGGCGCGCGGGAAGCTCGTCGCTGCCGGAGAACGCGCCCAGCAGCAGCCTCGGATGCGCCCAGAGCGCGCTCGTAAACTCTTGCTCGCTCAAGTAGAGCGCATCGGGGGCGGGATGCTCCGCGCGGGCATCGTCATCGAGGTCGTCGTAGGCCGTCTGCGCCTCGTCGCGTAGCTCGTTCAGGTCCTCGCGGATCTTCTGCTCGTCAAGCGACAGCAGCAGCGCATCGTCCGGCAGAAACGCGAAGAGCGGAGCGCGACGGTCAAGGGCGTGTTCCTCCAGATTCGGCGTGAGGCGAGCGGCGCTGCGGCGGCTCACGGAGCGCTGCGTGCGCACGTCGAACTCGCGGATCGCGTCGATCTCGTCGCCGAAGAACTCGATGCGCACCGGATAGTCGCCCGCGAACGGGTACGCGTCCAGGATGCCGCCGCGCAGGGCCACGTCGCCCGGCTCTTCGACGAACTCGACGCGCCGGAAGCCCTGACTCGTGAGCAGCGCCGCGAGTTCATCCGGCGGCTCTTCGTCGCCGAGTGCCACGGTCATCGTCTCGGAGCGCACGGCGTCGGGCGGCGGTGCCTTTTCGGCGAGCGCAGCGGTGCTCGTGACGGCGATGCGCGCCTCGCCGCTCGACAGCTGTTGCAGGGCGTCGGTGCGCTCGATGAGCGGCGCGGTGTCGCCGACGTGCTCGTCGTCGTAGGGCGCGCGGCGTGAGGGTGGCACCAGCGCGACGCCGGCGTCGCCCGTGAGCAGGCGCGTCAGGTCGTCGGCGAGGTGAGCGGCCTCCTCCGCGTCGGGCGCGAGGAACGCAAGCGGGCGGTCATCCGACAGATGCGCGCCGAGCAGCGCGGGGAGCGAGCCGGGCAGCCCGTCGAGGCGGAGCGCGTCTTCGGAGCGCGCGGACTTCGACCATTCGGCAACTTCCTCGAAGAAAGAGGTGTTTTCAGCGCGGCGAGCGAGGAGCTTCAGCGACACGTCGTAGGGCGTTTAAGGCTTACGGGACAAGCGCGCTGGATCGAACGCCGCGTCGAGAAGTGAGATTCAGCGCAGGGGTGCCTGCGGCTTTAATTCCGCGTTACGAATGCGCGTTGTTTCACGTGAAACGCTATTTTTGTAGGATGCGGAGCGACGTAGCACGTATCTATTTAGCATAGACGTTGAAAACACCCGTAGAGACGTTGCGTCGCAACGTCCCTACGGTAAAAAAATTGACGGTTCGTGTCCAGAAACGCCTACGCTAAACACGTACAGTTTCCCAAACCTGTCATCCCTCGGACGATCTCGCAAGCCTACGGGGGGCAGGCGGGCGGCCAGTGCGGAAACGACGGCGCGCGCGCCGATTGCTCGTGCTCGCCGTCCGGCCCGAAGAAGCGCATCCGCCCGTCTTCGTCGCAGAACCAGACCTCCTCGGCCCCCGCCTCGAAGTAGAGCGCCTTCTTCTCGAGCATCTCGTCTTCGGTGTTCGAAGGCGACAGGATCTCGACGCAGATCTCCGGTGCAATAATGCTCTGCGACTCGCGTACTGCTTCCGCGCGGCGCTCGGCGGAGAACCAGCACGCGTCCACTCCTTTCGTGCCCTTCGCAGTGCGCACCGGCATTTCCGTGGCAACGTGCCCTTCCGGCAGAAGGTCTTCCAGCAAGCGGGCGATTTGCGGCTGACGAAAGCCATGCGGAGGAGAAGGCGGCGGACTCATGACGATCTGGCCGTGTTCGTTGGTCTCAATCTTGTAGGGCAGATCTCGCAGATTGGGATCGCGCAGGATTTCCTCCCACGTAAATCCGGCCTGCTCGCGGGTGCGCTCTTTGGTTTGTGCGCTGGGCATGGCTGTTCTCGCGGTTCTATTCGTGATGCTGGCTGCTTGCTGAAACGAGCGCCGCGCCGCTTTCGGTCCGTAGCCCCCAAGTTTGCGGGCATGAAAAACGCCTATTGCCCAATTAGAAAGTAAATCGTCATCATCGCGGGGGGACAAAAGCGAAGCGGCAGGCGTTTCACGTGAAACACCGCCCTACGCGCTCCCTAGTCCAATTTAGACAGCCATCGACCTGTTGCGCCGCGATCAACGTTTCACGTGAAACGTCAGCGGTGCCGCTTTCTGCCGCCCGCCGCCTCGCCAGCGTTTCACGTGAAACACTACGCCGCCGCCTCTTTGCGTGGCTCCGGCGACGCCTCCGAGCGATCCTCGACCCATTGCAGCAAGGCCGGCAAGAAGACGAGCGCCGCCACGAGCGTCGTGCCGATCCCGATGACCGCGAGCAATCCGATGGAATGCAGACCGGGATGGAAGCTCAACAGCAATCCGCCAAAGCCGATGATCGTCGTGAGCGATCCCATCGCCACGTGCTCGCCCGTCGAGCGCAGCGTCTGCAAAATGGACCCCGCGCCCTCCTCGCGGTAGCGATGCACGATGTGCACGCCCGCATCGTTGCCGATGCCGAGCACCGCCGGCAGCACCACCAGATTGTAGAAGTTGAGCTTGATATCGAAAAGCTCGATCACCAGCAGCATCCACAACACGCCCACCACCAGCGGCAGGATGGCGAGCGCCGCCCACTTGACCGAGCGGAAGTTGACCCACATCAGAAGCGCCACGATGAGAAACGTGAACGCCACCATCCACGGCGCTTCCGCCAGCATCAGGCTCACCATGTCGGCGGCCACCAGCGACGTCGAGCCTGCCGTGTAGGTCGTATCACCCACGGCGATCCGGCTCACGTCTTCCGAAAAGGCCATCGACTTGCGCGCGTCCGAGAGACCGACGGACGGATACACGATCACGAAGTTGCCCAGTTCGCCGGACTTCGTGACGAACTGCTTCTTGAGAAATTCCGGCACCTGCCCGCGCGTGATCGCCGAATCCGTCTGCGAGGCGCGACGCAGGCGCATCATCCACTTCGACGAGTCCTGCCGCAGGTACTTGTTGGTGGCGAGCTTCGTGCGCAGCTTCGAGATCCGTTGCAGCTTGTCCTGTTGGCGCTCCTTCCGCAGCGGGAAGCGTTCCTGAAGCGTTTCCACCATCAGGATCGTGGACGAGGTGGTGTCGCTTCGCATCCGTCGGTTCAGGCTGTCTTTCAGGGCGCGCAGGTGGCGGCGGTTCTTGGCGACGATGTAGGCCGGGTTGCGCTTGCGCTTGCCGCTCGCCGTGCGCCCCCACACGCGCCGGACGACGTTGCGCTTTTTGTTGTACTCCATGTACGTCGGCTCCAGATTGCCGAACTCGTACTCGAACTGCGGCGGCAGCATCACGACGGCGACGGCGACGGCGGCGAGGCTCGCCACGATCAGGCCGCGCGCCGCCGGAAAACGGCCCTGCGTGCGCTCCAGGTTGGGACTCGCGGCGGCGGCCTCCAGATTCAGAAGGCCCGTCCGCTCAAAGAGCGCCAGGAGCGCCGGCATCACGACCGTCATGGCGATGAGGGCCAGCAAGACGCCCACACCTGCGATAAAACCGAACTCGCTGAAGCCCTTGAAATCGGCCATCATGAGCACAAAGAGCGCCGAGGCCGTCGTGAGCACGCCGATGGTGATGGCCTGCCCCGTGCCCGCGAACGTCGTTTCCATCGCCTCCGCCACGGAACTTCCCGCGCCGCGCTCCTCGGTGTAGCGAGCGTAGAAGTGGATGCCGAAGTCGATGCCCAGCCCGAACAAGATCAGCCCCAGCGTGGCCGTCATCACGTTCAGATCCGTAAACGCCAGGTACGCCGCCGCGCCGGTCCAGAGCAAACTCATCAGGAGCGGCAGTCCGATCACGAAGGCCATGACGGGCGCGCGAAGTAGTTCTTGCGACAAGATACGGCTGGAAAAGCGCCCCCCGGCCCGCGCCCGGTACGCCTTGTACAGAAAGTACAGCATCACGAACAGGAGCACCGTCGCCACGCCCGCCCCGAACGAACTGAACACGTCCTGCTGAATCGTTTGGATCTCGACGAGCTGTCGCAGCAACTCCCCCGCCAGCACGACCTTCATCTCCGGGTGGAACCGGTCGAGGTTGATCTGGACGGTCTTTTCCAGATCCTCGTACGCATTCTCGATAAACCCGATGTCGGAGCGCCCGCCCGACGGAAAGAAGCGCAGCACCATCGTCGTGCTGTCGTCGGAGATCGGATACTCCTGCCCGACGATGCGCTCGTAGAGGACTTGCAGGTCGCGCGCGGTGGTATCGACCGCCGCCGAATCCGATTCGCCCTCGACGTCCACGTAAAACGGATTCGCCTCCAGCTTCGCTTCGTCGATCTGCTCGTCCAGATACGTTTCGATTTTGGCGAGTTCCTCGTTGGTGGCAAAGTACAGCGCATTGTTTCTCATGAAGCGGGTGTCGCGGTAATAACGCACGCGCCTGAAGAACGGGGCCTCCATGTCCTCGCGCTGCAGGTCCAGCACCTTCGGGATGATGGTTTCAGCGAAGCGCTTGTTGGCCTCGAAGGACGGACTCACGACGGCGACGGCCGCCGCGTTGTTGCCGCCGCCCACGGTCGCGCGCAGCTTGTCGAGCGACTGCACGCTCCGGTAGTCCTCCGGCAGCAGGTTCGCCAGGTCGGGGTCGATGCGCAGGTTCGAGGCCAACACGCACGCACCG
>PXTQ01000138.1 GCA_003022505.1 Bacteroidetes bacterium QS_8_64_10 | reverse complement strand
GCCCACGCCCAGCGTGCCCGCTTTCGTGATGGCGTGCATCCGCATGAAGATGTCGGGCAGACGGAGCATCCCGACCACGGCCACCAGCATGAAGAGCGTTCCGCCCAGCAACAATACGGCACTTACGATCTGGGTCATGATCTTTCAGGTCTGGCAAGTCTCTCAAGTCAGCACGTCGTGCTTCAAAAGGACGTGCTGGACGTGCCGACGTGTGCCGGACGTGGTTGGCGTGACGATTCACGCGCCGCTTTCTTCCGTGGGTTCCTGGCGCTTGCGCACGCTGGCGCGCCGCTGCTCGATGTAGCGCGCGAAGGCAATGGTGCCCAGAAACGAGAGCAACCCCAGCACGAGCGCGGCGTCGAGGTAGGCGGGCTGGTCGGCGAGCACGGCGTATGCGCCCAGAAAACCCATCGTGACGTACGAAGCGAGATCAATGGCGACGACGCGGTCCGGCAGGCTGGGGCCGCGCACCACGCGCCACATGACCCCCAGAAACGCCGCCGTGAAAAGCGCCATGCACACGCGGATGGTCCACAGCAGTACGCTCGAAAGCTCGTTCATAAACGGGGTAGTAGATCTTCCTTTTCCGCCATTTGCCCTACGATGCGTCGTAAAACGTATTGCGCGAAACGCAAAAAGAGGAGTCCTTACGCACTACGCATTACGTTTCACGCTTTCCCTGATGGGCTTCGTCCTCTCACGCAAAAAATAACGGCCTTTCCTGTTCCTCTTTTCAGCATAAGAAAAGGGCAACGATCCCGACAAGTCAGGATCGCTGCCCTCCGACGAAAACGAAACGAAGGTTTTCAATTAGCCTGCAGCGTTGTCGTACTTCTCGCCGACGCTGCTCCAGTCTACCAGATTCCACCAGTTCTCGATGTAGTCGCCGCGCCCGTTCTGGTACTTCAGGTAATAGGCGTGCTCCCACACGTCGAGGCCCAGGATGGGCGTGTCGCCCTCCATGTACGGGCTGTCTTGGTTGGGCGTGGAATACACCTTCAGGCCGCTAGTGCTGTCCCTGACGAGCCAGGCCCATCCGCTGCCGAAGCGATTGGAGGCGGCGTCCGAGAACTCCTGCTTGAAGTCATCGAAGGAGCCGAACGAGTCGCTGATAGCGTCCGCCAGCGCGCCGGTGGGCTGGCCGCCGCCGTTGGGACCCATGATCTGCCAGAAGAGCTTGTGGTTGGCGAAGCCGCCACCGTTTTGCCGCACCTTCGTGCGCGCATCTTCGGGCACGCTCTTGATGCCGCGCAGGATCTCGTTGATGCTCTTTTCCTGGAGATCGCTGTGGCCTTCGAGCGCGTTGTTCAGCTTGTTGGTGTAGCCCTGATGGTGGCCGTCGTGGTGAATGCGCATGGTCCGCTCGTCGATGTACGGCTCCAGCGCGTCGTAGTCGTAGGGAAGATCGGGAAGCGTGAAGGACATAATGGGAAGTTGTCTTGGGTGAAAAGCGTGTCGGGCGAGATCGAACGCGCCGCGTGGCGCGCCCCACTGCACAGGCTGCAACGACGCCCCGCAGGGGATGTTTTCGGCGGAGCAGCAGGAGCGTCTACGTTTCTGTAATAAGTGCGCGATGGCCGCCGGATCGACGTGATGCTTCTGGAAAAGCGATGCTGCGAAACTTTGCCTGAACGAGTATGTTGTGCAGGAAAAGTGAATTGTGAAAGACCCGACCTGCCAAGTCTCATGAAACACTTCACCCTCCTGCTTGCGGCAAGCTTGGTGTTCTCGGCCTGCGATTTGCTTCCAGATCCCGGCTCCACGCCCGATCAAACATTAGAAGATACGAGGTGGAATTTAACCGCCTACGGAGAAAGGAATGGCACCCTGGGCGACGTAGACGTTAACCCAGACGTCGGAGATGGACCTTACACAGTTCGTTTTCTGCAAGAGGGAAATTTCTCAGTAGAAGATAGCAGCGGTCTCGACGGGGACACAGGCTGCAACAGTTTTAATGCTAATTATCAGGTCGATGAGGAGACTAACGAGCTATCGGTTTTCAATTTTGCTACAACGCTGGTGTCTTGCGACAACGAGGAAGAAGGAGTACTCACGGGCGGTCTTCTTGGGGCTGCGTCGTACCGCCGGGACGGGCAGTCGCTGCGCATCTTCTACCCAGAAGACGAGTCGCGCGTGCTCGTGTTCTCTCGCCGCGAGGAGGCAGAGTAGAAACTGCGTGCGCCAGCGTCCTACGGCAGCAGATCGGCGACGGCGATCTCCGCGTCGGCCTGTGGTGGACTTACCGAGGCGGGCGGGCGCAACGTCTCGCGCCGGTCGTAGCCGCCCTCGTTCGGCGCGCGGTACACCTCCAGGGCCGCCTCCGCGAGGTTGACGATCCAGTACTCGGTGACGCCCGCACGGGCGTAGACGCGCTTCTTGCGCGTGCGGTCGTCGGCAAACGAAGTGTCGCTAACTTCCACGACGAGGAGGGCCGTCGTGGGGTGGGCGTCCACATAGTCGCGCGGCGTTCCCCGAACGACAGCCACGTCCGGTTCAGGAGCGGATTCGTCACCCAGCGCCATCGGTCCCTGCACGCGGAGGGTGTAGTGCGCCTCACGGTAAGCTGCTCGAAGCGCGTTTTCCGTGAGTGCTCGCGCGTGAAGCGACGGATCGAGCGGCGCTCGGTCGTTGCGGAAGGACGTGTCTCGGTTTGCGTGGGCATGACAGCGAATGTCGGTAAGCGTGCGGTACCTTCGCATCGTAGCAATCTACTGAGCCGTGAGCGGGTTGCTAAACATTTGCCAGATGAAACGAGCAAACAGCCGTTTCTACCTGATTTTAGCAACCTATGTACGGAGCAGTAAACCCGGAAGGAGCGCAACAGTTCGGTAACGCGCAAAAAGGTCGCGTCTTGAGCCTGCCCTGCGAAGGAACCTGTTCGGCTTCGTTCCCATTACCGAACGCGCATCTTTGGTGGCGGAGCCGGCAATCTGGGCGCGGCTTCGCCCTTTTTCGCCGTCTGCCCGATATCCATGCCCGCTACGCCGCCGGAGCTTGACGATCCCTGGGAAAGGCGCGGCCTTCCACTCGACGGCGTGTTGGAACGGGAGCGCTTTCCGCCGCTTCTGACGGTCCTGCTCGTGCCCGTCCTGGCGCTCTTGCTGACCAACTTCGTGATCTTTCCGCTCTTTGCCGCGCCGCTGCTGCTCGCCGGCGGGCTGGAGGTGACGCAACCGCAAGAGCTCATCCGTGTGCTGCTCAACGAACGCATCGACCTTTTTTTGATGGGCAACAGCGTGGCGCAGGTGCTGGGGCTGGCGCTCCCCGCGATGCTCGCCGCGCGCTGGCACTCCTCGCGCTGGACCGGCTTCTTGCGCCTGCGCCGCTGCGACCTGCGGCTCCTCGGCCTCGCGCTTCTGGGATGGGCGGCGTTCTACCCGGTCGTCACGTGGCTCGGCGCGATCAACCAGACGATCCCACTGCCCGACGCCTTGGAGCAGTTCGAGCGGCAGCAGATGCAGCTCATAGAGCAGGTGCTGATGAGCGATCGGGGCGTGGTGTTCGACCTGCTGATGCTCGCCATCACACCTGCGCTCTGCGAGGAGCTGCTCTTTCGCGGCTACGTGCAGCGCCAGGGCGAGCGCTCGCTGGGCGTGGTGGGCGGCATTCTGCTGGCGGGCATTGGATTTGGATTCTACCATTTTCGCTTCTCGCAGGTGCTCCCGCTCGCGGCGCTGGGCTGCTACCTGGCGTATCTCACGTGGCGCACCGGCAGCCTGTGGCCCGCCGTCCTGGTGCACCTGGCGAACAATGCCTTCGCCGTGGCCGCCAGCACCTACGCGCAGTCCCGGTCCGGCGTCACGACCGAAGAGATCGAGCAGATGCAGCTGCCGATCGTCGCCGTGGCCGCGT
>PXTQ01000137.1 GCA_003022505.1 Bacteroidetes bacterium QS_8_64_10 | reverse complement strand
CCGCCTGGCGCGCGGTGAGTGCGTCGTCGCGTCGGGCGTTCTTTTTCGCAGACATGGCTGGCTGGCTGGTTGGTTAGGCGGTTGTCGGTTCTTCAGGTCGAAGGTTGCAAGTCAGAGTTGCAGGTCGGTCAGGTCTATCAAGTCTATCAGGTCGCAGGCTTTGCAAGTCCCGCAAGTCTATCAAGTCGCACACGAACTGCTGATCTAACGACCACCATCTACGAACGCACGAATAAGCGATCCACGAACTTAAAACGCCCGATTCGTCATGTGCAATGCTCCATCCTCGACGTTCGATTCTCAACCCTCTCTCGTCGAAAGGTAGCGCTTCCGGCGGAAGGGCGCAACCGAAACGAGATCGCCCGGCGAGTCGTTGCACATATAGCAAGAACTTACAAACCAGTTTCGGAAGCCATGCGCCTGCACAAAGTCGTCTCGAGATGCTGCGCGTGCTGCTTGATAAGGACGTACACGTGGAGGACGTAAGCGCGTGAAAGCGATGCCTATTCGACGCGCACGATGGGCCGCGAGCGGCGCACCTGATCGGTTTCCAGCACGATGAAGTAGACGCCGCTGGCTACCGGTTGGCCGCCGGCGCTCGCGCCGTCCCACCTCACCGTGTGCTCACCCGCGCCGTACGGTCGCTCCGAAACGACCCGCCGGACGAGCCGGCTCGTCGTGTCGTAGATCTTCAGGCTCAACTCATCGAGACGCGCAGATTCGCAGACTCCCAAGCTCACAGTCTCCCAGCCTCATATCGCCGCAGTCGCATCAGGTACGCCAGGTAGCGCCCAAACGTAACGTGCGGCACGCGCTCCAGCCGCTCCTTGACGGCCTTCCGTTCTTCTTCCTGCACCTTGATCTTGGCGCGCAGCCGCTCGATGTCGTCGGCGAAGCCTTCGGCGCGGCGCTCCACGGACCGGCGCAGGCGGCGCTTCTCGGCGGGCGAGAGCTGATCCGGCACGTCGTCCTCGTACTCGCGGGCGAGCGAGTTGCGCCACATTCGCACGCGAGCGCGGCTCCGGTCGCCGATGCGGCTGACGCTCGCGAGGCGGTCGGGCGTGATCTGGTGCGCGGCGCGGATGCCGGCGGCCTTCAGGCGTACGACCACGCGGTGGCCGATGCCCTCGACGGTCTTCGCTTCGTTTACGAAATGATATTTGAGCCGGTCGCGGAGGGCATGGCTTTGAAGCTCCTCCAGCCGCTCGGCGCGCAGCTCCTCGACGTTCGACTTGACCTCGCGGCGCTGCTCCTCGCGCTTCTCGATCTGGCTCCGGTGGTCCGCGATGACGCGCTCGAAGTACCCCAACTCGCTCTGCAGGCGACGGCGGCGACGCACCACCGGAAGGCGACGCCATACGCGCCAGGCTGCAATTCCGCCTGCCGCGAGGACGACGAGCCCCGCCGCCACGCCCACCGCCAGACCGATCAGCGCGCCGAGGGCGAGGCAGCCTGCGAGGCACGCGGCGAGCGCGGGCAGAAAAAGTTGCTCCGTCCGGTTCCGGCGCGGCGCGGCTGTTTCGCCGGAGCGCTCCCGTTGTCGCTCGCGCTTCACAGGCATAGCCTCGCTCGTGACCGCCTCCGCGAGCGGTGGCACGTCCTCCGGCTCCAGATAGCAGGCCGTACGCAGCGCCTCGGCGTGCGGGCGGACGGCGTCGATTTGGGCGAGCGCCTCGAAGAGCGGCGAGGCATCGGGATCGTAGAAATCGTCGGCCTGGAAGAGCAAATTCTCGCCTGTGTCGAAGCGATCCCAGAGCGCGGGGTCGCGGCGGAGCACCTGCAGCGCCGTGTAGATCACGCGCCCGGCAAAGTGATCGAGGTGCGGGCCGAAGTCGCGCTCGTCGCGGTCGGGGTGCTGGTAGTTGCGGTGGCCCACCTCGGCGCTTCGTTTGTTGTTGAGCGCGGGCACGTACGTCGTGTCGTAATCGACGAGGCGAAGCGCCAAGTCGTCCTCGCGCTCATGGACGAGCACGTTGCCGTGTTGCAGGTCGCCGTGCGCGATGCTGTGGTCCTTCAGCGCTTCCAGCATAGCGGCGAAGCGGTCGGCGAGCGCGGCGAGCGAGCGCGGCGCGTCGAGGTGATCTTCAACGTAGCGGTTGAGCGGCTGCCCCTCGGCCCAGTCCATCTTCAGAATCGGAAGCGATTGGCCGTCTACCGTGATGCCCTCGCTCTGGTACTCGAACCCGACCGTGTACGGCAGGTCGGCTTCGCTGAAGTGCCGGCGGAGAGCTTCGTAGCGCTTGCGGCGGTCCGGCGTCTCGTGCAGGAAGCACTTGACGGCGACGCGCCCCCCCGACGACAGCGTCATCGGGAAGACGGCGGCGAACGCGCCCGTGACGGGGCGCGGCAGGCCGAGCGTCGTCTCGTCGGGCGTGGCGGCCTGCAACTCCGGATCGGCGAAGGCCGCTTCGGGAATTTGCAGCGCCTCCTGATACGCACCCGGCGTTGTCGATTGGCGATTTTCGATTGGCAAGTTGCGATTGGGGATTTTTAGACACGTCGGAGCAAGCCCAGGTCGTGCGCCTCAGCGAAGGGGAAAAGGAAGTTGTAACCTTCGGATTCTCTCTTGCCCATTCGCTTTTCGCTTGAACGAACGACAACCGACGGTTGACGAATTTTGAACGTTTGCGCGGTCGTCAGTCGTCTTCGGTCAGTCGTCCGGGGCCGCAGAAGTTTTGCGGATCCGCTTAAGTCCGGTACGCCTGTCACGTTCCTCACTCGAATCGGGCGTTGACGGCGTGAAGGACGTGCCGACGTGATCGACCCCGAACCAACGCGCACCCCGCAAGCACGAAACGCCCCAGCACGCCAACGCATCAACGCGAGCGCTTGATTCTCAGCGTGAGGGCGGTGGTGTCGTCGTCGCGGAGCGCGCCTTCCTCACGGGCGGCCTCGACGCCTTCCTGAAACGTGTCGGGCGGGAGCGAAAACAGATCGGCGGGCGTGCCTCCATCGAGCAGCCAGGCCGCGAGGGCATCAGTGGTAAGTACGAAGGCGTCGTGCAGCTTCCACTCGCCCGAATGCGTCTTCGGAGACGGCGCGTCGCGCTCCGACAGGCTGGGCACGAGCGCGGGCCGGTCGTCGAACGCCTCGGCGTCGTCGAAGGGCCAGGCGGCGATCACGTCGTTGTCGCGGAGGTGAAACAGGCAGCAGTCGCCCACGGAGAACGCCTGCCAGGAGCGGTCGCGGTGCACCGTCAGGCCCAGCAGCGTAGCGAAAGCGCCCTCTTCGGCCTTCCGCTCGGCATACCAGGCGCGCTCTCCTTCGCGCGGCTGCTGTTGCTGATGCTGCTGCAGAAAAGCATTCTGCCAGTCGCGGAGCTGCTGCGGGAAGCTGTCGGCGTTCAGTCCCTCCGACTGCGCAACGCCGCGCACGAGGCGGTTGGCCCAGTCGCGGGCAAAGACCGACTCGGTAGCGCCGTCGGCTACGGCTGCCCGGAGCGGCCACGTGCCCGTCTCGGAGACGAACGCAGCGTCTTCGTATTCTTCCGCCGTGTGGTCGCCCTTCGGCAGCCACAGGATGCGCTCCTTAGCGACGATGTCTCCGTGCTTCACGATTTGCGATTGGCGATTTTCGAGTTTCGATTTGTGAAGGTCGAGTGGCGAGTTGCGATTTTGGCTTTATCAGCGCCGGGACCTGCAAGCACACGAACTTACGAACCACGAACCGCAAACCGAAAACCAGCCACCCACGAACTACCGCAGGTTGCTGGGCCGCGTGCCGATCTCCAGAAAGCGCACGAGCGCGCCGGGGTCGGCGTTGAAAATAAACCCGCGCGTGTCCATGTTCGCCTCGTAGCCTTCCTGCTCGGCGGCCTGCCGCATAGAAAAAGGCAGCCGGCTCGACATCTGAAAGAGCTGCCGGGCGTAGTCCTCTTCGGGCACCTCGGCCACGGACGCGGGCAGCTCCACGGGCGTCGCCTCTGCCTCCGAAAGATGCACGTTGAAGAGCAGCACTTCGCCGTCGCCCGTCGCAAAGGAGCGAAGCTGCTGCGCCTGCCGCAGCGGATCGCCGTCGGTGGCCTCGCCGTCGGTTACGTTCACCACGATGGGCGGAAACGCCTCCGGGTGCACGTCGATCCAGCGGCGCACCGTCTGCGCGGCGAAGTCGAGCGCCTGGCACATGGGCGTGCCGTTCTTGGCGTGCGGCTCGAACCAGATGGGCGTCTTGACGCGCTTTTCGGTTGGCTCGCCGTTTTGCTCGACGGTTTCGAGACGCTCTTCCAGGCGCAGCGGACGCTCGGCCAGATGGCTGATGGGCACGAGGTCGCCCGCCGCCGCGTGCTCTTCCGACGACGGCTGCACGAGCGGTTGCACGCGGTCGCCGTAGCCCACCACGCCCACGCTAAAATAATCACGCACGCCCTCCTCTTTGGCGCAGCGCAGCGCCAGGTTTTGCAGCAGCTTGTTCACCACGTCGGCCAGGACGCGCGCCTTACTCGGAGCGGCGTCGCCTTTCTCCTCGGCCCCGCCGAAGGTGTCCTGCATGGAGGCGGACTGGTCCAAAAGAAACAAAAACGCGCCCGGCGCGGAGCGGCTGATTTCCGCCGAGTAGGGCATGGGTCGATTTTCTCGTTGCTGTTGACGATGCTGTTAGTAGAAATACACAGCCGGAGACCGCAAAGATTCGGGAGCAAGAAATGTTCAAGGAGCGCCCCCGGTTGGGCGGGCCAGCATCGTCTTCGCTAATACGGTGATGCGTTTGATAGCGAACCGGATGCTACTCGTCATGCACCGACCGTCCCCACGCCTTTTCGCCTTTCTTCTCGCGTCGCTGATGTTCGCCAGCCACAGCAGGTGATTGGCGAGGCGGTGCTTGGGTGGGGCGTCCAGCAGCCACGGCGCAAGGACCACGTCCGGCTGCATCGCCCCCACGAGATCGGCCAAGCGGTCTACGTGTTCGAAAAGGTCGTCCAGTTGGCGTTGTAGGGGCGGCCTGCTCGTTCCAGCCCCTTTTCACGCCAATGAACCGGTAGATACGTCGCAGCGTCTCGTCGGGATGCGCCTTCGTGCGTTTCAGCGTCAGGACGAGAACACGCTTCGGCGAAACGTGCTCGAAGAAATCGGACAGGCTTTCGTCATAAAAGCCGCCCACTGTGAAATAAGAAACCTCCCAACCTGCAAACTTGCAACGTACCAACCGCTCTCTACAATAGCAGCCCCCAGATGGCAGTGAGCGCCAGCGCCATGACGAGCAGGCTCACGGGCAGACCGGTTCGCGTGTAGTCGCGCACGCGATAGCCGCCCGGCGACATCACCATCAGATTGGTGTGATAGCCGATGGGCGTGAGGAAGCTGGCGGAGGCGGCGATGGCGACGGTCACGGCCAGCGGCGTTGGCGGCAGCCCGGCGTCGCCTGCCACCGAGAGCGCCACGGGCGTCATCAGCACGGCAGCGGCCTGGTTTGTGACCAACTCCGTCAGCACGTTCGTCAGCACGTAGAGCGCGGCGACCACGGCCAGCGCGCCCATCGGCGCGACCCAGCCCAGCAGGTCGTGCGCCACCATGTCGGCCAGGCCGGTCTTCTCGACGGCGCGGCCCAGCCCGAAGGCAGCGGAAATCACGACGAGCACCGGCAGGTTGACGGCCTCACGCGCGCTTTCCAGGTTCAGCCCGCCGACCACCACCATGCCCACCGCCGCCAGAATCGCGGCCACGACGATGGGCAGCAGCTTGAAGGCCGCCGCCAGAATCATCGCGCCGAACAGGCCGAGCGCCCACGGCGCTTTTTCAGGGTGCACGGGCGCGCGGTCGGACTCGCGCGGTGTCGCCAGGTAGAACTCGTCGGGCTGGGTCTGCCACTGCTCATCGAAGCCGTTTTCGGCCTCCACCAAAAGCAGGTCGCCGGGCTGAATCTCCACCCGGCCCAGCGCGCCACTC
Source organism: Bacteroidetes bacterium QS_8_64_10 (assembly GCA_003022505.1). Lineage (GTDB taxonomy): Bacteria > Bacteroidota > Rhodothermia > Rhodothermales > Salinibacteraceae > PXTQ01. The sequence continues at coordinate 7,166 of PXTQ01000137.1, read as the reverse complement.
ATCTGCTCGTCCTTGCGCTGGATGGCGAGTACGACCCCCTCGTAATTCTCGCGGAAGTCGACCTCGCGCAGCGTCTTGCCCACCATGCCCGACGAGGCCGCCACGACCGCTTCGTAGAGCGGGAGGGCCTGCTGCCCATTTCTGCCGAACGCCGCCACCGTGCGCTCGAAGCCGTCGCGCCGCAGGAGCGCCTCCAGCCGCCTAACGCTGCCCGTGAAGGTGAGCACGTCCCCCGCCTGTAGAACTTCGTCGGGGGTAGCCTGCACCACGTGCTCGCCGCGCTGCACGTGCACGAGGTAGGCGTCGCCCAGCGACCGAAGGCCGGCCTCTTCCACCGTCTGCCCCTCGAACGCGGCCTCCGGCGTCACGCGCACCTCAAAAAGGTAATTCTGCGCTTCTTCCTCGACCGTGTGCTCCTCGCTGGCGCGGTCGGGGAGGAGGCGGTGCCCCGCGACGATGAAGTACGCCAGCACGCCGAGCGCCACGGGCACGCCCACCGCCGTCAGGTCAAACAGCCCGAGGCCCGCGTAGCCTTCCGCCTCCATCATGCCGGAGACGATCAGGTTAGTGCTCGTGCCGATGAGTGTGGTCATGCCGCCGACGATGGACGCAAACGAGAGCGGCATGAGCAACCGGGAGGGAGCGATGCCGTGCTCGCGGCCCCACTCCTGCACGCGTGGGATGAGCGTCGCCACGACGGGCGTGTTGTTAATGAAGCCGGAGAGCAGCGCCGTCGGCACCATCAGGCGAAACAGCGTAACCGGCAGGGCAGGCGGCTCACCGCCGAGCGAGGACCGGCCCAACACGCGGTCGAAAAAAGACAGAGCACCCGTCTGCTGAATGCCGGCGGCCACCACGTAGAGCGATCCGATGGTAAGCACCGCAGAGTTGGAGAAGCCCGCCAGCCCTTCTTCCGGCGTCAGCACGCCCGTCACGAGCAGCGCCAGCAGCGCGCCGAGCACGATGAGGGCGGGCCGCGTCACCTCGCGCAGGAGCGCCGCGATCATGCCGACGATGACACCGAGGGTGATCCAGGCGTCGCCGGAGAGACCCATTACTGTTGCTCCATCTGATAGCGGCATGAATCATCATTCGTAATCAGTCCGAGACGTTTATTCTTCGGCGATTTGCTCCAGCGTGTCGGCGAACGCGTGAAGCTCATGACTCACCGCTTCCAGCGTCGGCGGCAGTTCATCCCGTTCGCGCCGGATGCGCCCGGCCACGGCCAGGTAGGTTCCCTTCACAGCTCCACACCCTCCCGCTGAATGACCTCTCGCAAGGAAGGCGAATACCGTTCTATTCTAACGGGATCGACGTCGAACTTCGGCGAAACGTCCAGCAATCAGGCGACAGCCTCCAGGTGCGCCATCGGTGAAAGGCCTTGCACGGCGAGGTCTACGTCGGAGTAAGCCCCCAGACCCTCCTCCCGCGCGACGGATCCGAACAGCACGACCCGGGACGCGCCGAACTGCTCGCGGAGCATCGTCGCCATGCGTTCGGCGACTTCGCGCGTCTGTTCGCCGCGCCGTTTTCGCTGCTCGATCTTCTCTATGCTCCGCCGGACTGCTGTGTTGCGATACCGCTCAGATCCATACTTGCTTCTTCGTCAGTCCTGATCCTTTGTACCGAGCGGTCAGACGTTTCTATCTATCAGTCTGCCAGCATGGACGCATAAAACGTAAAATGTAAAACGCAAAGGTGCTCTCTTTACTCCGCTACGCTCCGTCAGTCGCCTCCGGCTCTTGATTCGCATCACGTTTTACGACACGGCAGACTGAAAGCGACATCGCCGAATACCAATACGCACGGTTGACACCGCACTACCCGCCCTCACACCTACAAATCTAAACGACGCCGCGCTCCTCAAGCAGCGCCGCAAGCCGATCCACGCTCGCCTCCACGTCTTCGTCGTCGGTGCGGAGCACCAGCTCTGGCTCGGAGGGCGGCTCGTAGGGCGCGGACACGCCCGTGAAGTTGGTGATCTCGCCACGCTCGGCTTTCTCGTAGAGACCTTTTGGGTCGCGCTCCTTGCACGTCTCCACGTCGGCGTCTACGTGCACCTCCAGGAAGCGATCCTCCGGCAGGAGCGAGCGCACGAAGTCGCGGTCCTTGCGGTAGGGCGAAACGAACGTGCAGATGACGATGCTGCCTTGCTCGAAGAACAGTCGCGCCATTTCGCCCACGCGGCGGTTATTCTCGGCGCGGTCGTCCGGCGAAAAGCCGAGGTCGCTCGACAGGCCGTGCCGCACATTGTCGCCGTCCAGAAGCATCGTCTGGCACCCCTCGTCGAAGAGCTTGCGCTCCAGCTTGCGCCCGATAGAGGACTTGCCCGCGCCCGACAGGCCCGTAAGCCACACGACGGTGGCCTCGTGCCCGTTTCGGGCCTCACGCTCCTCGCGCTCGATGTTCAGGCCCTCCCAGACGACGTTCGGCGACTTGGTCTGGATAGCGGTTTTTTCTTCCTCCTCCGTCGGCTCCTCACCCACAGGCGTCACGCCCTGCGCCTTACCGCGAATCATGCCCGCCCCGACCGTATTATTGGTATCCGGGTCGATGACGATGAAGCTGCCCGTCTTCCGGTTGATCTTGTACGGATCGAAGAAGAGCGGCTCGGCGGTCTCGCTCTCGACGCGCCCCACGTCGTTCAGCGTGAACGTATCGGCTGCCTCGCGGTGCATCGTCTCCACGTTGGTGCGATAGACGACGTTGGTGACGAAGGCCTGCACGGTGCGCGTAGTGTGCTGGATCAGGTAGCGCTTGTTCGTCTGCATGGCGTCCTCGCTCATCCAGCACAGGTCGGCGTCGAGCTGGCTCTCGGTCTGCGGCACGTTGCGGCTGCGCACGATCATGTCGCCGCGGCTGATGTCGATCTCGTCGTCAATCGAGAGCACCACGGCGTCGCCCACCTCGGCGCGCTCGTGCTCCTCCTCGAAGGACTGGAGCTTTTCGACGTGCGCCTGCTTGCCGGAGGGCAGCACCGTGATCGGCTCGCCCACGGCCACGGAGCCGGAAGCCACCTCGCCGGCGTAGCCGCGAAAGTTCTGATCCGGGCGGATGACGTGCTGCACCGGGAAGCGAAAATCGACGGTGTTGCGCGTGGCGTCCACCTTTACGTTCTCCAGGTGATGCAGCAGCGTGGAGCCGTCGTACCACGGCATGTTGTCGCCCTTTTCGACCACGTTGTCACCCTTGAGCGCCGAGATCGGCACGACGCTCACGTCGTCGATGTCGAGCTTTTCGGAGAAGGTGCGAAACTCGTTCTGGATCTCCGAAAAAACCTCTTCGCTGTAATCCACGAGGTCCATCTTGTTGACCGCGAGGACGATGTGCGGGATCTGCAGGAGCGAGGCAATAAAACCGTGGCGGCGCGTTTGCGTCAGGACGCCGTTGCGCGCGTCCACGAGCACTACGATCATCTCGACGGTCGAGGAGCCGGTAACGGTGTTGCGCGTATACTGCTCGTGGCCGGGCGTGTCCGCGATGATGAACTTGCGCTTCGGCGTGGCGAAGTAGCGGTAGGCCACGTCGATGGTGATGCCCTGCTCACGCTCGGCGCTCAGGCCGTCGGTGAGAAGCGCCAGGTCCACCTCGCTCAGGCCGCGCCGGTCGCTGGCCTGCTTGATCTGCTCGTAGCGGTCCTTAAAGATGGCCTTCGTGTCGTAGAGGAGCCGCCCGATGAGGGTCGACTTGCCGTCGTCGACGCTGCCCGCCGTCGAGAAGCGGAGCAGGTCCATATCTTCGTAGGTCGCGCCGGTGTCGTCGGCGGCGCCGTTGGTACTTTGCGTTTGTGTCTGCACGTTGCTCATAGGTTTTATAATGACGATTGACGAATGACGATGGACGAACGGTCTCGCAATTTCGTGTTATCGCTTGGCCGTTATCGTCCGTCTATAATTTACGATTCTCGATAGAATAACCTTCTTGCTTCTCGCGAACCCACTTCTTATCGGGCTGAATGGCATTTCGCATCGCCTGGATCTTTGCCGACAATTCCTCGGCTTGTTCGTAGATGGGCTTCGTTAGGTCTTTCTCGGCATAACTGCGCCGCCGGATGAGATGAAGGCAGGCCACGGTTTCCATAAGCGAGCGAAGCGCCATGCCGAGAAAGCGTGCTTGTTCGGCATCGGTTTGCCCCGCCCGGTCGAGCCTTCGGCGATATTCAGAGAAACCGACGTAGACGCTCGTTTAATCTGCGAAGCCAGATTGTATCGCTCGGCTTTTGGGAAGCCGTTCAGCCAAGTCGTAGACGCGATCCGCGCACTCCAGCGCCAGCGTCCCGATCTCAAGACGTTCGAACTTGGAGGGCATAGCCCGGGCGGTCGTCCGTCGTCCATCGTCGGTCGTCGTCTAAAAGTACCCTTTCCGCTTGCGCTCCTCCATCGCGGCCTCCGAGCGCTTGTCGTCGGCGCGCCCGCCGCGCTCGGTGACTTTGGCGGTGGCGACCTCCTCGATTACCTCCTGGACGCCGGAGGCCGGCGACTCCACCGCGCCGGTGCACGTCATGTCGCCAACGGTGCGAAAACGCACGGTCTTCGTCTCGTACTCCTCGTCGCCGATGAGCGTGATGTAGGGCGACTTCGGCAGGAGCGCGCCGTCGCGGTTGACGACCTCGCGCTCGTGGGCGTAGTACACGCTCGGCAGCTTAATGTCTTCCTGCTCGATGTACTGCCACACGTCCAGCTCCGTCCAATTCGAGATCGGGAAGGCGCGGAAGTGCTCGCCCTTGCGCTTGCGGCCGTTGTACAGATGCCACAGCTCCGGGCGCTGGTTCTTCGGATCCCACTGCCCGAAGCGGTCGCGGTGCGAGAAGAAGCGCTCTTTGGCGCGGGCCTTTTCCTCGTCGCGGCGCGCCCCGCCGATGGCCGCGTCAAACTGAAACTCGTTGATCGCGTCTAAAAGCGTCACCGTCTGCAGCTTGTTGCGGCTGGCGTTCGGTCCCTCTTCCTCCTTGACGCGCCCCTTGTCGATGGACTCTTGCACGGTGCGCACGATGAGGTCCGCGCCCACTTCTTCCATGAGTTCGTCGCGGCGCTCCAGGACCTCCGGGAAGTTGTGGCCGGTGTCTACGTGCAGGAGCGGAAACGGGATGGGGCCGGGCCAGAATGCTTTCTGCGCCAGGCGCACCATCGTGATTGAGTCCTTCCCGCCCGAAAACATAAGCACGGGGTTCTCGAACTGCGCCATCACCTCGCGCATCAAATATATAGCTTCAGCCTCCAGGTGCTTCAGGTGCGTGCTGACGCGCCGGGCTTTGGTTTTCGTGGATGTGCTCATGCTCGGTTTGCGCGTTGTTCTCGTGAATGAGAGGATACTGCGTTGATGGATGCGTTGCGTGTTGCGTATTTCGTAGCTCGTTGTTCGTCGTGAGGCACAGCCGTACTTCACAAACGAACGATCTACGGCTACACGAACTCACGCATAAAGAACCTGCAACCTGCTGCAAGAGCGAGTCAGCGACTCATTCCTACAACCTAAGCGAGTCCGCAAAACGACTGCGGCCTCGGACGACCGACCACAGACGGCTGACGACCACGTAAATGCCCAGAATTCGTCCACCGTCGGTCGTCGTTTACTTCGCTACGCTACGTGAGTCGCCTGCGGCTCGTTTGTCAAGCGAGATACCGGATAATTTTTGCTCAGACGCTTAAAATCGATCAGGCTGCAAGCTCGCCGGCGGTGCGGAGCTGCTCCTCGAAGTAATCGAGCGTGTGCTGGAGGCCGTCCTCACGCGAGACCGTGGCCTCCCAGTCCAGCTTCTCGCGCGCCTTCGCCGTCGAGGGCTTGCGCACCTTTGGGTCGTCGGCAGGCAATTCTTCATGGGTAATCTCGCTGTCCGTTCCCGTCAGCCGGATGATTTCCTCCGCAAATTCCAGAATCGTGATCTCATCGGTGTTGCCAATATTGACCGGCTCGCGCTCCTCGCTCCGAAGCAACCGCCAGATGCCCTCCACCAGGTCCTCGACGTAGCAAAACGAGCGCGTCTGCGAGCCGTCGCCGTAGACCGTAAGCGGCTCGCCGCGCAGGGCCTGCCCCATGAACGTCGGCAGCGCGCGCCCGTCGTCGAGCCTCATGCGCGGGCCGTACGTGTTGAAGATGCGCACGATGCGCGTCTCGATGCCGTGGTAGCGCTGATACGCCATCGCCAGCGCCTCTGCGAAGCGCTTGGCCTCATCGTAGACCCCGCGCTTGCCCACCGGGTTGACATTGCCCCAGTAATCTTCCGGCTGCGGGTGCACCAGCGGATCGCCGTAGACCTCGCTCGTCGAGGCCAGCAGAAACCGCGCGTCTTTTTCTTTCGCCAGGCCCAGCGTCTTGTGCGTGCCGAGCGCGCCGACTTTCATCGTCTGGATCGGGTATTCCAGGTAGTCTTTCGGGGAAGCGGGGCTGGCGAAGTGCAGCACGTAGTCCAGGTCGCCTTTGACGTGCACGTAGGTGGTCACGTCGTGTTTGACCAGCTCGAAGTTGTCGTCCCCGATCAGGTGGCCGACGTTGTCGGGCGTGCCGGTGATGAAGTTGTCCATGCAGATCACCTCGTGGCCCTCGGCCAGGAAGCGCTCGCACAGGTGCGACCCCAGAAAGCCCGCCCCGCCCGTGATGAGTGTTCGTGGTGCGTCGTCGCTCATGATGCTTCCACCGTTTTTACTGATGCGAACATGGCTTATCTTCTTTTCCTCCTATTTTCCTATCGCTTCCGGATGCTTGCCTCCACCAATGTTTAGCAGTTTATGTTCGGCTCATCAATAATTGACCGTTCGTCGCCACAGATTCACCCGTTTCTTCCGCATGATGCGGGCGTCCGATGGAATGGTACTCGAAGCCCATCTCCGCCATGCGCTCCGGCTCGTAGACGTTGCGCCCGTCGAAGACGAGCGGTTGCTTGAGGCGGTCTTTCATTTCGTCGAAGTTAGGCCGCCGAAACTCGCCCCACTCGGTGCAGATGACGAGCGCGTCGGCGTCGTCGAGCGCCTCGTACTCCGACGGCGCGTAGTCGATCTCGTCGCCGAAGACGTTGCGCGTGGTACCCATCGCCTCGGGGTCGAAGCCCGTGACGGAGGCGCCTTCGTCCAGCAGGCGGCGGATCATGACGTGGGAGGGCGCCTCGCGGATGTCGTCGGTGCCGGGCTTAAAGGAAAGGCCCCACATGGCGACGTGCTTGCCGTCGAGGG
>PXTQ01000133.1 GCA_003022505.1 Bacteroidetes bacterium QS_8_64_10 | reverse complement strand
CGGGCACGCTCATGTTTATCACCGATCACCTCAACCTGGCCTTTGACAACCCGCTGGCGGGCACGCCGGAGAGCACGCGAGCACGGGGCAGCGAGCCGTACGACGCGGACTGGCGGCGCAACGCGGAGGAGGAGGCGCGCGCCGAGGGCGTGCCGGTGCGCGGCGGCACCTACGCCTGGACGCGCGGTCCGAGCTACGAGACGAAAGCCGAGATCCGGGCGTTCCGGCAGCTGGGGGCCGACGCCGTGGGGATGAGCACCGTGCCGGAGGTCTTGCAGGCGCGCTCGCTCGGCATGAGCGTACTGGGGCTGTCTACCATCACGAACCCGGCGGCGGGCCTCAGCGCGGGACCGCTCTCGCACGAGGAGGTGCTCGAAACGGGCGAGCGCGTCCGCGACGATCTGAAGCGGCTCGTGCGCGGCATCGTGCGGGAGACGTGAGTACAGGTCCAGCATGTCTGTCAGGCCGATCGCGCCGCAGGTCGAAGGTCAGGCCGCTGGACACGTTGAGGGCGTGAAATGGGCGAGACGCTCGTTTTGCCGCCGTGGATGGAAGACCGGTGCGGCAAGATCAAGGCGGCGCTGCCTCCGCTGGAGACAGCGGGCGCGTAACAATCCGCCAAGAAAAGTTGAGTGTCTTTCCGTCGGCAAACATCACGGTAAGAGAAAGGTAGAGAAAACTCACTCGTTGAAGCATTTTCGTGGATCACGCTTTAAGTAACGTCAAGCTGAAAATTGAGGGCTGCTTCTGGTCCTCCCCAAGCAGAGAAGCGCCGCTTTCAATCTGAAGACCGCCGTTGGAATCCACGTGTACGATCTTCGCTGCCAAGCGAACAATCTCTGATTTGGATTCACGTACGCATCACTTTTCATGATCCCGCTCGTTGACTACGAAAACCGCGCCGAGAAGCTGCGCGCCATCTTGGGGCGGAGCGCCTCGTTCAGCGACGAGGTGGACGCTGCCGCGCGCGAGATCCTGGGAGACGTACAGCAGCGCGGCGCGGAGGCTATGCTCGACTACACCGAGCGCTTCGACGACGTGCGCCCCGACCCGCTGAAGGTGTCGCAGGCCGCCCTCGACGAAGCGGCAGGCGCGCTCTCGGACGACCTGCGCGCCGTCATCGAGGAGGCCGCCGCCAACGTCCGGCGCTTCCACCAAAAACAGACGCGCGAGTCCTGGTTTACCGACGATGGCGATGGCACGGTGCTGGGCCAGCGCGTCGCGCCCGTCGAGCGGGCGGGCCTGTACGTGCCGGGCGGCACGGCGGCGTACCCGTCGAGCCTGCTCATGACGGCTATCCCCGCTCAGGTGGCGGGGGTCCGCGAGATTCACCTCGTCAGCCCGCCGCAGCCGGACGGACATCCGCACCCGCACGTGCTGGCGACCGCCGCGCTGCTGGGCCTCGAAAACGTCTACGCCGTGGGCGGAGCGCAGGCCGTGGGCGCGCTCGCCTTTGGCGCGGAGCCTGTTCCCGCCGTCGATAAGATCGTGGGGCCGGGTAACGCCTACGTGGCCGCCGCCAAGCGACAGGTTTTCGGGCGCGTCGACATCGACAGCGTGGCCGGGCCGAGCGAGATCGTGGTGCTCGCCGACGACTCGGCACGGCCCGACTGGGTCGCCGCCGATCTGCTCTCGCAGGCCGAGCACGACGGGCGCGCCTCCGCCGTACTCGTTACGCCGCATCGCCCGCTGGCCAAGGCCGTGCGCGAGGCCGTGGAGGAGCAGATCGTGGGCCTGCCGCGCCGCGAGATTGTGGCGCAGGCGCTCGCGGACTACGGCGCGTGCGTCACGACGCCCTCGCTGGAGGAGGCCGTTGCGCTCACGAACGAACTGGCACCGGAGCACCTGGAGATCCAGACGCGCGAGCCGTGGAACGTGATGACGAAGATCCGGCACGCCGGGGCTATTTTCCTGGGCGCGCACTCGTCGGAACCGGCGGGCGACTACTTTGCCGGCCCCAACCACGTGCTCCCGACTGGCGGCACGGCCCGCTACGCCTCCGCGCTGGGCACAGATGACTTTCTGCGCACGCAGTCGGTGATCTCGTACTCGGAGAAAAAAATGCGCCGCGACGCGCCCCAGATCGCGGCCTTTGCGCGTGCTGAGGAACTGGAGGCCCACGCTCGCGCCGTAGAGCGTCGTTTCAAGAAAAAAATGCTACAAAAGAAAGATTAGCGAACGCACCATTCTTTATTCTTATTATTCTTATAACTACAATCATTCTGGCTGTGATGCTTTATCGGCATGGCAGCGTTGGAGGGGCTCTCTCCTGCTCATTGGTTTTCGCAGCGGAAAACTCTCGGTGTCATGAGCGACTTGCTTCGTTCGGTTTCGCCGTTTCAGGATACACTGGTTGACATTGCGACGTGGGCTTCCGAACGACGACGGTACCTGGCAGGACTTTTTGCGGGCGGCCCGAAAGACCGGCACCAAGCTGGTTTGGGTAGAAGTGCGGCGCTACGCTGCGATGGAAGAAAAAGAGAACGGCGAGTTGAGTGATGGAGCGCTGTCGGTTGTAGAAGACGCCCCGGATGCCGCGCGTGAGATGGATGATGAAACCAGTCGATCTCTGGCGGCGCTGGAACTGTCCTGGTCCTGCGATGGCGTCTTGAACGTCTTTCTCGCTAAAATGTGCTGGGAAGAACCGACCCGTTCGAGCACAACCGCAGCAGCGGATATCGAGCACGACCTGGAAAAAATCATCGAGCGAGCGAAACTGCTGATCGATTTGCCCCGTTACGCCTCGAAGGAGAGCCGGGAGGAGCGCCGGCGGCTAGCGCGCCGCATGTTCGGCTCAAAGGTGGCTGTCGATCCCATCGTTAAGCAGGCGGAGGCGCTTACGGAGGCTTCTCAAAAAACGGAAAGCGCCACTGAGCCGTGAGCGGACGGCTAAAATCGACGTTCGCGCCAACGGAAAGAGTAGGAGTTATCTTCGCATCAGTAAAACGAATTCTCGCCTGCGCGTAGGATATGCCCCTTACCGAGGCACCCCACCCCCCGTCGATCAATTCGCTGCTCGAACGCATCCGGCCCGCCGTGCGCGAGCGGGAGCCTTACCTCGTCGATCATCCGCCGGACATCGACGTCAAGCTGAACCAGAACGAAAGCCCCTACGACCTGCCGGATGATCTCAAAGACGAGCTGGCGGAGCGCTTCCGTGAGGTCGCCTTCAACCGTTACCCGTCTGAGCAACCCGACCGCCTGCGTCGCGCGCTCGCCGGCTACACGGGCCACGACGAGGACGGCATCCTGATCGGCAACGGCTCCAACGAGCTGACCTACACGTTTGGGCAGTGCCTGATCGAGCCGGGCGCGCCCGTCGTGCTGCCGCGTCCCATGTTCTCGCTCTACGAGAAAGTGGTGCGCCTCGAAGGCGGCGAGGTCGTGGGCGTGCCGCCCCATGGTGAGGCCCTGACGTTCGACGCCGAGGCCCTCTGCGAGGCCGTGCGGCGGCGCGACCCGGTGCTTACCGTGCTCGCCACGCCCAACAACCCCACGGGCCGCGCCATGTCGCTCACGGAAGTCGAGGCCGTGGCCGAAGCCGCCGAGGGGTTCGTGCTGGTGGACGAAGCGTATACCGAGTTCGCAGAGACGAAAAGCGCGCTCGCGCTCCTGGACGAGCACCCGAACGTCCTCGTGATGCGCACCTTCTCGAAGGCGTTCGGGCTGGCGGGCCTGCGCCTGGGCTACGTGCTTGCGCGCCCGGCGGTCGTGCGTGAACTCATGAAAGCGCGCCTGCCGTTTATGGTGGACCGGATGGCCGAGGAGACGGCGCTGGCGTTGCTGGATCGACCCGATCTGTTGGCGGACCGCATTCGGCGTCTCAAGGAAAGCTGCCGCGAGCTGACGGAAGCGCTCTGGGCGATGCGCGGCGTGACGGTCCTGCCCTCGCAAACGAACTTCGTGCTCTTCCGGGCAGGCCACGATCCCGGCGACCTGCTGGACCGCCTGGCGGAGAAAGGCGTGCTCGTGCGCGACATGAGCGGCTACCCCGAAACGGCGGGTTACTTGCGCGTCAATGCAGGCACCCCGCGTGAGAACAAGGCGTTTCTGGATGCGTTGGAGAAAATCCTTCACGCCACCGGGCCGTGATCGCCGACCGTTCAGCATACTGAGCCGTGAACGAACGCGGTCAAGTCGCGGCAGCATTACGCACTACGCATTACGCAATACGCTCGTCATCTGATCTATGGAACTGATTCAAGTTGACATCATCGGCCTGTCCACGAGCCCGTCCAGCGGCGGCGCGTACGCGCTGGTGCTCGGCGAGATGGATGGCGGCAATCGTCGCTTGCCCATCATCATCGGAGCGTTCGAGGCGCAGGCCATCGCCCTGGAACTGGAGCAGATTCAGCCGCCGCGCCCCATGACCCACGACCTGCTCCGCGAGACGTTCGGGGCGGTGGGAGGCGAAGTGACCAGCATCGTCATCAACGAGCTGCGCGACGGGACGTTTTTCGCCAAAGTGCATTACCAGCACGACGACGAGGAACACAAGCTCGACTCGCGCCCGTCCGACGCCGTGGCGCTCGCCGTGCGCGTGGACGCCCCCATCTACGTGACTCCCAGCGTGCTCGATGAGGCGGGCATCCCCACCGACGAGGGCGAGGTGTCGGCCATCGCCGCCACGCAACAACAGCAGGCTTCCGCGCAGGAATCGTCCGAGCCGATGACGGAGTTGGAGCGCAAGAAGAAGAAGCTCCAGGACGCCATCGACAAAGAAGACTATGAGCAGGCCGCCGAGTTGCGCGACGAGATCCAGCAAATGCAGGGTGAGGAGCAGGAAAACTGACAGAAGGTTTCAGGTTGACAAGTTTGCAGGTCGCAGGTTCACAGGAACAGCCCGCTTTGTTCGGGCGGATCTTGCGTGATTCAAAGGTTGAGCTTTAGGCGAAGCTGCTGCCACCGCGCGTGCAGGGCTTCGCCTTTTTCCCCTTCGTGGGCCTGTTGCGTGTTGTTAACGAGACGAGCGTAGCGACTAACGGAGCCGAAGGCGTAGTAAACGCTTCTTTTTTCTTACCGCTTTTTTCTTACCGCAGAGTACGCTGAGAGCGCAGAACGAGTTGGAGAGGCTATGAGTCAGAGAGGCTATGATCTTAGTGCAGCTTCAACCGGTTACTTGGATGTTGAGGGCGGTCGTGGAAGGTCTGAATCTGTGCTGCTTTGAACGCGCTGGGCACGGGGGGCGTGGGCGAGCGGGAGAGGCCTGAACGCGCTCATCGCCCGCTCACCCTTTCCCACGCTCTCCCGCTCCTGCTTAGGGTAGGCCTGTCTTACTTGCTTCGCAGGCACCGTTTTCGCCCAGCTGACCCGTTGAAGTTGCATTAGATTCACA
>PXTQ01000132.1 GCA_003022505.1 Bacteroidetes bacterium QS_8_64_10 | reverse complement strand
CGCTGCGCCGCTAAGCCCAGTCCCAGCCCCGGTAGAAACTGCGCGCCGACCGACGAGGACGTGGTAATCACGTTTTTGTCTTTCAGCCCGAAGTGCTCCGGCATCTGACGCCCGCCGGAGTTGGGGTCGTCGTCTTTGGCGAGGTGCGCCAGGAGCGCCTCGCGCGGGGAGAGGCCCAGCGAGAGCGCCATGCAGAGGTCGCGGTAGTAGAAGGCGAACCAGTCGTGGCCGGGCCGGGCGTACATCCCGATGGCGGCCTGCGCCGCTTCGTGGCCCGCGCCCCCGATGTGAAAGAAGCCGCGCCCCTGCTTCAGGAGCGTCATCATCTTCTCGTCGAGCCGCCGCGAGGTCAGCATCAGGCGGTAGACGCGCGCAAGCGCCTCGCGGTCGAAGTCGGACGGGTCGGGCGGCTTCACCTCCAGGTTACCCTCAATTCCGACGGGGCGCTCGTTGCGCTCGGTGGGCGGCTGATCGAGGTCGGCGGGGGGAAGCGCTTTCGACTCGCTTTCGGGATGATGCTCGACTTCGGCCATGCTGGTTTGTGGTTTATGGTTCGTGTGCCTTCAACGGGGCAACGGTCTCGTAAGTTGTACGACTGTCAAATCAGCAATCAGTACTCAAAAACCGACCACCAATAACCCAAGTTGTGTGGTATGATGCGAAGAAGCCGGTGGACGGCAGACGGCGGACCACCGCTGGCCGCTGTTCTCTGGCCGTGAGGATCGTTTCGGGAATGAGACGCGGCGGGACGCCGTCCGCGGTCTGCGGTCATCAAGCAGTAGCTTTCGGTAAGGCACAACTTGCGTTAACCAATCAACCAGCCCTCAACCAGCCCAACCAGCCAGCTACGCCGGTTCCGGTTCCGGCTCCTCGGCGTAGGGCAGCTCGAACCAGAAGCGCGTGCCGCGCCCCACAGTGCTCTCGACGTGAATTTCCTCGCCGTGCGCCTGAATGATCTGCTGCACGATAGAGAGGCCGAGGCCCGTACCGCCGCTCTTGCGCGAGCGATCCGGGTTCACGCGGTAGAACCGCTCGAAGATGCGCTCGCGGTGCTCCTCTGGGATGCCCTTCCCCGTGTCGATCACCTCGATGCGCACCTTGTCGACGTGGCGGCGGTAGCGGCAGCGCACCGTGCCCTCGTCGGTGTAGGCGATGGCGTTCTCGATGAGATTGGTGAGCACCTGGCGCACGCGGTCAGCATCGGCCTTCACAAAGAGCGTCTTGTCCTCCATGATGAGATCGAGGTCCTTCTCGTCAGCTTTGGGCCGGAGCGTATCCTCGATGTCGCCGAGCATTTCGCTCAGCTCGAAGGCGTGCGCGTCGATCAGATCCTCGCGGTATTCGAGTTGCGCGATCTCGATGAGGTGATCGAACAGATCGTTGAGGCGCTGGAGGTTCGTGAGGCCTTTTTCGGCGTACTTCTTCCGCTGGTTGGCGTCGAGGGAATCCGAGGAAAGCGCCTCCAGGTAGCCGCTCACGGCGAAGATCGGATTGCGCACCTCGTGGCCCACATTGCCGATAAACTCGCTCTGCAGTTCCGTCAGGCGCTCCAGCTCCAGGATCTGCTCGCGGAACGACTCACTCATCGTATTCAGGTTGCGAGCGAGGTCCTGGATTTCGGCAGCGCGCGTATCGACGCGGATTTTCTTATCGAACTCGCCTTCGGAGATGCGGCGGGCGCTGTCGCGGATGGTCTTCAGCGGCGTCGTGACCTGATAGGCGGCGATCCAGCTGCCGAAGAGCGCCATGATGAGGGCGGCTGCCATGCCGACGGCCAGGGCGATCTGCACGCGCCGCACCACGTCCAGGAGCGGCGGTTCGTCCTGGGCGACGCGCACGATGAGGCCGCCGGGGCGTTGCAGGGCGGCGGCGAGCATCTTGGTGCCGTCCGGACGGGTGCGGGTGGCGTAGCGCACGTCGGCGGCCTCAAGGCCCTGCATTTCGGAACGCTGCCAGAACAGACTGTCGGGGCGGGTGCCGGCGGGGCCGGTCCAGAGCACCGAGTCGGCGCGCGCAGCGGTGATGCGCAGGTCGGCGCTTTCGGCGAGGCGGCGGAGCGTCCGGCGGCCGTGCCCTTCGCGGAGGGCGTCCTCCATCTGCACGGCGACGCGCTCGGCCTGCTGGCGCAGCGTCTCTTGCATGGCTCGGTGGATCTCGCCGCGCAACACCAGAGCGAGATACAACCCCACGGCTACCACCGCCAACCCCACAAACAGCGCAAACGTCAGGAACATCCACGTCTGCGTGGAGGCGCGCGGTGGAAAGATCCAATACCAGAGCCGCTTTAGCATAAGGTGTATACGTATGAAAGTGTGTAGTATGTACGTGTTTTACATCCACACCTTCACACACACCTACAAACCTCTCCCCATCTCCACACCTACTGCCGCTCCTCTTCCGGCTCCGGCTCCTCGACGAAGCGGTAGCCCACGCCGCGCACCGTCTGGATGTGCTGCGCGAAGTCGTTCAGCTTCTCGCGCAGGTTTTTGATGTGAGCGTCCACGGTGCGCTCCGTGACCATCATGGCATCTTTCCAGATCGTCTCCAGCAGCTGCTGGCGCGTAAACGCCTTGCGCTCGGCGCGATACTCGTCCTCGTAGATCGTGAGGCCCTTCACTTCCTGGATGTTGCTTTCCGCAACGCCGGAGCGCCGCAACACAGCCTTCACGTGCGCCACGATCACCTGCGGGCTGACGGGCTTGGTCAGGTAGTCGTCCGCGCCGATCATGAGGCCCTTCACCTGATCCTCGTCCTCGGTCTTGGCGCTGAGGAAGATGATCGGAATCGTCTCGGTCTCGACGCGGGAGCGCAGCTTCTCACAGACCTCGTAGCCGTCCGGGCCCGGAAGCATGATGTCGAGCACGATGATGTCGAGATCGGCGTTGGCTTTGTCGAGGGCTTCGTGGCCATCGTAGGCTTTCTGGACGTTGTAGCTCTCCTCTTCGAGAAAGTGGCTGACGACTTCGACTACGTCTTCCTCGTCATCGACGACGAGAACGTTGATTTCGGCAGGATCGGAAGGTGTAGGCATGGCGAAAAAAGGGTGAAGTTAGCGAAATTGTTGTGAGTTCTTACGCAGGTTGAGGCGAAAGGTTTGAGAAGGATACGAGCACAAAGCTCTTATATCATAAAACGATGGAACGCTAATGTAAAGGCCATGGAAGAATGAACGGACGAGGGAGTCAGCGGCGACGGATCCGTCGCCGCTGACAATCTTAAACAAATAATCCTGCGCTACTCATGATTCGCATTGTTCTTCCTCTTCACCCTTTGCCGCCAGGTAACGGCGCGGCACGCGCGGTCCAACGCTCGTCATGATCTCGTAGGGGATGGTCTCGGCCCAGCACGCCAGCTCGTGCACCGACGGCCCGCCCTCGCCCACGAGCACCACCTCGTCGCCCACCTCTACGGCAGCCCCTTCGCCGCCGGGCGCGCCGAGGTTCACCATCAACATATCCATACACACGTTGCCCACAACGGGGTAGCGCCGCCCCCGGATGCCGACCTCAGCGCGGTTCGACAGCAAGCGCGGATAGCCGTCGGCGTAGCCTGCACCCACGGTGGCGATGCGGGAGGGCGCGTCGGCGATCCAGGTGCGCCCGTACGAAACCGGAGCGCCGGCGGTCACGGTCTTGAGGTGGGTTACGCGAGCGGTGAAACGCATCACGGGACGCAGCCTGTCGGTCATATCCTCGCGGGGCGCGACGCCGTAGAGCGCCAGCCCGGTGCGTATGAGCGGTCCGGTGAAGGCGGTCGCCTCGTCGGGGAGCGCCAGCAGCGCGGCGCTGTTGGCTACGTCCACGTGCTCGATCTCATCGAGCAGCGCGTTGGGCAATTCATCGAGCAGCGCCCGGAAGCGACGCAGTTGCTTGCGCGTGAACGACAGGTCGCGTTCGTCGGCGGTCGCAAAGTGCGTCCAGAGGCTCACGAGCCGCACGTGCGGGGCATCCGCGAGGCGGCGCAACGCGCGCTCGGCCTCGCTCCGGGCCAACCCGATACGTCCCATGCCGGTTTCGACCTTGACGTGGGCGCGAAGCGGGGCCTCCGCCGTAGCGGTCTCCACAACGGCTTTCGCCACGGCAGGCGAGGAAACGGTGACGCCCAGGTCGTGGCGGGCGTAGGCAGGCAGGTGCTCGGCGAGCGGCGCGGCAAACACCTGGATGGGCGCTTCCAACCCGGCCTCGCGCAGCCGAGCGCCCTCCGGCACGTTGGCGACGGCGAAGTGGCGCACGCCTTCCGCCCGAAGCGCCCGCGCCACGCGCGTCATGCCGTGGCCGTAAGCATTGGCCTTGACGACCGCCATGAG
The DNA here is from genome assembly GCA_003022505.1 of Bacteroidetes bacterium QS_8_64_10. Classification (GTDB taxonomy): domain Bacteria; phylum Bacteroidota; class Rhodothermia; order Rhodothermales; family Salinibacteraceae; genus PXTQ01. The sequence goes on along the minus strand of PXTQ01000132.1, from coordinate 1,318 downwards.
CGAGGCGTCGTTGGCCTGCGTGCGGAGAACGCTTACGTTGTCGCGCAGGCGGTCCAGGTGCACGTCGGCTCGAACCGGGATCGGGCGGGAAACGGTCGGCGCGGTGTCGATAATGGCGGAGCGTATTTCGTACTGCGTCTTGCGGGGGCTTTTCAACGACACGCCGGCTACACCGTTCGGAAGGCGTTCTCAACTCTTAGAAAATACCGAGCCGTGATAAAGTGCGTAAACATTGAGAGGGTGAAGCGGGGCGTAAAACGCGGGTTATCACTCACGAAACCTGTAACCTGTCAATCTGCAACTTGCAACCTGCCAACCCGCACCTTCTCAAAACAACACCTGCGCCTGAAGCACGACGAGCTGCGGTGCATCCTCGAACGAGCCATCCTCGCCGAACGCGCCGTAGGCCAGCGTCAGGCGCTCCTGCCGGTACGGGCGACCTCGCAGCGCGCTCAGGCTGAAGCTGCCGCCCGCCGTCACGTAGAGGTCGCGGTCGCCGTCGAGGTAAGGCGCGTACTGCTCGAAGCGGGCGAACAACTCGCCGGCGCGGTGCGGGCGCACGGCGGCCAAGAACGAGCTGCCCAGCGTGTGCTGATCGACGGGGAGACGCCCGCGAGTCGGCGGGGGCACCCGGATCTCCTCATAGCGAATGCCGATGAGGTCGAACTTGAGGCGCACCGGCTGGCTGCCGGGCCGCGCCCCCCAGTAGAGGTGTCCGGCGTAGCTCGCGTACGAACGCCCTCGCCCGAACAGCTCCGTGTTAGAGTTCTCATCAGCGTTATAGCCCACGTACCCGCCGACCTCCAGACCCGATACTGCGGCGGGGCGGTACGCGCCGTACGCGCCCACGGCGAGGCCGGCGTCGTCCTCCCCGCCGGCCGGATTGCCCCCGGCGACGTCCGCGCGGTAGTTGCCGCGCGCCCGGCTCCAGTTGCCGTCGCCGTTCTGAACGGCCAGCGTCGCCTCGGCGCGCTCCGTCTCGTAGCGCAGGTCCAGCCCGAAGTCGCGCCCGCTGGAGCCAATCGTATTTTCGCCCCAGAGCTGCGCGACGGCGGCGCGGCTCACGGCGTCGATGCGGGTGTGCGAGGTGCCCTGAAAGGAGCGCGGCTGCGCGCTGGTAAACCGTCCGATGCGCGCTGTAAGATCCTCGGTGATCCGGTAAAACCCGACGGCGTCCAGCAACTCGGCGCTTGCGCCCGCGCCGCCCATCTGAAAATAGACGCCGGTGCGCTCGGCGACGGTGGCGCGGAAGCGCAGGCGCGCGCGACGTACGCTAAAGCCCAGCCGCTCGCGCCGCGGGAGGTCGGGGTCGCGGTCG
>PXTQ01000131.1 GCA_003022505.1 Bacteroidetes bacterium QS_8_64_10 | reverse complement strand
CAAATAGTGGAAGGATCTTATCTGCCTTCTGACTCTTTGCGCCCTCGCGCGCTCCACGGTAAAAGAGCTAATACCCGTAAATCGAGAAGTCGTCGCGGCGCATGTGCAGGTCCAGCACCACCGCCAGCATCGACGTGTTCGCCAGGAGCGCGGAGCCGCCGTACGAGACGAACGGCAGCGGGATGCCGATCACCGGCAGCAGCCCCGTTACCATGCCCAAGTTAATAAAAATGTGAATCGTGTAGACGCCCACCGCGCCCGCCGCCATCATGTTGGCAAACGGGTGCTTTACCTGCGCGCCGAGTTGCACGATGCGTACCAGCAGCAGGCCGAAGAGCGCGAGCACTACGACGCTTCCCACGAAGCCGAACTCTTCCCCGATCACGCTGAAGATGAAGTCGGTGGACTGCTCCGGTACGTACGCGCCCTGCGTCTGCGTGCCCTCCATGAAGCCCTTGCCCGTCATCCCGCCCGATCCGATGGCAGCCTTGCTTTGCACGAGGTTAAAGCCTACGCCTTTGCGGTACTGCGGGGCGTCGGGGTTCGTAAACGACTTGATGCGCGCCACCTGGTGCGGCGCGAGGACGCTCGTGAGCGCCACCGCCGTCACCAGAATCGTTCCGCCCGTCGCCAGCCCTGCCAGGATGCCCATGTAGCGTTCGCCGGTGCGCCAAAAAATGTAGCCGGTGATGATGATTCCCAGGATGACGGCTATCCAGGTCAGCTCATAAATAACAAAATAGCCGACGATGGCGGGCGCGACCATGAGCAGCATCGTGGGAATCGGCAGGCCGCTCCAGAACAGCATGATCGGGATGAGGCCCAGAAACACGAGCGCCGTGCCGGTGTCGTTCTGCATGAGGATGAGCACCGCCGGGATGAGCAGCATCACGACCGCACCGACGGCGTAGCGCACGTTGTTGGAGTCCGGGCGGCGCGAGGTGAGTAGCGCAGCCACCCCCAGCACGGTGCCGGGCTTGGCAATCTCGGCGGCCTGAATCTGCGCGAAACCGAGATCGATCCACGACTTCGCCCCGCCCACGGATTCACCGATGGCGAGGGTCAGGCCCAGCAGACCGATGACGAGGGCGTAGACCGGGTACGCGATTCGCTGGAAAAACCGGATGGGAAAAAAGAGCGTTCCGATGACAAAGCCCAGGCAGACGATGCTCCACATGAACTGGCGCTGGAAGTTTTGCTGCACGCTTTCAGGCAGGTACTCCGCCGCCGGGCCGTGCGTAGTGCTGTAGATGGCAACCAGGCCCACGGCCACCACGCCCGCCCAGGCGAAGAGCGTCAGGAAGTCCAGCTTACGATACCACTGTTGCATGTTCGGGTTGGCTGGTTACTGGTTGGCGGTTGCTGGTTTGGGGTCGAAGATCGGAAGGTCGGCACGTCGATCACGTCTGGCACGTCTGTGCGGGCCTGGTGCGGCGGGGCGGTTGATCGTCTGGCTCGCTCGTTCGCCGTCGTTTTTGGTCATGTATCGTCATTTTTAGTCATTCGTTGCCTGCAGCGCAACGTGACCAGGAGTGACGATGAATGCCCACAGCCCAACTCGCAGGCGGGAGCAGAACGGCCTGCTTGAAACGCTTCGCGACGGCACAACCCGCACGCAACACGCATTACGCAATACGCAGCGCTATCGTGTTCGTCCGGGAGAGCCAGCGCCGGAGACGACCGCCCGCCGTTAATACGGATCGATCCCCTCCGGCGGCGTGTAGTTGGCCTCGCGCATCGCTTCGGTAGGCTCGCTGCGCGCGTTCAGGGCCATCCTCATGCGCTTCTGGGTTTCCGGCGTGTCCGAGAGCTTGCCACGGATAAACTTCTCGGCCATGAGGCTGGCGAGGGACCCCGCCGCCGTGGAGCCGTAGCCCGCGTTCTCGGCGATCACGCCGATGGCGATCTCCGGATCCTCGACCGGAGCAAACAGGACAAAGACGGAGTGATCTTCGCCGTGCGGGTTCTGCGCCGTGCCCGTCTTGCCCCCGCTCTTGATGCCGGGGATCTGGACGTGCACGCCCGTGCCGGCTTCCATCACGAGCTTCATGCCTTCCTGCACGATATCGAAGTTCTTCTCGTCGATGGGCACCTTCTCCGGCTCCGGCAGGCTCGGATTCCGCGTTTCTCCCGTCGTAGGGCGCACGAACTTCCTGACCATGTGCAGCGGATAGCGCGTTCCTTTGTTGGCGACCACCATCATGTAGCTGGCGAGTTGCAGCGGCGTGACACCTATGTCGCCCTGCCCAATGCCCAAGCTCATGGTGAAGCCCAGGCCCCACTTGTCCGGTCCGCCCGCCTTCCGGTTGAAGTACGAGGAATCCGGGATGAGGCCCGCCGACTGCTCGCCCACGTCCACGGCGGGCTTCATGTCGAAGCCAAACATCCTCGCGTATTTTTTATACATGTGAAGATTAGAACGACTCATCATCTCGAAGAAGAAGGTGTTGCAGGAGTGCTGGATGGCCGGGACCACGGAAATGCTGCTGTGCACGTGCATGCACTGAAAGATGCTCGGCCCGCCGAACGGGTGATAGCCGGGGCAGTTGTACGTTTCATTCTTCGAGATCAGATTCTCCTGCAGCGCCATGAGCGCCATGAACGGCTTCCAGCTGGAACCCGGCGGCTTCTGCATGAGCGTGGCGCGGTTGTACATCGGCTTCACAGGGCTTTCCGTGAGGTACTTCCACCGCTTTTGCGGGATGGACTTGGTGAAGGTCTCCGGGTTGTAGTCCGGGCTGCTGACGAGCGCGATGATTTCGCCGTTGTCTGGATCAACGGCTACCGCCCCGCCGCGCTTGTTCACAAACAGGCTCTCGGCGAGGGCCTGCGTGCCCCGGTCGAGGCCCGTGTGCAGGTTGTACCCGCTCGTGGGTTGCACGTCCTCCGCGCCGCCCTTGTAGGCTTTCACGTCGCGCCCGTGCACGTTCACCATGCGAAACTCGCTGCCCATCTTGCCGCGCAGGTACGGCTCGTAGCGTTTTTCGAGGCCCGTCTTGCCGATCAGGTCGCCCTGCCGGTAGCCCTGGTCGCGCAGTCGTTTCAGCTCCGCCTCGCTGATCT
>PXTQ01000130.1 GCA_003022505.1 Bacteroidetes bacterium QS_8_64_10 | reverse complement strand
AGGTGATCTACGTCTGGTTCGACGCGCCCATCGGCTACATCTCTGCCACGAAGGAGTGGGCCGAGCGCGAGGGCGACCCGGACCGCTGGAAACGCTACTGGCAGGACGAAGACACGCGGCTGGTTCACTTTATCGGCAAGGACAACATCGTCTTCCACTGCCTCATGTTTCCGGCCATGCTGATGGAGCACGGCGAGTACGTGCTGCCGGACAACGTGCCCGCGAACGAGTTTCTGAACATGGAAGCGCGCAAGCTCTCTACGAGCCGGGGCTGGGCCGTCTGGCTAAACGAATATCTGGACGACTTCCCGCCGGATCTTCTTCGCTACACGCTCGCCGCAACGCTCCCCGAAACGAAAGACGCGAGCTTTAGCTGGTCGGATTTCCAGCGCCGCGTGAACAACGAATTGGCCGACGTGCTGGGCAACTTCGTGAACCGCGCGCTCACGTTCGCCGAGCGCTTTTTCGACGGCGAGGTGCCGCCGCTCCGCAACGCGAGCGACCGGGACCGGGACGTGCTGGATCGGCTGGCGGAGTTTCCAGAGAAGATCGGCGCGGCCTACGACAACTACCGGATGCGCGAGGCCGTCGGCGAGACGATGGCGCTGGCGCGGATGGGCAACAAGTATTTCAACGACACGGAGCCGTGGCACACGCGCTCTGGGCGTCCGCAGGCCGCCGCCAACACCGTGCACGTCAGCTTACAGATTTGCGCCGCATTGGCTGTTTTGATGGAGCCGGTGCTGCCGGAGAGCGCCCGTCGCCTCCGCCGGATGCTGCGGCTCGAAACGCGCAGCAGCGAACCCGGCGAAGCTGATGATTTGCCGGGTTGGGACGATGCCGGAGCGCCGCTCCTACGCGAAGGGCACGCCCTGGGCGAGGCCGAAATTCTCTTTCACAAGATCGAGGACGAACAGATCGACGAGCAGATGGCAAAACTCGAAGAACAGGCAACACCCGCCGACGACGAAGCGGACTCCTACGAAGAGCTGGGCGATACGATCAGCTTTGGCGACTTCACGAAGCTCGACCTGCGCACCGGCACGGTCGTCGCAGCGGATTCAATAGAGAAAGCGGATAAGCTCGTGCGCGTTGACGTGGATCTGGGCTTCGAGGAGCGGCAGATCCTGGCGGGTGTGGCCGAGCAGTACGCGCCGGGCGATCTCGTCGGCAAGAAGGTCGTCGTGGTCGCCAACCTCGCCCCGAAGGAGATGTTCGGGATGAAGAGTGAGGGCATGATGCTGATGGCCGAGGACCGCGAGGGGCAGCTCACGTTCGTCGGCGCGGACGCGGAGAACGGCGCGGTGGTGCGATGACGACGGCGGACCGCGGACGGCAGACGGCGGCTTCGCGGGCTGCGTGCCGGCTATCCGATACGACGAGCAAGATGCACGACGATCTGTCGTAAGCGGTATTAGCAGAATAGCGCGGACTCACGAATCCGCGCATTCCTACGCTACGTCTGGCCGCCGGGCTGCTGTTGGCCACCCCCTTGCGCCTGCCCGCCGCCGGGCTGCTCCTGACCGCCTTGCTGCGCACCGCCGCCCTGCGCCTGGCCGCCACCGGCAGCGCCCCCGCCCTGCTGTCGCATCCGGTCGGCCTGCGCGTTCTTTTCGGGGTCCATCGCCTTGTCGCGCTGCGAGCGGGAGAAGGCGTAAATCAGCCCCGCCCCCGCCAGCACGAGCACGACCACCGTAACCCACGTCTGAGGCACGTCCGCTTGGATCATGCCGTAGGCTACGCCGGCAATCATGAGAATATATCCGATCAGGTATACGATAAAAGAGCCTTGCATAAGTCAAAGTCGGTTTTGAGCGAAAATACGGATGGATCCTACTCCTAACATGTTCATCGTTTCCCAAAAAAGCAATTAGCTCGAAAAAGCATCCCCAACCGCCGCCGTCTGCGGTCCGCCATCTGTCAGATCCCACTGGCGATAAGCAACTCGATGTCGCGGTGCGGCATCCCGAACATCGTGGCGAGGCTCTTCTTGGTGAGGTGGCGGCGGTACACGTACGTGCCGCTGCGCAGCCCGGTATGGCTCCAGAGCGCCTCGTCGATGGTCGCCGCCTCGCCGATTTTGACGAGGTATGGCACAAGCACGTTTGTCAGTGCGCGGGTGGCCGTGCGCGCCACGTTAGAGGGCATGTTCGGCACGCAGTAGTGCACCACGCCGTGGCGGCGATAGACCGGCTCGGAATGCGTGGTGGGGCGGCTCGTCTCGATGCAGCCGCCCTGGTCGATTACCGCATCGACGACGACGGAGCCGGGCCGCATGGAGGCTACCATCTCTTCAGTGACGAGCATCGGGGCGCGCTCTTCGTTACCCATCATCGCGCCGATCACCACGTCGGAGGAGCGCATGGCGCGGCGCAGGTATTGCTCCGACGCCACCGCCGTGGTGATGCTGCGGTTCAGGTAGTGCTCCAGGGAGCGGAGCGCGCCGAGATCGGTGTCTAAAACGACGACCTGCGCCCCGAAGCCGAGCGCCGTGCGGGCGGCCCACTCGCCCACCACGTCCGCGCCCAAGATGACGACGGTGGCGGGCGGCACGCCGCTGATCCCACCGAGCATCACGCCCTTGCCGCCCCCGTCGCTCTCCAGGTAGCGCGCCGCGATCTGCACGCTCATGGATCCCATAATCTCGTGCATCATGCGCACGATGGGAAAGGAACCGTCGGACTCGCGGATGAACTCGAACCCGATGCCGGTGACGCGCAGTTCCATGAGGCGCTGCAAGAATTGAGGCGACGTGTCGCCCAGATGCAGCGCCGAGATCAGCGTTTGCTCCCTCTGAAGCAGATCCACCTCGCCGCCCATCGGCGGTCCCACCTTCACGATCAGGTTGCTCTTGTCGTAGAGGTCGCCAGGCTCCGGCACGAGTTCTGCGCCTGCCTCGGCGTAGGCGTCGTCGTCGAAGTGCGCCTGCCGGCCCGCGCCCGTCTCGACGAACACCTCGTGCCCGCTGGCCGCGAGCACGCCAGCCCCGTTGGGCGTGAGCGCTTTCGTCATCAGGCCGCGCTCGATCTCCAGGCCCTGCAGTGCCGGTATTTCCATGAGGTTACGCAAGTTGTGCCTTACCGAAAGCCACTGCTTGATGAGCGCAGACCGCGGACGGCGGACCGCGTCTCATTCCCGAAACGATCCTCACAACCAGAGAACGGCGGCCAGCGGCGGTCCGCCGTCCACCGGCTTCTTTACCACACAACTTGGGTTAAGGTTGTCCTACCCGGTGAAGCTACGAAACGGACCAGCCAACGTCAGGCGGGCGAAGCTACCGTTCGGCGACCTGCGGATCGGCGGGACGGAGGCGCTCGGCCAGCTCATCGTGACCGTTGGCCTCGATGGATACTGCGAAAGGCCTTACTTGTTTGCTTGGCTGCCTTTACTGATCCGTGAGCGGAGTGCTAAAATCGATGAAGCGAAGCTCCCAGGATGTATCCGGCCGGCAAAGCACCGCCTGGAGAAAAGAAGGAGAGACGAGCGAAGCGACTCACGTAGTAAAAGGGGCGACGAGCGCTCACCTTCCCCGTTCCTTTTTCACCTTTCTCTGACGCTAACCCATGCTCGCTTCAGTAATTTAGATTTTCCTAAAGGGTCCGTCAGGAGCGTCTTCAACAACACGCCCCGACAGCGCGTTGCCATTCCCCGCAGTGCTCGCTATCTTTTTGAATGCGTGCAATTTCTTTGCGTCCTTCGCGTCCTCTGCGGTAAAACGAAGTCAGCACCATGGCAAACGCCCAGACCAAAGGCCGCACGCCGCTGATGCGGCAATACTACGCACTCAAGGAGCGCCATCCGCAGGCGATTCTGCTGTACCGGATGGGCGACTTCTACGAGGCCTTCGATGACGACGCCGAGACGATCAGTGACCTCCTGGGCATCACGCTTACGACGCGCAACAACGGCCAGGCCGAGGAGGTGCCGATGGCGGGCTTCCCGCATCACGCGCTCGAAAAGCACCTGCCGAAGCTCGTAGAGAGCGGCCTGCGCATGGCGATCTGCGAGCAGGTCGAAGACGCCGACGAAGCGAGCGGCAAGGTGGTGGAGCGCGACGTGGTGGAGATCGTCACGCCCGGCGCGTCGATGCACGAGCAGCTGCTCAGCCCCAAGCAGGCCAACTACGTGGCCGCCGTGCACTGGGGCAGCGGACACGACAAAGACACCGTCGGCCTCGCCTACATCGACGTCTCCACCGGCGAGTTCGCCGTCGCCGAGGCCGAACGGCAGGCGCTCCCGGAACTGCTGCAGACCGTCTCACCCTCCGAGGTCATCATCGACAAGGCGAATCAGCAAAAACTCCAGCAGCTGCCCGGCGAGCACGACTTCACGACGACCACGCAGGAGGACTGGGCCTTTACCTACGACTTCGCCTACGAGACGCTGACGCGCCACTTCGAGACGCACTCGATGAAAGGCTTTGGCGTGGACGACATGGAAATCGGGCTGGTGGCGGCGGGGGCGGCGCTGCACTACGCGGGCGAGACGCAAAAGAGCACCCTGCCGCACATCCAGCGGCTCCAGCGCCACGAGCGCAGCACCTACATGACCCTAGATCCGCAGACGAAGCGCAACCTCGAACTCGTGACGACGATTCGCGGGCGCGGGCAGGACGGCTCGCTCGTCGAGATTTTAGACGAAACCGCGACGGCGATGGGCGGGCGGCTCTTGCGCAACTGGCTCGTGCGCCCGCTCCGCAAGGTCAACCGCATTCGCGCGCGCCTTGACGCCGTGGAGGCCCTCCACGCGGACCGCGACCTGCGCGAGGACCTCCGCGAGGTGCTCGGCGGCATGGGCGACCTGGAACGCCTGGCCGCCAAAGTCGCTACGGAGCGCGCCACGCCCCGCGACCTGGTGGCGATCAAAAACACGCTGAAGCAGATCCCCGCGCTCAAAGAACTGCTTTCGGGCAACGAGAGCGACAAGCTGCAGATGCTCAACGAGCGCCTCTCGTCGTGCGACCGCGTCGTCCAGCGCATTGAGGAGGCGCTCGTCGACGAGCCGCCCGCCAACATCGGCGACGGCGGCCTCATCCGCAACGGCTACTCCGACGACCTCGACGAACTCCGCGAGATCGCGCAGGACGGCAAAGAGTGGATCACCGAAACCGAGCAGGAAGAAGCCGAACGCACCGGCATTCCGAGCCTCAAGGTCGGCTTCAACAAGGTGTTCGGCTACTACCTGGAGGTGACGAACACGCACAAAGACAAGGTGCCTGACGAGTACATCCGCAAGCAGACGCTCAAGAACTCGGAGCGCTACATCACGCCCGAACTGAAAGAAGTCGAGGAGAAGATCCTGAACGCCGAGGAGAGGATGGAGAGCCTGGAGTACGAGCTGTTTCAAGAGCTTCGAATGGCGCTCGCCGAGGAGACGGGCGAGTTGCAGGAAAATGCGCACCTCGCCGCCATGCTCGACGTGTTTGCGGCGCTGGCGGAGGTCGCTGACCGCCGCGACTACACCCGCCCCGACGTGCACGAGGGCCGCGAACTCGCCATCGAGGACGGGCGGCATCCGGTCGTGGAGCAGAGCCTCGCGGCGGGCGATTCCTTCATCCCGAACGACGTGACGCTCGACCCCGAAAGCGAGCAGGTGCTCATCATCACCGGGCCGAACATGGCCGGCAAGAGCGTCGTCTTGCGGCAGACCGGCCTCATCGTGCTGCTCGCCCAGATCGGCGCGTTCGTCCCGGCAGGGAGCGCCCGCGTCGGCGTGGTGGACCGCATCTTTACGCGCGTCGGGGCCTCTGACAATTTGGCGGCGGGCGAGAGCACGTTCCTCGTGGAGATGAACGAGACCGCCAACATCCTGAACAACGCCACGCCGGATTCGCTCATTCTTCTGGACGAAGTTGGGCGCGGCACGTCTACATTTGATGGCCTTTCGATTGCGTGGGCGCTCGTCGAGTTCTTGCACGAGCATTCACGGCTCATGGCGCGCACGCTGTTCGCCACGCACTACCACGAGCTGAACGCGCTCTCGGATCGCTTCGAGCGGATCAAGAATTACCGCATTCAGGTGCAGAAGCACGAGGGCGAGATCATCTTCCTGCGCAAGCTGATCCCCGGCGGCGCGGATCATTCATACGGCATCGAGGTGGCGCGCATGGCGGGCCTGCCGGAGCCGGTGATCGGGCGAGCGCGCGAGGTGCTGTCGTACCTGGAGAGTCATCAGCTCGACCCGATGGAAGCCGGCGACGACGAAGCCGCAGACGAC
>PXTQ01000129.1 GCA_003022505.1 Bacteroidetes bacterium QS_8_64_10 | reverse complement strand
GAAAGCAAGGGCGCGGTGGGCGAGGCGCTCCGGCAGCAGGGCGCGGAGAAAGACGCGCTGCTGGAGGCGGTGAAGGACGTGCGCGGCGGGCAGCGCGTCACCGACGAGCACGCCGAGGACCGATACGAGGCGCTGGACCGCTACGCGCACGACCTGAACGAACAGGCGCGCGAGGGCAAGATCGACCCCGTGATCGGGCGCGACGAGGAGATCCGGCGGCTCTTACAGATTTTGAGCCGCCGCACCAAGAACAACCCGGTGCTGGCGGGCGAGCCGGGCGTGGGCAAAACCGCCATCGCCGAGGGCCTCGCCACCCGCATCGTGCAGGGCGACGTGCCGGAGGGCCTGAAGGACAAGCGCATCGTGGCGCTCGACATGGGCGCGCTCATCGCGGGGGCCAAGTATCGCGGCGAATTTGAGGATCGGCTGAAGGCCGTCGTCAACGAAGTGAAAGAATCGGACGGTCAGATCATCATGTTCATCGACGAGATCCACACGCTCGTCGGCGCGGGGTCGAGCGGTGAGGGCGCGATGGACGCGGCCAACATCTTGAAGCCGGCCCTGGCGCGAGGCGAGCTGCGGGCCATCGGGGCGACGACTTTAGATGAATACCGCAAGCACTTCGAGAAAGACAAGGCGCTGGAGCGGCGCTTCCAGATGGTGCTCGTCGAGGAGCCGAGCGTTGAGGAGACCGTCTCGATTTTGCGCGGCATCAAGGAGCGCTACGAGGTGCACCACGGCGTCGACATCCAAGACGCCGCGCTCGTCGCCGCCGCCGAGCTGTCGGAGCGTTACATCACCGACCGCTTTTTGCCGGACAAGGCCATCGACCTGATCGACGAATCGGCGGCCCGGCTCCGCATCGAGATCGACTCGCTGCCTGAAGACCTCGACCGGCTGGAGCGCGACATCCGCCAGCTCGAAATCGAGCGCGAGGCCGTCAAGCGCGACGGCAACGAGAACAAACTGGCGAGCATCAACGAGGAGATCGCCAATCTCGAAGAAGAGAGCAAGCAGCTGCGCGCCCGCTGGCAGCAGGAAAAGGATCTGATACAAACGATCCAGCGCGCCAAAGGTGAGATCGATGACCTGAAGGTGCAGGCCGAGAATCTGGAGCGCGAGGGCAGCTACGACAAGGTGGCCGAGATCCGCTACGGCGAGATTCCCGACCTCGAAGAAACCATCGCGGAGACGAGCGCGAAGCTCGACGAGATCCAGCAAAACGGGTCGTTGCTCAAAGAAGAGGTAGACGACGAAGACATTGCCGAGATCGTGAGCCGCTGGACGGGCGTGCCCGTTTCGTCGATGCTGGAAAGCGAGCGGCAGAAGCTCCTCCGCATGGAAGACGAGCTGTCGGAGCGCGTCGTGGGCCAGCCGGAGGCCATCCGCGCCGTCTCGAACGCCGTGCGGCGGGGGCGGTCGGGTTTTCAGGAGGAGCGCCGGCCTATCGGGTCCTTTATTTTTCTGGGCACGACGGGCGTGGGCAAGACGGAGCTGTCGAAGGCGCTCGCGGAGTTTCTCTTCAACGACGAGGACGCGATGGTGCGCATCGACATGAGCGAGTACCAGGAGCGCCATACTGTCAGTAGACTGGTGGGCGCGCCTCCGGGCTACGTGGGCCACGAGGAGGGCGGTCAGCTCACCGAGCGCGTGCGCCGCAAGCCGTACTCGGTGGTCCTGCTGGATGAGATCGAGAAGGCGCACTCCGAAGCGCTGAATATTCTGCTTCAGGTGCTCGACGACGGACGGCTCACCGACAACAAAGGCCGCACCACCGACTTTACGAATACTATTATTATTATGACTTCCAACCTCGGCTCCGACGTGATCCGCGAGCGCGTGGACGCCGCCGGCGGCTCGCTCAGCGACGCGCAAGAAGACCAGTTGCGGGATGAACTGATGAAACGACTCAAGCGCGAGCTGCGCCCGGAGTTTTTGAACCGCATCGACGAGACGGTGATGTTCCACATGCTCGGCCGCGAGGAGATTGCCGGCATCGTGGACATTCAGTTCCGGCGTGTGCGTCGCCTGGCCGAGCGCAATCACAACCTGGAGCTGGAACTGACCGACGCGGCGAAGGACTGGCTCGCGGAGCGCGGCTTCGACCCGGCATTCGGGGCGCGCCCGCTGAAGCGCGTTATGCAGCAGGCCATCACGAACCGCCTGGCCGAGCAGACGCTTTCGGGCGACATCGCGAACGGGGCGCTCGTGGTGATCGACACTGACGAGGACGGGCTGGCGTTCGAGGCCAGCGAGGCGGCAACCGGCGAGGCTGAGCCGGTGGCGGCGGCGTGAGAGTGCGTTATTTCAAGCGCAAACCTTCCAGGTCTCCATGGTACTTGAGAAAATAATAAGTTTCTATCATGCCAGACGATCCTACTGACGCGAAAGAGGAGCGCGACGTGCTCGCCGAGGCCGAGCAAGAAGGCATCGACCTGTCGCTCCTGCGCGAGAACCTGCGCCTGACGCCCACCGAGCGCGTCGAACGCAACCTACGTTGCCTGCGATCCCTGCTCGACGTACGGGAAGCCGGCATCGCTCACCGCAAGAAACTGAATGGTTGATCTCGAGACATTACAGTTCTGAAAAGGAACGTCGACCCGCTCTGCTCCGTGTAAAAAATTGCTGTTTGGAAGCGCTTCCGGACTCGCAATTTGCGAATGGCGACTTACGATTTTCGAACTATACACCCGCTATTCGACACTCGCCATCCGAAACCCGACAATCGAAAATCGCCATGCCTGACGTTGCTCCCGCTCCCGACAAAGCTACCGCCGAGGACTTTTTGCCCATCCACGGCACCGACTACGTCGAGTTTTACGTCGGCAACGCCCGGCAGGCTGCGCACTTCTACGCCACGGCCTTCGGCTTCCGGATCACCGGTTATCGCGGGCCGGAGACGGGTCACCGCGAGGCCGCCAGCTGGCTCGTCGAGCAAAACAAGATCCGCTTTGTCTTCACGACGGCGATGGGGCCGGAGTCGGAGATCGCCCGCCACGTGCATCGCCACGGCGACGGCGTGAAGGACATCGCGCTGTGGGTGGACGACGCCGCGAGCGCCTTCCGCGAGAGCCGCAGGCGCTCACCGACGACGGCGGGCGCGTCGTGACGAGCGCCATCGCCACCTACGGTGACACGATCCACACGTTCGTGGAGCGCTCCGACTACGACGGCTTCTTCCTTCCCGGCTTCGAGCCGCACGAGAACGAGCACTTCCGCACCGAGCCGGTGGGCCTGCGCTACGTGGATCATTGCGTCGGCAACGTCGAGGAGGGCGACATGGAGAAATACGTCGATTACTACGCCCGGACGATGGGCTTCAAAAACATGCTCCACTTCACCGACGACGACATCTCGACCGAGTATTCGGCGCTGATGTCGAAGGTGATGTCGAACGGCAACGAGCGCATCAAATTTCCCATCAACGAGCCGGCGGAGGGCAAGAAGAAGAGCCAGATCGAGGAGTACCTGGAGTTCTACCGGGGACCGGGCGTGCAACACGTAGCGATGGCAACCGACGACATCATCGGCACGGTGCGGCAGCTCCGGGGGCGCGGCGTCGAGTTTTTGCGTGTGCCGGACTCGTACTACGATCCGAGCGTGCTGAAAGGGCGCGTCGGCGAGATCGACGAGCAGATCGACGCCCTCGCGGAGCTTGGCATCCTGGTGGACCGCGACCCGGAAGGCTACCTGCTCCAGATCTTTACGAAGCCGGTGCAGGACCGCCCCACGATGTTCTACGAGATCATCCAGCGCAAGGGCGCGCGCACCTTCGGCGAGGGTAACTTTAAGGCGCTCTTTCAGGCCATCGAGCGCGAGCAAGACAAGCGCGGCAACTTATAGAAGGTGTGGACGTTCGTAGGTGCGTATGTTCGGCGCGTCCGGGCACCTATCGCCTTCATTCACACGTACATCCTTTCACACATCCACACGTAAAAATGCCTTATTACACGCAACTCGGCAAAATCCCACCGAAGCGCCACACGCAGTTTCGCCGTCCGGACGGCGAGTTGTACACCGAAGAAGTCGTGGGCGCGGAGGGCTTTCACGGGATCTCGTCCATCGCCTA
>PXTQ01000128.1 GCA_003022505.1 Bacteroidetes bacterium QS_8_64_10 | reverse complement strand
TGTCGGTCGTCTCGGTGTTGCGCTCGCGCAGCCGGTCTTCGAGCACACCGAGCGGGGGTGGGTTGATAAAGAGCGTCAGGGCCTCGTCACCGAACAATTCTTCGACGTGAGCGGCTCCCTTCACGTCCAGTACGAGCAGCACGGGCCGGTCGCGGGTGGCGCGGTCAATCTCGCTCCGGAGCGTGCCGTAGAAGCGGCCCTCGTACACCTCCTCGTATTCCAGCATCTCGCCCTCGGTGATGGCGCGGCGAAATTCTTCTTCCGCCAGGAAATGATAATCCACGCCGTCTTCCTCACCGGGGCGCGGCGCGCGGGTCGTGGCCGACACCGAGAAGCGCGCCTGCGGCATTGCAGCCAGCACGCGCTCGGCGATGGTGGACTTGCCGGCGCCACTCGGCGCGGTCAGCACGATGATACGCGGCTCCGCCATTTTCGAGTGTCGATTCGTGATTTGCGAGTTTGTCCTACCGAATTATTCGCCATTCGCAAATCGTCATTCGACATTCTGAATTTGCTCGCGGATCTTCTCGACCTGCTCTTTCATGCGGACGGCGCAGTGCGCGAGTTCGGGGTCGTTGGATTTGGAGCCGATGGTGTTGACCTCGCGGTGGATCTCTTGAGTGATAAAGTTGAGCTTGCGGCCCACCGGTTCGTCGCTTTCCAGCGCCTCGCGGAATAGGTTGAGGTGCGAGTCGAGACGAACGCACTCTTCGCTCCCTCGTCCAGCATCTCCGCGAGGCGTTCGCGCAGCTTGGCGCGGTGCTCCTCGACGCGCTCCGGCGCGCGGCGCTGGGCCGTTTCCAGGTCGTCTTCGAGATTGCCGATGCGCTCTTCGAGATCAGCGTGGAGGGCCTCGCCTTCCTCGCGGCGCATGGCTTGCAGGCCCTCGATGGCCTCGTCGAGCGCCCGCTCGATGGCCGGCCAACCCGAAAGCGCCAGGTCGTCGTCGGCGTCGAGCGGTTTGAGCACGTCGCTGGACTGCTCGATCAGGTGTTCGAGGCGCACCGGTTCGTCGTCGAGGCCGGCGGCGTCGCGCACCTCGCGCAAGAGCCGGTGATACGCGCGGGCCGCTTCCTTGTCCACCTGCAGCGGCACCGCCGGCTCGTCGGCGCTTTCGACTTGCACCTGCACCTTGATGCGACCGCGCCCGAAGGCGTCTTTGACGCGCGCTCGCTTCGGCTCGTAGTACCGTCTCCAGGAAGCGCTTGTTCACCGAGCGCATCTCGACGGTGGCCGCCACGCCCTCGGCCTCAGCCTCCCCGCGTCCAAAACCGGTCATGCTGCGGATCATCACGTTTGCGCGTTGGCGTATTCGCGCGTCACTGCGTTTCGGAGTTGGCGCGTCTGGGTATTCATGCGTTCAGATCTACACCGTCGTAGATATCGGCGAGGGCCAGCTCGCAGTCGACCGACGCAAGCGTCAACGCGGCTTCCAGCCCGCTCACCTCCGAAAGCATCCAGCGACCATCGTTCTCGCGCTCGTAGTGCTCCGCGTGCGGGCGATCCTGCCGGATGAGTACGTACTCGGTGAACGAGTCGAGCGTGCGGTAATGCTCAAACTTTTCGCCCCGGTCGTATCCTTCGGTCGAACCGGACAGCACCTCGAAGATGACGGCAGGATTCAGAAGCGTGTCCAGTTCCTCATCTTCGAACTGCGGTTCTTCCCGCACGATAAGGGCGTCGGGATACGTATAGCGTCCACTCGGTGTCACCTTCACGCGCATGTCGCTGGCAAACACCTCGCCGGTTGTACCGGACAGGCACCCGCCAAGCGCCTGAATGAGGTTGATCGTGATTCGATTGTCCCAGCGGCTGGCCCCACCCATTTCCCTGCGTTCACCGTGAATGAGTTCATGCTTGGCTTCGCTTTTTCGCTCGGAAGCCAGATACTCTTCCGGCGTCAGGCGTTTCGTTTGGGGAAGCGTAGCCACGGGAGCGTTGGCGCGTTTATGCGTTACGGGCCAACCGACCAACCGGTCAACCTGCCAACCAACGAAAGAAGCGGAGGGGGAGGGATTCGAACCCCCGGTACCGGGAAACCGGTACTCTCGCTTTCCAGGCGAGCCCCTTCGACCGCTCGGGCACCCCTCCAACGATTAGGGATTTTGGATTAGAGATTTTGGAGTTGTCGCTCGAAGACGAAGCAATCCAAAATCGAAAATCCGCAATCCAAAATGTAATCACACGGTCATGATGTCGTCTTCCTTTTGTTCGAGGAGCACATCCGCCTCGTCCGTGTGCTCGTCGGTCACGTCCTGGAGCTCCTGCTCGGCACTGTACCGCGCGTCCTCCGAAAGGTTCTCTTTTTGCTGAAGCGCCTTGATCGCGTCCTTGGCCTCGCGCCGCGCGTTGCGAATCGAGATTTTGGTCTCTTCGCCACGCGACTGCGCCTTCGTGACCATCTCCTCACGACGCTCCTCAGAGAGCGGCGGCACGGGCACGCGGATCGTCTGACCGTCGTTGTTGGGGTTTAGCCCCAGATCGGCCTGCATGATGGCCCGCTCTATATCTTCGAGCGCGTTGTTGTCGTATGGCTGCACGAGCAAAAGGTCAGCCTGCGGCGCGCTGATGGAGGCGACCTGCGTGATAGGCGTTTTTGAGCCGTAGTAATCCACGCGCAGGTTTTCGAGCATGGCGGGAGAGGCGCGCCCCGTGCGCAGCGTGCGCAGCTCGGCGCGCAGGTGTTCCAGCGCCTCGCCCATCTTCTCACGGGCCTCGTCGAGGATGTCGTCCAGCGTTTTCGGATCAGGCATGGCGGTTGAGCGTGAGAATGGGTGAGCGGATGTGCGTTTCGTGTTTCGCAATAGCGTATTTCGTAAGCAACCTCACGCAATACGCATTACGCCCGTTCGGATAACGCAAAGCAGGTTGGGATGAGCATGTGTCGGTCGGGATAAGGGGCTGAACTACCTCTCCACCGAAGAAGCCGCCGCGCCGTTTTGCTCGGAGGACCAGTGCACGAGCGTGCCCACGTCCTCGCCACCGACGGCGCGTTCCAGATGGTTCGCCTCGTGCATGTTGAAGACCACGATGGGCAGGCGCGACTCGCGGCAGAGCGTAAACGCCGTCATGTCCATCACGCGCAGGTCCTGCCCGATCACGTCATTGCCGTGAATCTTCGGGAAGCGCTCGGCGGCAGGATCTTCTTCGGGGTCGGCGCTGAAGACGCCGTTAACGCGCGTGCCTTTCATCAGCACGTCAGCTTCGATTTCCAGCGCGCGGAGCGCCCCCGCCGTGTCGGTCGTAAAAAACGGGTTGCCCGTGCCCGCGCCGAAGATCACGACGCGGCCCTTTTCGAGGTGGCGGATGGCGCGGCGCCGGATGAACGGCTCGGCGATTTCCTCCATCTTGATGGCGCTCTGCAGGCGCGTCGCCAGGCCGGCCTGCTCCAGCACGTCTTGAAGGGCCATCGCGTTCATCATAGTCGCCAGCATGCCCATCTGATCGGCGTGAGCGCGGCGCATTCCCGGCGAGGCGCCCTGCACGCCCCGAAAGATGTTGCCGCCGCCAATCACGATAGCCAGCTCCAGCCCGTCCTCGACGACCGTGCGAATCTCGCGCGCGAAGCCTTCGAGCACGTCGTGGTCGATGCCGAACTGACTCTCGCCCAGCAACGCCTCGCCGCTCAGCTTGAGCAACACACGCTTCTTTGATTCAGGATTTTGGAGTTCGGATTTTGGATTCATGAGGGGGCCACGTTGTCTATCCAAAATCAGCAATCCGCAATCCGAAATCGAGATCATTCGCCGAGGGCGAAGCGCACGTAGCCGCGCACGTCGGTGCCCGCGTCGTCGAGCCTCTCCTCGACGGTCACGGACGAGTCTTTGACGAAAGGCTGTTCGATGAGCACGTTGTCTTCGTAGAAGCGCTCCATCTTGCCGTCCACGATCTGATCGAGCACGTGCTCCGGCTTGTCCTCGTTCTGGGCGGCGTCGCGGGCGATCTCGCGCTCCTTCTCTTCGACTTCGGCGGGCACGTCCTCGCGCCGCGCGGCGATGGGGCTGAGGGCGGCCACCTGCATGGCGAGGTCGCGCCCTACGGCTTCGAGATTGCCGTCGCCGGTCACTTCTACGAGCACGCCGAGACGCGAGCCGGGCATCACGGCCGTCGAGGACGTCGCGCTGTCGCTCGCGCCCGGCGAGACGCTGGGGCTGGTCGGCGAGTCCGGCTCCGGCAAGAGCGTCACCGCCCAGTCCATCATCGGGCTGCTCCCGGAGAACGAGACGCGCGATTTCGTTGGCGAAGCGCTTGAAGTCGTCGTTGCGCGCCACGAAGTCCGTCTCGCAGTTCACCTCGGCGATGGCGCCGGTGGAGCCGTCGTCGGCGAGCGCCGTCACGACGAGGCCCTCGGAGGCTTCTTTGTCGGAGCGCTTGGCGGCCACCTGCTGCCCTTTCTTACGCAACAACTCGACGGCCCGGTCGAAGTCGCCGTCGGCTTCCTGAAGGGCCTTCTTGCAGTCCATCATGCCGACGCCGGTCGTGTCGCGCAGCTCTTTAACGTCTTGAGCGGAAATGGTGGGCATTTGCGGTTTTTCGGTTTGCGGTTTCTGGTTTTTGGTTGGTGGTTGGGGCGAGTCGGCGGCTTACCCCTTGCGGGAGGGAACGGGACGGGCCGCACCCTACTGCTGTTGCTGCTTGGCTTGGTCAGCAGCCTGCTCGGCCTTACGCTCGCGCTGACCGTCTTGAATGGCGTTGGAGATGATCTCGGTGACGAGGGCAATCGTCTTTTGCGCGTCGTCGTTGACCGGGATAGGATACTCCACGCGGTTTGGGTCGCAGTTGGTGTCCACCATCGCAATGACGGGAATGCCGAGCTTGTTGGCCTCCTTGACGGCGATGTCCTCGCGGCGAATGTCCACGACGAAGACGGCGCCGGGCAGGCGGGGCATCTGGGCGATGCCGCCGAGCGTGTCGCGCAGCTTCTCGCGCTCGCGGAGGCGCATCAGGCGCTCTTTCTTCTTGAGCTTGTCGAGGATGCCCTCGCGCTCCATGCGATCCAGCTCTTCCATGCGCCGGATGCTCTTTTTGATCGTCTCGAAGTTGGTGAGCATCCCGCCGAGCCAGCGCTTCGTGACGTAGGGCATGTCGCAGGCCTGGGCCTGCTCGGTGACGACGCTCTGGGCTTGCTTCTTGGTGCCGGCGAAGAGAATGCGCTTGCCCTGCTTGCCGAAGCGCCGGGCCGCACCCACGGCCTTGTCGAGCATCGCCTGCGTCTGCATCAGGTCGACGATGTGGATGTCGTTACGCTCCATGAAGATGTACGGCTCCATCTTCGGGTGCCACCGGCTGGTGAGATGCCCGAAGTGCGCGCCCGCCTTCAGCAGCTCTTCAAGACTGGCGTCGGTGCGCCGCTCCTCGATCCGGGCTTGCTCCTCGGCTTGCTCACTCGATGCAGCGTCGTCGCCGGCGGCTTCTGCTTCTTCGTCCGGGGCGGACGCTTCGGCGTCGGGCGTCTCGGCCTCGCCTTCGTCGGAGGTGGGCGCTTCGTCGCCGGCCAGCGCTTCCGCTTCGGCCTCGTCGGACTGCTCTTTTGCCGAGGAAGCTGCTCCGGCATTAGGGGCTTCCGCCTCGCCGGCCGGGGCGGCTTCTTCTTGGGCGGTGTCAGAAGAGTCGGTTTCCGGTTCTGCTTGAGTCTCTGCCATAGGTCTGGTTTTCAGGTTGGCAAGTTACAAGTTTGCACGTTGCAGGCCTGAAAGAGAAACTTGTAACCTGATAAACTTGAAACCTGCAACTTATCGTTTGGAGAACTGCGAGCTTTTGCGCGCCTTCGGCTTGCCGTACTTCTTGCGCTCCACCATGCGGGGGTCGCGCGTCAGGAAGCCTACGTCGCGGAGCGGTCCTCGGTGCTCCTCGTCGTAGGCTACGAGCGCCCGCGAAATGCCGAGGCGAATGGCCTCAAGCTGGCCCGTGTAGCCGCCGCCGTCGGCGTTGACGACGACATCGAATTCGCCCTCTTCGCTGTCCGTCACTTGAAAGGGCGCATGAATCTTTTTGCGCCGCCAGTCGAGCGGGAAGTACTCGTCTTCGGGCTTGTCGTTGATCGTGATCTCGCCGCTGCCGCCGGGCCGCAGGTAGACGCGAGCCACAGCGGTTTTGCGGCGACCTAAGGCGTTGTATTGTTCTATTTGAGGCATGTGCTTCGGTAAGGGTGTTTGCTTATCGAAAAAGTTGTGCTTAAAACAAACGCTGCATACTGCGTATTTCGTATTGCGTAAGGGTGCTTATCTAAAGCGCTGGAAGAAAAAGTCAAAGCAGTTTGCTTTCTGCATGGTACTGCCAGTCGAGAAAAGGCACGAAGCAGAAGGCCGGGCAACCGCATTACGCAATACTCGTCTCGGACTCGCGCGAGCGCCGAAACAAAGCGGAAACCGTTCGGCTGTCACAGCGTCAGTTCCTGCGGCTTCTGCGCCTGATGCGGGTGATCGGGGCCGGCGTACACCTTCAGCTTCTTCGCCATCTCACGTCCGAGCGTGCCGTTCGGCAGCATCCCCTGCACGGCGTGCTCGATCAAGAAGGTCGGCTTCTTCTCGCGCATCTCGTCGGGGGTGCGGGTGCGCCCGCCGCCCGGATAGCCGCTGTACCGGTAGTATTCTTTCTGAACGTCTTTTTGCCCCGTAAAGCGCGCTTTGTCGGCGTTGGTGACGATCACGAAGTCGCCGGTGTCCACGTGCGGCGTGTAGGTGGGCTTATGCTTGCCGCGCAGGATCTCGGCAACGCGCGAGGCGAG
>PXTQ01000127.1 GCA_003022505.1 Bacteroidetes bacterium QS_8_64_10 | reverse complement strand
TCGACGCCAACATCACGACGTTTTTCGTCGGCGCGATCCTGTACTCGTTCGGCGTCGGCCCGATCCAGGGCTTTGCCGTCACGCTCATGGCCGGCATCCTGGCCTCGCTCTTTAGCGCCATCATCATCACCCGCATCGTCTTCGATTACATGATCATCGACCGCAAGATGCGAATCGGCTTCGGATGAGCACGGGCGCGTGGGGGAACGAGAGAAAGGACGCACGCCCGTTCTTCTGTTTTCCCACGTTCCAGCTCTACGCCCCCCCCTCTCCCATTCTTCCGTTCACCCGCTCTCCCATTCTCAAACACAATGCGCATCTTCGAAGAGGCTGATTACTCGCTCATCCCGAACCGGCAGAAGGGGTATGTTTTCTCCGCTATCTTGCTCGTCTTGAGCGTCGGATCGCTCGCCGTGCGCGGCCTGGAACTGGGCATCGACTTCCGGGGCGGCATGGAATTCGTCGTGGAGACGCCCGACCGCCTGAGCGCCACCGACGTGCGTACCGCGCTGGAGGAACCGCTCGAATCCACGCCCGAAGGGAAGCGCTACGGCGATCAGGGACTGCTCATCCGCACCGCTCCCGAAGGCGACATCAGCGACGTGCAAAACGCGATCATGCAGACCATCGGGCAGCAATTCCCGCAGGCGCAGGCAAAGCTGATCAAGACGAACGTGGTGGGGGCGCGCTTCGCCGAAGACCTGGCGCGCGGCGCATTGTGGTCGGTGCTGGGATCGCTCTTGGTGATCTTCATTTACATCCTGGTGCGCTTCGAGTGGCGCTTCGGCCTCGGCGCGGTGGCGGCGCTCTTTCACGATGTAACCATCACGCTCGGCATCTTCTCGCTCCTGTCGGACATCGCGCCGTTTTCGCTTCAGATCGACCAGGCCATCATCGCCGCCTTTCTGACCATCGTGGGCTACTCGCTCAACGACACGGTCGTCGTCTTCGACCGCATCCGCGAGTACAGCAACCTGTTTAAGACGAGGCCCTACAACGAGATCGTCAACCATTCCATCAACACCACGCTCAGCCGCACCGTCATCACCTCCGTGACCACCTTGTTCGTGGTGACGACGCTCTTTATCTTCGGGGGTGAGGTGTTGCGCGGGTTCAGCTTCGCGCTCATTATCGGCGTCCTGATCGGCACGTACTCGTCGGTCTTCGTAGCCTCGCCGGTGGTGGTGGAATTGCGCGACCGGCTGGAATCGTAGCCCGTGAGGCATAGGCCTCCAACCGAGAGCTTTTGTTGTTCTTTTGCGTAGTGCGACCTTTCAGCGCGAACGTATTTCGCAATGCGTAAAGCGTAAAAGGAAGCTTCCCTTACGCAATACGCATTGCGAAATACGGAGGGTGCATCCTGCGCTGGATGCTTTTCGTAGGGTCAAGTTCATCCTACAAACCATCCCCTGCAAGCCATAAAACCATGCGATACGACGTAGACGAACGCTACGAGGCCGTCGTCATCACCCTGAAAGGCGACGTGCTGGGCGGACCGGACGGTGCCGAGCTGCACGACCGGCTCCGCGAACTGCGCGACGAGGGCAAGAATCAGATCGTCGTGGACCTCAGCAAGGCCAAGTTCATGAACTCCGGCGGCCTCGGCATGCTGGTCAGCGCCATGACCACCGCGCGCAACGCCGGCGGCGACTTGCGGTTCGCGAACGTGGCCGACCGCATCGAGTCGCTCTTGATGGTGACGAAGCTGCTGACGGTCTTCAAGGAGTACGACTCCGTGGACGAGGCCGCCCAGAGCTACGAGACGAATCCGCCCGCCTCGAATGGCGAGTGACGACTGTCGAATAGCGAATGCACTGCGCCGAAATAAAAGAGTGTGTAAGGACGATCCGATGTGATCGTCCAATTCGGAAGTCTCCAATCGAAATTCGTAAATTGCAATGCCTGTAACGATTGTCGTCGGAAGCCAATGGGGCGACGAGGGAAAAGGAAAAGTCGTCGATCTCCTCAGCCCGGACGCCGACGTGGTGGCGCGCTATCAGGGCGGCGCCAACGCCGGCCACACTATCAGCTGGGGCGACGAAGAGTTCGTCCTGCACCTCGTGCCGAGTGGCATCTTCCACGAAGACACTACCTGCGTCATCGGCAACGGCGTCGTGCTCGATCCCGCGGCCGTGATGGAGGAGATCCAGACGATCCGCAACCTGGGTTACGAGGCCGAGGGGCGGCTCCTGATCTCCCACAACGCGCACCTCATCATGCCGTATCATAAGCGAATCGAGGCGGCGCAGGAGGCTGCGCGCTCCGACGGCTCTGACGACGACGCCATCGGCACCACCGGGCGCGGCATCGGACCGGCCTACACCGACAAGTTCGCACGCTCCGGCATCCGCGTGGTGGACCTGCTGGACCGCGACGTGCTGCGCGAAAAGCTGACGCGCTCCATCGAGCAAAAAAACGCCATTCTGAAGCGCGTCTACGGCTCCGAGCAACTCGACGTAGACGAGATCGTCGAGGAGTACGTCGAATTTGACCAGAAGATCGACCCGTACGTCACCGACACCTCAGCGTATCTAAGCCGCGCGCTGCGCGAAAACAAGCGGGTGCTGGCGGAGGGCGCGCAGGGGTCGCTCCTGGACGTGGACTTCGGCAGCTATCCGTTCGTCACGAGCAGCCATCCCACGGCGGGCGGATGCTGCACCGGCCTGGGCGTGCCGCCCACCTCCGTCGAGCGCACCATCGGCATCGTCAAAGGGTACGCCACGCGCGTGGGCAACGGCCCGTTTCCTACGGAGCTTCACAACGACGTGGGTGAGCACCTGCGAGACGTGGGCGCGGAGTTCGGCGCGACGACCGGTCGGCCCCGGCGTTGCGGCTGGCTCGACCTCGTGGCGCTCCGCTACACGACGCGCGTCAACGGCTTCACGGAGCTGGCCGTCACCAAGCTGGACGTTTTGAGCGGCTTGGACGAACTCAAAGTATGCACGCGCTATCGGCTTCCGAGCGGCAAAGAGACGGATCGCTTTCCGAGCGACGTGCGCACGCAACAGCGGGTGGAACCGATCTACGAGACACTGCCCGGCTGGAACGAAGACATCGCCGGCGCGCAGCAGTTTGACGCGCTCCCCGCCGCCGCGCAGGACTACCTGACGTTTG
>PXTQ01000126.1 GCA_003022505.1 Bacteroidetes bacterium QS_8_64_10 | reverse complement strand
CATCTGGCGGCTGCGCTTCGGCGACGCCTAAAGGCCATCCATTTTCCCGGCAAGGCTCTCGACACGTTCCATCCGAGCTGCGATCCGAAGTGGCTCAACATTTACGACGTTAATGACGTAATAGCCTATCCGATCAGCAAGCTGACGGAGCGTTACGAAGAGCTGGCCGAGGCCGGCTACCTCGAAGACCGCAAGCTGAACGTGGGCGCCTGGTACAAGAGCTGGAATCCGATGTCCCACAAAGGCGACCTGCGCGACGAGGACTCGCTGGACTACCTGACCGACCACATTGCCGACATCTGGCAGAGCGCCCACGGTAGCGTTCGCGCGTTGCTGCGTTGCACGTCGTGCGTTTCACGCTTTCCACCTTGAACACTCAACCACCCGAACATTCAAACACCCAACCAACATGCCCGATTCGCTCCAGGAGACGCTGGACACTTTTTTGAACGACGAGGCCGGCGTGCCTTTCGATCAACTGGCTGACTTCGCCGAGCCGCTCTTCGACCTGTACCAGGTGGACATGCGCGCCAGCCTGGCGAACGCTCAGAGCGACGGTCGCACCGACGAACTGGCCTCGCTCGTCGCCGTGCTGGAGACGGCCCGGCTGCTCTGGGTCTTTTTGGGGATGCGCGCCTCGGCACGGCGCGACCGCTTCGAGGGGCTGCGGCGCGTCCTGGTCGGCCCCGAAGCCGGCGAGGCCGAGTCTCAGAGCCTGCGCGAGCTGCTTGCCACCCTGAAGGCGCGCCGCAACCAGCTTGCCGCCGAGGACGACGTTACCGGCCCCGGTGCGTTCGACCAACTCATGCAGCGCTACGCGGATCGCAATGCGCAACCCCGCGACGCGGACGGCTCCGATAGCACCTACGGCGAGGACGCGCTGCCGCCGGACGAGGCGCGCGCCCTCTTCGCCAAGCCGATGCTGGAATCGGAGGACGTCTTGCAGGATCCCTCGCAGATGCAGGAGGTGCTGGACCGCGCCGAGACGTACTGGGATCTGGCCCACGCCGCTCCGCAAGAGCGCCGCGAGCGCATCGCGTCGCTAAAAACGCGCTTCGCCGGGACCGAGCAGAGCGAAGAAGAGGTGGAGCGCGAGGCCCAAGAAATGATGGATCGCTTCGACCGGCTCTTTCCCGATCAGCAGGAGAGCGCGTAATCTGCCAACCTTGAATCTGAAACCGATCGACCGTGACCTGGACGCGCTACCTGGCCCGGCGGCCTGACACCCAGCTTCTCTCGCCCAACGGAACGCCCGACCCTCCCGCCCCCGATGCGCCCCGCGCCGTCGTCATCGGAGCGGGCTTCGGCGGGCTGGCCGCCGCCGTCCGCCTCCTGGCGCGCGGCTACCGCGTCACCGTTCTCGACCGCCTCGACCAGCCCGGCGGGCGCGCTCGCGTCTTCCGGCAGGACGGTTTTACGTTCGACGCCGGCCCCACCGTCATCACCGCGCCGTTTCTGTTCGAGGAGCTGTGGCAGCTCATGGGCTGCCGCCTCGCCGACGATGTGGACCTCGTCCCGATCTCGCCGTTTTACCGCATCCGCTTTCCGGGCGGTGAGGTGTTCAACTACACCGGCGACGCCGACGCCATGCGCGAGGAGGTGCGCCGCTTCGCGCCCGGCGACGTGGCGGGCTACGAGCGCTTCGTCGAGAAAAGCGAGGAGATCTTCGAGGTCGGCTTCGAGGAGTTGGGTCACGCGCCGTTCTCGCGGCTGCGCGACATGCTCAAGATCGTGCCCGCCATGGTGCGCCTCGGCAGCTACCGCACCGTGCACGGCATGGTGGCCCGCTACATCGACGACGAGCGGCTGCGCCGCGTGTTTTCGTTTCACCCGCTGCTCGTGGGCGGCAACCCGTTCACCACCACCTCGATCTACGCGCTCATTCTGTTTCTGGAACGCAAGTGGGGCGTGCACTACGCGATGGGCGGCACGGGCGCGCTCGTCGACGGGTTGGCGTCGCTCATCACCGAGCACGGCGGCCAGCTTAGGCTCGGCGCGGATGTGGATGCCATCACGCTCGATGGAGGCGACCGCGCGAGCGGCGTGCGGCTGCGAAGCGGCGAGCACCTGAAGGCCGATCTCGTCGTCTCCAACGCCGATGTGACCGCCACGTACCGCGACCTACTCCCCGACAGCGCGGCGCCGCGCGCCCGGCAGCGGCTCAAGCGCGCCCGCCACTCCATGAGCCTGTTCGTCTGGTACTTCGGCACGCGCCGCACCTACGACGACGTGGCGCACCACACCATTTTGATGGGCGAGCGCTACGAAGAGCTGCTCGATGATATTTTTCACCGCAAAACGCTGGCCGACGACTTCAGCTTGTACCTGCACCGCCCCACCGCCACCGATCCGTCGATGGCGCCCAACGGCTGCGACGCCTTCTACGTCCTGAGTCCGGTGCCGCACCTGGAGAGCGGCGACCCGTGGGACGAGGAGCAGGCCGAGCGCTATCGCCCAAAAATAGCGCGCTACCTCGGCGAGACGGTATTGCCCGGTTTAGAAGACGAGATCGTGACGAGCCGCACGCTCACCCCGCGCGGCTTCCGCGACGACTACCGCTCCGTCAAGGGAGCCGCGTTCAGCCTGGAGCCGGTGCTCCGGCAGAGCGCCTACTTTCGCCCGCACAACGCGAGCGCCGATGTGGACGACCTCTACGTGGTGGGGGCGGGCACGCATCCCGGCGCGGGGCTGCCGGGCGTGCTCTCGTCGGCGCGCGTGCTCGACACCGTAGCGCCCGACCCGGAAGCGTTTTAGCGCAGGCTCAAGGGGAAAATTTTACGGTCCTGTGCGTAGGTAACTAAAGGTCGGAGATGAGGTTTTTTTGGGAAAGATAGGAGGTTGGGAAGATAAGACGGTAGGAAGCGGAAACGATCTCGGCACGCTCAAAACGTCCGCCCCCCATCTTTCCACCTTCTCATCTTCCTATTTCCTCCTAAAGGATGTACCGGTCGAAATCTTTAGCTATTCAATATCCGCATCAGTAACCGCCAACCAGCATGGAAGAGCCGCCGCTCGTGCCGGAGTACGACAAGCCTGACTCGCCCGGCATCTGGATGAACTTCGACAACACCGTTTCGATCTACAACGTTGTGGCCGCCGACGATGCCTTCGAGGACGCCGCCCGCGACGTGTTCGCCATGATG
>PXTQ01000125.1:1464-8960 GCA_003022505.1 Bacteroidetes bacterium QS_8_64_10 | reverse complement strand
GAGCTTGGTGCCGAAGGCGGGACTCGAACCCGCACGGGCTGTATGCAGCCCAGCGGCTTTTAAGGCCGCTGCGTCTACCAATTCCGCCACTTCGGCTTTTCTTTAAAACATACGTGTCAGTGCTTGGAGGCACAATTTCGTCTTCGGGAAACTTGCAGGTCGTTCGTTTGATTCAGAACCCGCGGCGCTTCATTTCGCAACGTCACACCGTTACGACTCCACTACGGCATCGAATAGGCACGCTCCTGCCCGGCCTCTACCGTCGTCACGACCATTGACTTCCTCAAATCGGTATGACCGCTGCTGCCTCCGATGATGCTATGGCTTCCGGGCCGCTAAGCGCGCTCGGCGAGGAAGTGCGCGCTCTGACCGACCGCTCGCACGTGCCATTTTCGGAAGAGCCGCGTGCGGCAGGCGTGCTCCTGGCCGATGGGCGCTGGGTGCCCGGTGTCCGCGTGGAGAGCGCCTCGTTCTCGCTTGTCATCCCGGCGCTCTTGAACGCCGTCACCACGGCGGTAGCCTGTGACGCGCCCGCACCGCTCGGCGTCGCGCTAAGCCGTCCCGCTCGTCCCGACGAGAAGGCGCTGCTGGACCTGCTCCCGCAGGCGCACTGGCGGCAAACCTCGGAGCGGTCGTTTGCCCGCGACGAGGCCGGCGCACTGCCCGCCCTTCAGTCCGCGCTCGATCCGTACCTCGACGCAGAGCCGAGCGCACCCGACGACGCCGCAGCCGAAGCGCGCCGCCTGGCTGTCGCCCACGCGCACGTGCCACTCTCCGAGTTTCCGGTGGGCTGCCTGTTGCACACACCCGCCGGCGCCGTGCCCGGTGTGAACGTTGAGTACGAGGACTGGACGCGCACGCTCTGCGCCGAACGGAACGCGCTCGGCACGGCGCTCAGCTACGCGAGCGGCGAGGCGCAGGCAATGCACTTGGCCTGCCCGCGCGCCGCCCGCAGCACGCCGTGCGGGGCTTGCCGCCAGCTTCTTCTGGAACTCGCTCCCCGTGCTACGGTTTGGATGGATCGACGAGGCAAGGGGCCGGAATCGGCCTCACCTACCGATTTGCTCCCCGGCGGCTTTACGGGAGGCTTCTTGTCTTCCGTGTAACCTCACACCGCTCTACTCCACGCCCGTTGGATGTGGCTGCAGGCCCTTCTCTTTTCCATTGGCATCGGCCTCCTCTACTTTGGCGCCGAGTGGCTTGTGCGCGGCGCGGCCAGCCTCGCTCTCCGGTACGGCATCCGCCCGCTCGTCGTGGGCCTGACGGTGGTGGCGCTGGGTACCTCGATGCCGGAGTTCGTCATTAACTTCCTGGCGGTGCTGCGCAACGAGGACAGCCTCGCGCTCGGCAACATCGTAGGCTCCAACATCGCCAACATTGCCCTCATTCTGGGCACCACGGCGCTCGTTTTGCCGATTGGCATCGCCCCCAACACGCTGCGCAAAGAGTATCCCGTCATGATGGGCGTGATGGTGCTCTTCTACGGGCTGTCCTGGGACGGCGTGATCGGCACGGCGGACGGCATCATTCTCGTTTTTCTGCTCGTGAGCTTGCTCATCTTCCTGGTGCTGGACGCGCGCCGCAGTGGAGGCCCCGACGGCTCCCTCGGCGAACTGGACGAGATAGATGCGGAAAGTAATCTCGCGTGGCGTAAAAAAGTGGTCTTTCTGGGAGGCGGCATGATCATGCTGGCCAGCGGTGCTCGCCTCATGGTCTCCTCCGCCGTGAACGTCGCCGAGAGCTACGGTGTCAGCACTGCTGTCATCGGGCTAACCGTCATGGCGCTGGGCACGAGCCTGCCCGAACTGGCGGCCTCGCTCGTCAGCGCGGTCAATGACGAGAGCGCCATCTCACTCGGCAATGTCCTGGGCAGCAACATGCTGAACATGCTCTTCGTGGTCGGGTTGGTTTCGCTCGTCCATCCGCTCCAGGTAGATACCCTGTCGCTCTCCACGCACCTTCCCGTCATGCTCGGCTTCGGCGCGCTCCTCTTCCCGCTGGCCTGGACGGGTTATCGCATCACGCGCATGGAGGGTTTCGTGATGCTCATTGCGTTTCTGGGATACATGGCCTATCTGATTCAGCCTCACCTTTGAGGCCAGCTTCGCTGGCGTCTGTAGGTGTGAAAGTATGAAGGTCTGTACGTTTTACCTTCACCTTGCTACACGACAAAAACCCCCGATTAGATGTGTCATTCTGAACTTGATTCAGAATCTCCATCATTTAGGCGTCTCGCCGACATATGGAGATTGTGCGCTTAGCAGCGCAGATCGTACACCCGCGTCGGGGGGCAGAATGACAGTTTAGGGGATTTTTTGTCTTCCAAAATGTGCTAAAAGAGGGCTGAAAATTTTTGTCGTGTAGTGGGTGCCTTCACACGTCCACACGTTCACATATCCAAACATCCACCCCTGAACCGCGTGATTGCGATCTCGCTGTCGTTAAGCTTCGCGCCGTGGTGGCTGGCGCTCGCCCTCGTCGCGGCGGGAGCGCTTGCTTACTGGAGCTACCATCGCACGACGCCCTCGCTGCCGACGGGACGCCGGCTGCTGCTCGGCGGGCTGCGCTTCGGGGCGCTCGCTATCGTCCTGCGCCGCACCGTCAGCGAAGAGCGCCCGCCCGCCGTCGCCGTCTTGGCCGACAACTCGCAGAGCCTCGGCCCGCGCGGCACGACCGCGACCGATACGACGACGGCTGCCGTTCGCCGGTCCATCCGCGCGCTTTCCGAAAATAGCGACGCCTGGCGTCCGTTTCTCTTTGGTGGCAGCGCCCAGGCGGTCGATCCCGCCGCGAGCTTTGCCGACTCGCTCGCCTTCTCCGCGCCCCGCACGAACGTCGCCCGTGCCCTCTCTCGCGCCCGGCAAGAACTGGAGCAGGACAACCTGCGCGGTGTAGTGCTCGTCTCCGACGGGCAGTACAACGCGGGGCGCAATCCGCTGTACCTGGCCGACCGTTACCCCGTGCCGATCTATACGATGGTGGCGGGTGACACGACGCGCCTGCGTGACCTGCTCGTTCGCCGCGTTTCCACCAACGAGGTCGTCTACAAAGGCACGGAGGTGCCCGTGCAGGTGCGCCTCCAGACGAAAGGCTTTACGGGGCAGCGCGTGACCGTGGGGGTGTACGACGGTTCGGAGCGGCTGGATGCCCAGTCGGTGACGCTGCCCGATGAGGAGCGCGGTGAGGTGCCCGTCGAGCTGAGCTTTACGCCGCGTGAGGCCGGCCTGCAGCAGTACGAGGTGCGCGTCACGCGGCTCGAGGGCGAGGCGACGCATCGCAACAACCGCAAGCCGTTTACGGTGCGGGTGCTGGAAAGCCGCAAGAACGTGGTGCTGCTGGGCGCGGCTCCCGGTCCCGACGTGGCGGCGACCCGGCAAATCCTGGAGCGCCTGCAGAGCGTCGCGCTCGATGCGTACGTGCAGCGTGGAGCGGGGTCGTACTACGGCGGCCCGCTGCCGGACGACCTGTCGGAGGCCGCCGACGTGCTGGTGCTCGCAGGCTGGCCCGGCAGCGCCGCGCAGGCGACTACCGTCGAGCGCGTCCGAACGGCCATCGAGGACGGCACGCCCGTGCTCTTCCTGCTGACCCGCCAGACGGATCTCTCCGCGCTCGGCGAGAGCCTGGCGGACGTGCTGCCCGCCGCGCCCGACAACGCGCGCTCCGCGTTCACCGAGGCCATGCTCCGCGTGACCGCCGCCGGGCGCGGCCATCCGGTCTTCGAGGTGCCAAACGTGCCGCTCTCCGTCTACGGCGAGTTGCCCCCGCTTCGCTACAATCAGAGTCGCTGGCAGGCCGCCCCCGACGCCTCCGTTTTGGCGACGCCGCAGGTAAAGGGGGTGAGCCTCGACGGGCCGATGATTGCGGTGCAGCGCCGCGCCGGGCGGAGGACGGCGGCGGTTCTGGCTGCCGGAACGTGGCGGTGGGCAAACCTGCCGGGCGACCTGGAGCGGGCCGACCCGCTCTGGCCGGGCGTGCTCTCGAACCTGGTGCAGTGGGTGACGACGCCCGACGCCAGGTGCGCGTCGAGCCGGTGCGTCAGACGTTCGCGGGCGACGAGCCAGTGGAACTGACCGGGCAGGTCTACGACGAAAGCTTCGACCCCATTGATAACGCCAGCGTAGAGGTGACGGTGACGGCGCCGGGCGGCAAGAAGTATCCCTATACGATGAATGCGACCGGCAGCGGGCAGTACGAGCTGAGCGTGGGGTCGTTGCCGGCGGGCACGTACCAGTACCGGGCGCGGGCCACCCGCGACGGGCAGGCGCTCGGGTCGGATCAGGGCAGCTTTGCGGTGGGCGCGCTCACCTCCGCGAGGCCGGCTTGCTGAAGTCGTCGGTGCGCACCTCCACCCGCGAGACAGCGCTCTGGCACGTCTACTGGATGCTGGCTGCCGTCGTCGCGCTCCTGGCCGCCGAGTGGTTCTTTCGCAAGCGCAGCGGGCTGGTTTAGCGCAAACTCAACGGATGAGCTGGACGAACACGGTGCAGACGTGCGAACGTGGTAATGTAACCGAGTTGTTCTGAAACGTACCTGAACGTGCCCCATCGGCGAGCACCTGCTTGAGTGCGAGTAGTCGCACCTTGTTTCAGTTATTTTACCAGAAAGCGGATGCAATTGAGCCGGCTGAAAGCAATTTTACGCGAAAGCGGTGCGATGCTTCGGATAGCGTGAATGGAGTCGCTCCTCCAAACCTGCAACCCGCAAACTTGCTGCTAACCTACAACCTCAATCATGCGCATTCTCTTTACGATGACGGGATCGTGGGGCACCGGCAGCGGCACCGTCGTGGAGGCGCTCACGCGCGAGTTGACCGAGCGCGGCCACGAGATCGCCGTCCTCTACCCGGAGCGCGTCCGCAACGACGAGGAGGCCGCCGAGGTCGCGGCGCTGAGCGAGGAGCACGCCCCCGCCGCCCGCCACGAGGTGTGGCCGTTCCCGCTTGAACAGGGCGACGTCGAACTGTACACGTTTCCGCTCATGATCGCGGACCCGAACCCGCGTAACGTGCGCGGGGCCTGGACCTTCAAGGAACTGAGCGAGGACGAGTTGTCGCTCTACCTTTCCAGCTTTCAAGAGCGCTTTCGGGAGGTTGCCAACGACTTCGACCCCGACATCGTGGAGTGCCACCACGTCTGGGCGATGCCCTACGCTGTCAAGCAACTCAATCAGCAGTACTGCGTCGTGGCGCACCACAGCGACCAGATGGCGTTCCATTACGACGAGCGGATGCAGCCCTACGCGACGGAGGCTGCGCAGGGCGCGGAGTACATCTTCGCCGTCTCCGAGAGCACGGGCCGCGAGGTGATGGACCTTTACGACGTCCGCGACGATAACGTGGTGGTGACGGGCAACGGCTACGATCAGAGCGTCTTTTACCCGCGTGACGACGTGGACCGCGCGGCGATCATGCGCGAGTTCGGGCTGGGCATCCCGCCGGAGGCCACCGTCGTGACGTTTGCGGGCAAGCTCTCGCGCACGAAAGGCATCGACACGATCCTGTTGGCGAACCGGCGCATCCGGGAGGAGCGCGACGACGTGCATTTCGTCATCTTCGGTACGGGCGCGCTGGAGGACGCGCTGGACGAAGATCGCCAGGACGAGTACGACCGCGAGAACGTTCACTTCCCGGGGCATCAGCCCTACGCCAAAATCGCACAGTTTCACAACGTGGCGCGGATGAGCATCATGCCCTCGCGCACCGAGGGCTTCGGCATCGCGGGACTGGAAGCGATGGGCTGCGGGCTGCCGCTCGTCATCACGCGCACCGGCGGGCTGGACGCCTACGCCGAGGGCGCGGTCATCGAGCCGGAGGACGACGCGGCCCTCGCCGAGGCGGTCACGCGCATCGCGGACATGCCGGCGGGCGAGTACGAGGCGCTGTCGGAGGACGCGCTCGAAGCCGCGCGCCGGTTCTCGTGGCCCGCTATCGCCGAGCAGCGCCTCGAGTATTTTGACGCAATGATCGGTGAGAAGGTATGAAGATAGTTGACACCGACTGTAACCTGTCCCAACGGACGTGCGTACTCCCGTCCAAACGCGCTTCTATTTCATCATATTGCGGAGGAAAGCCATGCGACAGCACATCAACATCATCGGATACTTGCACATCGCGCAGAGCCTCCTCGTGCTTCTCGGCGCGGGTATCGTTTTGCTCGTCTTCGGCGGAATCGGCGCGCTCTCGATGGAGCCGACCGCGTTCAGCGTGATGAGCATTCTCGGCATCATCCTCTCGTTTCTCGTGGCGATCTGGGCCGTTCCGGGCCTGATTGCGGCCTACGGACTGCTGAAGCGACGCCCGTGGGGGCGCGTGCTCGGTCTCATCATGGGCGCGTTCGATTTGCTCAACTTCCCGCTCGGCACGGCGCTGGGCGTGTACACGTTCTGGGCGCTTCTGAGCGACGAGGCGCACCGGGCGTTCAGTAGCAGAAGCCGCACGCGAAGCCGGAGCGCTTCTTCGTCGCGATTCTGAGCGCTGCGCGCATCAGGGATGTCGCCGCACATTACCACCGCCTCGCACGCGCGCATCCACCATCCGATAGAGCGTGCTCGAAGCGCCTCCCGCGCGGGCCAACTGAAAAGTGCCCTGCACGCTCACGGAGCCGTTCCGGTACGCGACGGGCCGGCGGGTGCGCACGGCCACCATCGACTCCGGCCCGGCGGGGATGCAAGTGGGGCACGACGGCGGGTAGGCTGACAGTAGAAACCGTTGCGTCTCCCCGCTTTCCGGCGCCACCATGAAGCCGTTGAGCCGGAGCGTTCGCCCGTCGAGCGCGGCGAGCGTGTCCGGGTAGACGGGCCGGCGGACCTGCGCGTCGTAGCCCGCCTCCAGGAGCGGCGTCCACGAGGTGCTGCGCTGCCAGCCTTGCTCCGGCGGCCTGCCGATAAGCAACACCGCCCCGACGGCGAAGGCACCCAGCAGCAGGGCCGTCCAAGATGACAGAAAGCGTTTCATGGCCGGAGGGTCGGCTGCGCCGCGCGGTCAAGAGGAACTTGCATTTGAGAACGTGTATTGAGCAGGAAAAGTTTTGAGGTCGGTTCGCTGCCCTTGTTGGTACGAGCGAGCGCCGTTGTCGGCAACACGGAATAGCGTTTCTCAACGTGTGTCCGCTCCTGCCTCAATAGCGAATTTTCTGCTTTTCCGCCTTGACGATAAAGTAAAAGAGTGATACCATGACGAGCGAAGCAGGCGATAAACGTTATGAACGCTTCCTTGCAAAATCGCGGCGCGCTGAACTGGACGGAGGGTCCGCTTCGTCTTGCCTCTTTCGCCTTCTTCGACCTCGAAACCACGGGGCTTCGCCCGGATCGCGGAGCCGGGATCACCGAGATTGCGGTCGTCGGCGCGAATGGCTCACTGCTGCACTGGCGGAAGCAAGCCGCTCCGGACGCTTCGCTTGCTGATCAGCTGCCGCTTTTGCTCGATTGCCTCGACGGCCGCGTCGTCGTCGGGCACAATCTCCAATTCGATTTCCAGTTCGTTGCCTACGAAGCGCGGC
>PXTQ01000125.1:0-1403 GCA_003022505.1 Bacteroidetes bacterium QS_8_64_10 | reverse complement strand
CTTCACCGGTTCAACCTCATGCCCGATGAGCCGCTTCATTCCGCCCTCGTGGATGCACGCGCCACCCGCACGCTCTTCTGGCAACTCGTGGAGGAGGGCAGCCACCGCACGCTCGGCGATGCCGGCGCGAAGCCTCTCACCTGGGCCTCACCGTAACCGAAGAAAAAGTAGCTTGAAGCTATGGATCGTCTCCTGAAACAGAGTGACTTCTGGGCCAAACTCGACCAGGACGAGGACGGCAATGTGCTGGACTGGCACCCGCTGGCGGCGCATAGTGCCGAGGTCGCGGCGGTGACGGAGGCGCTGCTTAAGCGCACGATCCTGGGCGACCGTCTCGCCGCGCTCATCGGCTGGGAGGAGCTGTCGCCGGTGCACGTCGCGCGGTTGTCGGCGCTGGCGGCCCTCCACGACGCGGGAAAAGTGAATCACGGGTTTCAGAACTTGGCGTTCGACGGCGCGCAGCCGCGCAATGGACACGTCGCGCCGATGGTTGCCTTTCTGAAAGGGTCGCACTCGCCCTGTCAGGAGAAGGTAGCAAAAACACTCGCTATCGAAGAGATGTTCGACGGTGGTTGGTTTGCCGACCCCGATACGCTCATAGGTTTTCTCGGTGCCGCTTGGGGTCACCACGGAGAACCTGTCAAGCCGCGAAGCCAGAAGTTCGAGGACGACCTGTGGAAAGAGGGCGCGTCTCGTTCTCCGCTACGCGAACTGGAAAAGCTCATGCACCTCGCAAAACAACAGTGGTTTTCCGACGCCTTCGAGAAAGACGCGCGCCCGTTTCCCTGTGAAGCTCCGATCCAACACGCCTTCAACGGCGTACTCACGCTGGCCGACTGGATCGGGTCGGACGACGAACACTTTTTCGAGTTTGCCGACGACGTAGAAGAGGACCCGATGCCGGAGGCCAAGAAGCAGACGTGCGAAGCGATAGACGAACTCTTTCTCGACGCGAGCCAGGCGCGGGCGTTGCTGCCCGCCGAAGTGGGGTTCGAGCACGTGTTGCCGAAGCACGAGCCGCATTGTATTCAGGAAACGGTGCGTGACCTGCCGGTGCACGAATCTGGAAGCCTGACCGTGCTGGAATCGGACACCGGCTCGGGCAAGACGGAGGCGGCGGTAGCGCGCTTTTTTCGGCTCTTTCAGCGCGAAGACCCGGCGCTGGTGGACGGCATGTACTTCGCTGTGCCCACGCGATCGGCCGCGCAACAGTTGCACGGGCGCATGAAGAAGATCCGCGACCAGGTCTTCGAAGACGTACCGAAGGACGACCGCCCGCCCGTCGTGCAGGCCGTGCCCGGCTACATCAAGGCCGACGACGCGGAGGGGCGCACCGAGGACGACGAAGGCACGCCGCTCCCGCGCTTCGAGGTGCTCTGGCCCGACGATGTGCCCGAAACGCG
>PXTQ01000124.1 GCA_003022505.1 Bacteroidetes bacterium QS_8_64_10 | reverse complement strand
CTCGGCGCGCAGGTAGAGGCGCTTCGAGGGCACGAAGTGCTCGCCGCCCAGCACAAACTGAAGCGAGCGCTGCGCTTCGAGATTGCGGTTCAGGTTGCTGTCGATGTTGGCGACGACTTGCGTCTGCCCGCGAAACTCGCGGTAGGTGGGGGCCTGATGGTAGAGGCCCACCGATCCCATCAGGGTCGTCCGGTCAGTAAGCTCATAGCGCGCCGAGAGACGCGGGGAGGCGGTCCACTCGTCGTTAAACGAAAAGTAGTCGGCGCGCACCCCGGCGGTGAGCACGAACCGGTCGTTCAGAAAGCTGGTAGCGTCTTGCACGTACGCACCGGCCTTCGTCGCGTTGAGGCGAGCGTCGTCGTAGAGGCTGTCGACGACGGTGCGTTGATACGTCGTATCGAGGGTGCCGTCGACGTTGAACACCTCCGCATTTTTGAGCACGGTCTTCTCGCGGAGGCGGTCCTCGAAGCGGAAGCGCCGCAGGCTCCAGCCCGCCTCGGCGGCGTGGCGACCGGCGGTGTAGCGGTAGCGCCCCTTGCCGGTCAGCGAGCGCACGCTCACGCGGTTGTCCGCTGCGTCGGTTTGCGTGCCCGACTCGATGCGGCGGATGGGCGTGCCCCCCTGGTTGACCTGCGTGAGCGTCGAGGCGCCGCTGACGAAAAGCTCTTCCGTCTCAATGGTCTGAAAATAAGCGAGGTCGTGCTCGATGCGCAGCCGGTTGGAGAGCCGGTTTTCGAGGCGCACGCCCCCGAAGCGCGTCTCGTAGCCGTCGCGCTCGAAGGAGTCGTCGTCGTAGCTGGTCTGAAGCGATTTGAGATCCGTATCGGAGAGTTCGGGATTGAGGCTGACGATGCCAAAGTAGGAACGACGGTTGTCGGGCTTCAGGCGATAGTCGTAGTCGGCCCACATGCCGAGTGTCTGGAGGCGATGCCCATCGGCCAGCTTGAAGTTGAGCAACCCCTGCACGTCGTTGAAGTCGGCGCGGTAGTTGCCTTCCAGCTCCTGCGTGCCGAAGAGCCGCCCGTTGCTTGCGCTGCGCACCGAGAGCGCCGTGCCGAGCCGCCCGTCAAGCGCGCCGCCGCTGACGGTAGCGCCCGCGCCCATCAGCGAGGCGTAGGCCGAACCGTGCAACTCCTGGTCGCGCGGCGTCACGTACTGCACGTCCAGCGCCGAGGAGAGCTTACCGCCGTAACGCGGCGGGAAGCCGCCCGTGTAAAACGTCACCTGCTCGGCCAGCCCCGGATTGACGAGGCTCAGGCCCTCCTGCTCGCCCTGGCGCGGGCGAAACGGCAAGAACACCTCGAAGCCGTTTACAAAAATTAAATTCTCGTTGAAGCCGCCGCCGCGCACTGAATACTGGTTCGACAACTCGCTGTTGGTCGCCACGCCCGGCAGCACCTTCAGGGCGCGCAGCGCGTCGTTGATGGGCGAGGGCATGTCGCGCACGTCCTCCGGATCGAGTTCGTAGACGCCGGCGTCCCGCACGACGGTCGAGTCTCTCACGGTCAGCTCCTCGATCTCCTCCACCGACCGTTCGAGCGCGGCATTCAGGCGGGTCGTCTCGTCGCGGCGCAGCACAACGGTGTCGACGTGCGCCTCGTAGCCGAGCGCCGTGATGCGAATGACGTACTCGCCTTCGGGAATGCTCAGCTCGTAGGCGCCGTCTCCGCCGGCGGCGGTGCCGAAGTTGGTGCCGGCCACCAGGACGGACGCGCCGGGAACCGGCCCCTGATCCTCGGCGCTCGTGACGCGCCCTTCGAGCGTGCCCCAGCCCTGTGCGTGAGCGGAGAGCGGGGCGACGGCAGCGGCGAGGAGGCCGGCGAGGATAGTCAGCCGGCACGCGAACCTATTGCGGCAACGCATAAGAACGGTGATACGACGAAAAGCGAGCGAGCGTCGTAGCGTTGAAAATAGGCGGAGTGAGTTGATGAGCGTGACAGGCAGATTCCTTTCGTGTACGCGACAAAAAAGCGCACACAGACAGGCGCGGATTAGAGGGGGAATATCACATCAAATAGCGGGATAACAAGCCACATTTATCCGTTTTATCCGCGTAGATCTGTGGGCCATTCTACGGTCCAGTTTTTGTCAGGAACCGAGGATAGACTCTCGAAACGACTGTGCACGCTTGGCGTTCCGTTCAGTTAGGTCTGCTCTTGCCGGATGATTCCTCAGAAGAGAAAGAATACTGTTGAGGCGCGACATGTACGTGATTTAGCATGTCACCTCATTAGTTGTGTGTCATGTAGCCAAGAAGCCGGTGATCGGCAGACGGCGGACCGCCGCTGGCCGCCGTTCTCGGATTGTGAGAGTTGGTTCCATGATGGGGCGCGGTCTGCCGTCCGCGGTCCGCCGTCGTGAGGCAACATCATTTCGGCAAGGCACAACTTGCGTTATCTACCCCGGTCGATTTCAGCAACCCGCTCGACGGCTCACCATTCGGCAAAGTTATTGCAGCTGGCAGAGGTCGCACGGACCTTCAAGCCGGCGTTGCGGTTAGACTTGCAGCGTCGCGCCCGCTATCACTGACTCTTAACGAACGTCCCTCGCCAATGCGTAATAAAAAAACGCTGTACCTCATCTCCGCCCTGCTCCTGCTCGTCATCGGCACGGGGCTGGGCATGAAGCTGGAAGCGAGCCTCGGCGACGACGACACGCTCGCGCAGCTTCGCAAGCTGAACGAAGCCTTCCGCATCATCGACAAGCAGTATGTGGAGAAGGTCGACTCCGAAAACATAGCGAAGAAGGCCATCGACGGGATGCTGGAAGAGCTGGACCCGCATTCCTCGTATATTTCCGCCAAGCGCGTCGAGCGACGTGCCCGACGACACCGCGCGCGTCATCTCGACGATCCCCGGCGGCCCGTCCGAGGAGGTGGGCGTAATGGCTGGAGACCGTATCATCGCCGTCAACGACTCCTCGGCCATCGGCTTCTCCTCCAACGAAGTGCGGAAGCACCTCAAGGGCGAGATCGGTACGGAGGTCGACGTGACCGTGAAGCGCAGCGGGCGCAACGAGCCGATTCACTTCACCATTGAGCGCGGCAAGATTCCGCTCAAGACGGTCAACTCGGCCCACATGATGGAGGACGCGAAGACCGGGTACGTGCGCGTCAGCCGCTTCGCCAAGACCACGCCCGACGAGTTTCGCAAGGCTGTCACCAAGCTGGACGAGAAGGGGATGCAGCGCCTCGTGCTGGACCTGCGCAGCAACCCCGGCGGCGTCATGGATGCGGCCATCTCGATGGCGGACGACATGCTGAAGGGCGATCAGACCGTCGTGTACACGGAGGGCCGCAACGAAGATTACAACGAATCGTACTCCTCGTCGAGCGACGACCCGGTGGAAAGCAAGCCTGTGATCGTGCTCGTGAACGAGGAATCGGCCTCGGCCTCCGAGATCGTAGCCGGTGCCCTGCAGGATCACGACCGCGCCCTGATCGTGGGGCAGCGCACCTTCGGCAAGGGCCTCGTTCAGCACCCGTTTCAGCTTTCGGACGGCAGCGTCCTGCAGATGACCGTCTCCCGCTACCACACGCCGTCGGGCCG
Source organism: Bacteroidetes bacterium QS_8_64_10 (assembly GCA_003022505.1). Taxonomy (GTDB): domain Bacteria; phylum Bacteroidota; class Rhodothermia; order Rhodothermales; family Salinibacteraceae; genus PXTQ01. The sequence continues at coordinate 36,169 of PXTQ01000124.1, read as the reverse complement.
CCTCATCCAGACGCCCTACGAGGACGGCGACAAGAAGGAGTACTACGAGAACAAGTTCGAGTCGCTCGGCGAGACGGCTTACAACGTGAGCGAATACCGCAAGAGCGTGCCCGACTCGCTGACGTACCAGACCGAGCACGGGCGCACGGTCTTCGGCGGAGGCGGCATCCTGCCGGACTACTTCATCCCGCACGACAGCACCGAGGCGAAGCTCGTGAAGGTGGCCCGGCAAAACGGCCTCGACCTGCTCGCCCGCGACTGGTTCTTGCGCAACGAGGATGGGCTTCGCAACGAGTGGAGCGAGCGGCAGAACGAGTACGTGAACAACTACTCCGTCAGCTCCGACGTGATCAATCAGTTCTTCGGCTACGCCAAGAGCCGCGACGACTTCGACCTGACCCAGAACCCTGATTCCGTCAACATCGAGGAAGGCGTCTTTGCGGCGCAGGACGTGCGCGCGAACACAGCGTTCTTCCGCACCTGGCTGAAATCGTACGTGGCGCGTCAGTTGTACGGCGCGGGGGCGCAGTACCCGATCTACAACAAGGTAGACGCCGAGCTGCAGGAGGCGCTTCGGCACTGGGAGCGCGCCGAGAGGCTGGCTCGCATCTCCGACGCCGGCGAGCAAGGCGCCCAGCAGCGGAGCACTAAGCTCACGCCCACTCCGACAACGAGTGGCAACGACAACAAGTAAGCGACGGGCGATTCCGCTCCCCTCCCCACGGGGCCGTTCGGCTCGCGCAACCGGACGGGTCAAAAAAGATGCACGATGCGAACAAAAGAACGACGATCCTGTTACTGCTTGCCCTTACCGGGTAATGGGTCGTAAAACGTAGCAGTTATCTCGTTCGCCCACTTACGTCTCAGGCCAGAAGAAAGCAGCGGGCCGGTTACTTTTGCTCAGGCGCTTACCCTTTCTGGCGCGCGCACTTTTTCAACAAAGCAGAGAACGGCATATTTGCGCAAAGCGTTACGACAGCGACCATACGTAGTTATCCGCCCGTTTTTGGCAGTGCCGGCGTGAGTTTGCACTGCGAGGTCGGCCTGTCGAACAAAGCTTAAGCCGCAGATACGTGCCTCTTTTCTCGCCTGGCAACCGGAAGCGCGCGCTCCGGCGGATGCTCCTGATGCCCGCAGCTGCCGCGCTCGTCATCGTGGCCGCGCTGCTCAGCGTGGCCTCCACCAGCCCCGCTCCGTCCGTGCGTCCGTCGTGGCGCTCGATCTCCGTTGCCCCCGCCGACACCGACTCCGTCCGCCTCGCCCGGCCCGCGCCTGCCGACTCAGACTCGGTGCGCCTGGCCCAGCCCGCGCCCGCCGATTCCGACTCCGTAGCCGCCGCCCCCATTGATTCGTTTCGCCTCACCCGGCGCTACCTGAAGCCGATCCGCAACCGCCGCGAGATCGGCACCGACTCCCTGTTCGGGCAGGAGGCGAGCGCGCTCCCGCCTCGCCAGCGACCGTTCATGCCGGGCGTCGCCAGGAAGAAGGCGGCGGGCTGGGCTTCAACATCGACGTGCCGGGCGGGCGCTCCAGCGCCTTCTCTACCATCTTCGGCAAGCCGCAGGTGGACCTGCGCGCTCGCGGCGAGGCGCAGGTCCACGCTGGTTTCAACTACCGGTACAGCGACCAGTTTGCCGCCCAGACCGGCCAGGTCGGCTCCATCGATCCCGCTTTCAAGCAAGACCTTCGGCTTGGCATCACCGGCACCATCGGCGACAAGCTGCGCGTGAACGTGGACTGGGACACGCAGAGCCAGTTTGACTACCAGAACCAGCTCAAGCTCGACTATACCGGCTACGAAGACGACATTCTCCAGAACGTAGAGGCTGGCAACGTGCTCCTGCAAACGCCCACCACCCTGATTAACGGCGGGCAGAAGCTCTTCGGCATCAAAAGCGAGTTTCAGTTCGGCGGCGTGCGCCTGACCACCATTGCGAGCCAGCAAGAGGGGCAGTCCAACTCGCTCTCGCTCGAAGGCGGCGTGCAGAAGCAGGAATTCGAGCTGGGGCCGACCGAATACGACGATCGCAAGCACTTCTTCCTGAGCTACTTTTTCCGCAACGCCTGGGAAGACGCACACGCCAATTCCAACACGCTGACGCTCCAGCAGGGTTTTAACAAGATCGAACGCATTGAGGTATGGCGCCTGCAGCAAACCAACCAGCAGGACGAAACGCGCAGCGCCGTGGCGATGGTGGACCTCGGCGAGCAAAGCAACGAGATTTTAGAAGGCAACCCGCGCAACTACACGCAGAAGGCCCTCCCGGCTCCGGGCCGGGACCAGTACGAATCCAGCGAGTTGGAAAATCGCGTGCGGCCCGGCAACGCCAATCCCCGGACGTTCTTCGAGGAGATTAACCTGCGCGACAACAACTACCAGATCGGCACTAACTTTAAGCTGTTGGAGCCGAATCAGGATTACAAGTTGCACGAGAACCTCGGCTATATCTCACTCAATCAGCGTCTCAAAGAGAATCAGGCCCTGGCCGTGGCCTTCGAGTACGGAACCACCAGCGGCACCGTCAAGATCGGCGACTTCTTGCAAGAGTCCGGCGGGTCCACCGGGTCGACGGATGAAGACCACCTCGTTCTCAAGCTCCTGCGGCCCACGAACCTGCAGCCCTCCAGCTTCGATCTCAACATCTACTACGAGCCGTCCGGCTCCACGCAACAAACCACCCTGGAGGGCCTGTCTACGAGCGAGCGGCTTCTTCATCAGCTGGGCCTGGACCGCCAGAACTCAGACGGCCAGGAAGGACCGGACACCGAGTTCGACATGACCCCGTACACGCTTGATCAGCAAGACGGCCTCGTCATCTTTCCGTACCTGGAGCCGTTCGGGAAGCGTCTCGAAAACGTCGTCAGGGAAGAAAGCGGCGGCGACGAGTTGGTGAACAAGTACGTCTTTAACGATCTTTATCTCGAAAAGAAGTCGACGGCCGAGCGAAACCTCGATCAGAACATCTACAACATCGAAGGCTCGTACAAGGGCGACCAGCCCAGCTTCTACGATCTGAAAGCCTTCTCCGGCCTCGTCGAAGGCTCGGTGCGCGTCACCTCCAACGGCACCGAACTTCAGGAAGGCCAGGATTACGTGGTGGACTATCAGGGCGGCACGGTGACGATTACGAATCCGCGCTATCTCTCCTCCGGGAGCGACATTCAGATCGACTACGAGCAAAACAAGCTGTTCAACGTGCAGAAGAAAACGCTTCTGGGCGCGCGCGCTGACTACAAGCTCGGCAAGCGATTCTCGCTCGGCGCAACGGCCATGCGCCTGACGCAGCGTTCGCCCGTCGACAAGTTTCGCGTCGGCGAAGAACCCGTTTCCAACACGATTCTGGGCATCGACGGCAGCCTGGAGCTGGAACCGCGCTGGCTCACGTGGGCCGTAGACGCGCTGCCGCTGGTACAGACGAAAGCCCCCAGCGCCATCAGCGTGAGCGGCGAGGTGGCGCACCTGCGCCCCGGCCACGGCGAAACGGTCGCCTTCGAGCGCTCCCGCGAGAAGCTACAAGCGGAAGGGCTGGACTTTAAGTCCGACGAGCTGGAGGGCATATCCTACATCGACGACTTCGAAGGCTTCGAGAACACCTTCTCGCTGACCTCACCCGGCTCCTGGCACCTCTCCGCTGCCCCCGTCCGGCTCGAAGGTCTCCCCACCCCTCGGCCCGGCCTGGGCGACGAACGCACCCGCTCCAACTGGCGCGCCTCGATGGGCTGGTACAAGCTCAACCAGAACATCGTCCAGCGCCTCGGTGACGACACCAACCTCACGGCTGCCGTCGTGCGGCCCCCGCAAAAGCAGGTCTTTCCCAACAAGCCCGATCAGCAGCGCGGCGACAACCGGATCAGTCCGTTCGACGTGTACTTCAACCCGAACGAGCGCGGCCCCTACAACTACAACCGCAACCTCCAGGACTTCCTCAACAACCCCAAACAGACCTGGGGCGGCATCACGCTCAACCTGCCCGAAGGCTACAACGACTTTAACCTCAAAAATATTGAGTTCGTCGAGTTCGTCTTCAAGCCGTATCACGTCGAAAACGCCTCCTCCGACGGGCGCCTCGTCCTGGACCTCGGCTCCGTCTCTGAGGACGTGATTCCGAACGGCGAGTACAACCGGGAAGACGGCCTCGGCATCAACGATCTCAGCACGACCAGCCTGGTGGATTCCATGAGCCGGATCGGCGGCGGTTCAGTGAGCGGCGGGCTGGACATCAGCGAAGACTCGCCGCAGCGCACCGAGGACTTGGGCCTGGACGGGCTGGCCTCTTACGCTCCGCAAGATTACGTGACCGAAGACGGGCAACAACTGTCCGAGCAGGCGGTGTACGATCAGATTTTGACCGAGATGGCGAACAGCTGCACGACGGCCCCCTGCGAGGAGGCCGTCGATCGCGCTCGCCAGGACCCGTCGGGTGATGACTACCACAACTACGCGAGCGACTTCTTCAACGGCGAGAGCCGCCTGCAGGAGCGCTTCACGCACTACTTTGCCGGGCAGGAACTCAACAGCTACGAGAGCCAGGACGAGGTCGGGCCCGGCGAGCGCGGCAACTCGCGCTTTCCGGACGGTGAGGACCTGAACCGCAACTCCTCGCTCGACACGGACAACAGCTACTTTCAGTACGAGCTACCGCTCGCGCCCGACCGCCTGGACGAACTCGCGGCCAACAATAACCCGGACGACTACGTCATTAATAAAATTAGCAACGAGAGCGGCCAGACCTCCGACGACTGGTATCTGGTGCGCATCCCGGTGCAGAAGCCCACGCGCAACGTCGGCGACAAGCAGGATTTCAGCCTCGTCGAGAACCTCCGGCTGTGGACGACGGGCCACCGCAATCCCGTCACCATGCGCTCCCGGTGCCGACGAGACACGCCTCTCCATCTCCAGCGCCAACAACGAAGAAAACAGCAGCACCTACGCCCCCCCGCTCGGCACCGTGCGCAAGTATCAGTCGCCCTCGGCGGGCGGCAGCGGGCGCGCGCAGGTGACGCGGGAGCAGTCGCTGGTGATGCGCGTGGAAAACTTACGCCCGCAACAGCAGCGCGCCATCTACAAAACCTTCAATCAAGGTCTCAACCTTCTCAAGTACTCCAACCTGCGGATGTTCGTGCACATGGACGGGCGCGTCGGCGGGCAGCTGCTCCGCACCGTCCCGGAGGAGGCGCGCGAGCACGTCAAGCTGTTTGTGCGGCTGGGCGCGAATCAGACGACCGACTACTACGAGTACGAGCAGCCGCTTACGCCCAGCGAGCCGACGGTGACTGCCGGCGAATACACCGTGCAGCAGCAAAACGATCTCTGGCAGACCAATCAGCCGTACGACGGGGGCGACCCCGCCTGCCCCGACCGGCAAGGCCCGCTCGACCTCAACTCCGTCAACATCGAGCGCAGCGCCCTGAACCAGCTCAAGTTCGTGCGCAACAACCGTAGCGCCCCGCGCGACAGCCTGTTCTGGAGCGATCGGCTCGGGGAAGACGGCGAGCCGATTGTGTCGACCTGCTTTGCGCCGCCCGGAACGCGCCTCGCCGTGAAGGGCAACCCCTCGCTGGGCAAGATCGAGACGATGGTCGTGGGCGTGCGCTACGACGCCGAGGTGGGCAGCCGCGCGCTGCGCCGCCTGGAGGTGTGGATCAACGAGTTGCGCGTCGCCGGCTACGATCAGAAACCCGGCTGGGCGGGCCTGGCGAACGCCAACATCAAGCTGGCCGACTTCGGCACGTTGCGCGGCAACTTCCGGCGGCGCACGTCCGGCTTCGGCTCGCTCAACAGCACCCTCGGCGACCGCCAGCAGGTCAACAGGTTCAACTGGACGCTCGACTCGCAATTTTACCTCGACAAGTTGCTGCCGGCGCGCTACGGCTGGCGCATCCCCTTCAGCTTTCAGCTCAGTTCCAACACCTCGACGCCGGAGTTCGCGCCCAGCCGGGGCGACATCCGCGTCTCCGAGATCCTCGACCAGCTGGACGACTCCGAAGCCCGCAATGACGCCCTCCGCGCGGCCCAGAAGCACCGGGTGTCGCGCTCCATGTCCGTCAGCTTCTCCAAGAGAGCAGCGCGACGACTCGTGGGAGTGGGACGCCTCGCTCGATTACAAAGTGAGCGCCAATCCGCACACGGTAAGCCCCTTCGGCTTTCTGGAGGGAGCGCCGGTGGTGGGCCTGCTGTCGGATCTGGCGCTCAACTACGCCCCGTCTTCGGTCCGGTTCGGGGGCCAGGCGCGGCGCCATTACAGCGCCTCGAAGGATCGTCCCAGCCCGACCCCCGGCGCCAGCACGCTGCCGCCCAGCGTGCGCTACGAACTGCGCGACCAGCAGGGCTTCACGCACAAACGCAACGGCGGCATCCGGTACAGCCCGTTCGAGTTTCTCAGCATGAACTTCGACTCGAATACCAACCAGAGCCTCAAGCCGCTCTCCGCCGATTCGATGTACAGCGTCGTCGTCACCGACTCTACGGGCCGCCGCGTGAGGACTATCTCGGACGCGCGCGCCAACAACGTGGAAGACACGCTCTCCCGTGGCATGACCGCCTACCAGCGCGACAGCCTCAACGTGGTTTCCACGCGCGGCGTGGCGAACCGTCTCTTTAGCGACCCCGGCGACGTGCATACGAAAGGCCACGGCCAGCGCTTCAACACGACGCTGAGCCTGCAATTCTTGCGCGACCTCAAATGGCTGGACTGGATCAAGCCGCAGGACCTGAATTACAGTGCGAATTACAACTGGACGAACGGGGCCATCGGCAACCGCACCGGCGCGAATATCAGCGTCAACTCCAGCATCAAGACGGGGCTGGAAATTCAACCGCAGAAGCTGCTGCGCAAGTTTGATTTCTACACGCGAATGGAAGAGAAGCAGAAAAAGGCGGAGCAGCGCGAAAAGCAGAAGCAGCGCGAAGCCGAGGCGCGCGAGCAGCAAAACAAGAATCAGCAGCAAGGCCAGGGCCGGCAGGCTCCGGCGGATACTACTGCCGCCGCCGGCGGCGGGCAGCAGAAGGGCGCGCCGAGCGACAGCCTGAGCAGCAATGTGATAGACGACCTGATCGCCTACCTACCGGAGCCGAGCAGCGTGCTGCGCCGCAGCGTGCTGGCCGTTACCAGCGTGCAAAACGTAAGCCTCAACTACACAAACAACCGGTCGGGGAGCGCCTCCCACGTGGGGCGCGCGCAGTACGGCTCGAGCGGCGGCATCGAGGGCGTGGAGGGCGGCTACGGCCTCTGGGACGCCTTTCAGGGCAATGCTCCTCCTTTCAGCTACCGGTTCGGTTTCAACCGCCAACTCGACCCTACGTCGGGCTTCCGCGTCATGGACTCGACGCTGCGCGTGCAGGACGAGCTGACCAACGGCAACAAGCTTTCGGCCAACGCCACGGTCTCGCCCAGCGACAACCTCCAGATCAACCTGACCTGGAACACCGAGTGGGATCAGCGCTCCAGCACGACCTACAACTTGGACCTGAATCGGCAGGGCTGCGGCTTTGCCCCGCGTGAAACTGAGCAGGCCACTCAGAACCCTGCCTGCATCGGCGAAGCACCCAACCGCAACGGTACCAACCGCGCCTCTACGTGGGCCTTCGGCGGCTCCTACCGCTCCTTCTTCGAGAGCCAGCTTGAAGCGCTCCGGGGGGACTTCCAGGAGGACGGCAACGTCATCAAGGACTCACTCGGAAACAGCGACGGGCGCACCGTGCTGACCGAAGAGACGACGATCAATGACTTCCGCAGCGCCTACGTGACCAGCTTCGGGGCGATAGACGGTCGGGGTCTTCTCCCCTTCCCCATGCCCGGCTGGCGCATCACCTCCTCCGGCATCTCGCAGTGGCCCTTCATCACCGACTGGGTGCAGCGCGCCTCGCTCAAGCACGGCTACAACGCCACGTATCAGTCCGGCTATCGCAGCGAGTTCTCCTCTTCCGCCACGGCCAGCTTCCCGTTTGCCAACAGACAGGTGGAGTACGATCCCTTGCCGTTTCGCATCAGCCGGATGAACGTGAACGAGCAGTTCAGCCCGCTGGTGGGCCTCGACATTTCCTGGAACGGCAACTTGCAGACCAGCATCTCCTGGACGAAGAGCAACGTCTACTCGTTCAGCCCCGGCAACAAAACCGTCGGCGAGCAGAAGCAAAACAAGATCCAGTTCAATGCCTCGTACCAGCGACAAGGCCTGAACATCCCGTTTTTGCCCATCGAGCGCCTCAACAATACGATTCAGTTCTCGGTTTCCGCTTCCTATGCCCTGAACGACAACTCGCGCTATCGCCTCGAAAACGCGCTCGGCGAAGCGGCTCAATCCGGTCCCTATCAGTACGACATCGGAAACGCGCTGAAACAGGGCAGCAACCGGAATCAACTGAAGCGATCTTCGCGCATTAACGTCTCGCCGCGCATCTCGTATACCATCAGCAACCGCGTCTCGGCGGACTTTACAATGACCTACGAGAAGCTCAGTAGTGAAAAGAGCCAGCGCCCTTCCACCACCCGCCTCGACGGCGGCGTCAACATTCGCGTCAGCATCCAAAACTGATTACGAAGGGACGAGAGGACGGAAGGACGAAGCGATGGAGCGTGTTCGTAGAGACGCGGCACGCCGCGTCTTCCCCAAAAACAAGCAGCGCGTGTCAGCTGTAAACGTCACGAAGCGGAAGGAGCGATAGGCGAATGAAAAAGGCGAAGACGCGAAAACACAGAAACGAAGAAACGCATCGCACCGCCGGGGTGATGGCCTGCGAGTTAGGCCGCCGCGACTACGCGCCCACGTGGTCGCTCCAGCAGCGGCTCCAGCAGCGGCTCATCGAGGCCAAGCGAGACGGCGAAACCGTGCCTCATTTGCTCTTGCTGGTGGAGCACCCGCCCGTCTACACGCTCGGCAAGAGCGGCGATCCGGCGAACCTGCTGCTCGGTGAGGACGAACTGGCCGAGCGCGGCGCGTCGTTTCACGAGATCGACCGGGGCGGCGACATCACCTACCACGGCCCCGGTCAGCTCGTGGCCTACCCGATCCTTGACCTCGACCGCCTCTTTACGGATCTGGGCCGCTACCTGCGCACGCTCGAAGAGGTCGTCATCCGCACCTGCGCCGAGTACGGCGTGCGCGGCAATCGCGTGGAGGGGCGCACGGGCGTCTGGATTGGGCCGGACGAGCGCGGCCCGGAGCGTAAGGTCTGCGCCATGGGCATCCGGTGCAGCCGCTGGGTGACGATGCACGGCCTCGCCCTCAACGCCAACACCGACCTCCGCTTCTTCGGTCACATCGTGCCCTGCGGTATTGACGACCGGGGCGTCACGTCGCTCGAACGCGAGCTGGGCGCGCCCGTCGATGAGGACGATGTGCAAGCGCACCTGCTTCGCCACTTTGCGGACTGCTTTGAGGTGGACGTGCGCCGCGCCAACCGCCCGAGCGACGTGCTGGAGGCGTTCCACGAGACGAAAGACGCGCAACGCTGAACGAGAAACGCACGCCATGAAAGGTTTCATGCTGGAACTGTTTACGCGCCACCTGATTGCCGAGACCCTGCTCTACGATCAGGAACTCGACGTGCTGGGCTGCCTGAGCCTCGTGGACGCCGAGCGAGGGCGGGAGCGCTACGTCGCCGCCTTCGCGCCCGAACACGGTGCGTTCGTCGTGGAGGAAGCGACCGCCTGGGAGGACGAGGTGCCGGAGGAGAACGCCGTCGGCTATGCCCTCGCCACGGAGACGCGCGAGCGCAGCCGCCACGACGTGCCCGAAGAAGCTGCCGAGGTGCTCGTCATGCTGGCGACGCAGCACAGCCTGCTGCCGAGCTTCACGCTGCTGGAGGGCGAGGAGTCGTTTTGAATGGCTATCACGTCCATCAAGTCTATCAAGTCCTTCAGGTCGAAGAGACGTGACCGACGTGCTGGGCCTTCAACTCTCATCTCTTCAGCGTAGCGCAAAAGACGCCCCGCTGCTCATACAGAGCGGATGACCGCGAGCAGGAGCGCCGCCCAGCCTGCCAGAAACGCCGCGCCGCCCAGCGGCGTCACCGCGCCCAGCCACGGCGTGTCCGTCAGGACGAGCAGGTACAGGCTGCCGGAGAAGATAACCACGCCCCCCGTGAAGCAGACGCCCGCCGTCGTTCCGAGCGCGCCCAGCTCCACTCCGCTCGCCGGCATAACGCCCAGCAGGAGGAGCGCCAGCGCGTGATACATCTGATAGCGCACCGCCGTCTCGAAGGTCTGAAGGCGATCCGGCGAGACGGACGCTTCCAGCGCGTGCGCCCCGAACGCACCGGCGGCTACGCCCAATCCGGCCAGCAGAGCACCCGCTGCGAGGAAAAGTCGTTCCATTACTGAGCCGTGAGCGGGTTGCTAAACTTTTTGCTCGTGCCTGTCGAAAAAGCCAAAGCCAGGCTGACTGTTTTTGGACGTGTGTGTGATGGGAAGTGGCGTGCGTTTGTCTATCCACTCGCCATGCTCGCAAAAGAAGACCATGCACGGGGCAGTAGGTCCACTGCCCAACTCGCAACCTGCCAACCTGAAACCACCTACGAGGGCGTCTCGATGCTAAAGGCGTAGTCCTCGTCGTTGATCTTGACTGTGTAATTGCCCGGACCGTACCGGCCCGGCAGGCGCAGGTAGAACCGGAAGGGGCGCTTCACCTTCGCGCAGACCTCACCTTTCGGCCAGCGCACTTTAAAGTCCACGTTGACGGTGTTGCCGGAGCGCTCCGGGTCGGCCCGGCCCAGCTCACTGCAGCCGTTGATAAAAGCTGCCTTGATGAGAATCTCGACGGGCACCTTCTGCTCGCTTGCCGGAACGCCTTCCGCGAAGGGGGCCGGGCGCACGTGCAGCGAGTCGATGTAGGGCGTGTAGTAATTGTACGATTGCTCCTCCTCCGGCGGCGTGACGACGACCGTCTGGCGCTCGGCAGGTCCCTCGCCCTCGTAGCGATGGCCGAAGCGCTCGTCGGGCGGCACATTTTCGGGGTTCGATCCGCCGCAGGCGCTCGCCAACACGACGGCTACCGCGAGCACGACCGCCGCGCTAAAACTGTAGCCTCCACTCGATTGCAAGGGATGCTCGCTCATCACTCCTCCCGCGCGTCGAGGCGTTCCAGCAACTCTGCTTCCGTGGCGTCGGCTTCGTCGGAGAACGTCTCGCTCGGCGCGTCGCCCCAGAGGCGCTCCAGGTCGTAGTAATCGCGCTTCTCCTCGGTGAAGACGTGCACCACCATCGTCACGTAATCGAGCACCACCCACTTCCGGTGCTCCCGCCCCTCGTTGCGCCACGGCGACTCGTCGCACGTCTCCTCCAGATGCTCTTCAACGGCCCTGACGATGGCGCGGATGTGCAACGCGGAGTCGCCGGTGGCGAGCACGAAGAAATCAGCCACGCTGCTTACCTCGCGCAGGTCGAGGAGCGTGAGGTCGCGCCCCTTGCGGTCCGCTGCCGCGTCGAGCGCGCAGGCGGCCAGCTCGCGGGCCGGAACGGACCCGGTGCGTGAAGCGCTTTCAGAAGGGGCGAGCGATTCGTTGGAGGTAGCCATCTATGTGAGGAGGACGGGTTGGAAACGATCAAATGCGAGAAAAGCCGGCGTACAAATTATTGAAATCGAAAACGCCCAGAATTCATCAACCGTCGGTCGTCATTTACTTCGCTACGCTACGTGGGTCGCCTGCGGCTCGTTTGTCAGACGAGACACCGGGTAATTTTTACTCAGGCGCTTAAAGACGCGACCACATGCGAACGGGAAACGGCGAGACTGCCAGCGCGGAGATGCCGCGCGCCGTCGAGTGAGCACGGCTTCACGAGAAGCCGCGCCGCCCGGACCGAGCGGTGCGCTGTTGACTTGACCGGCGGCGGAGAACGTGTTCATGCGCCGAGTCGCCCTCGCGTGAGGTGGTCAGCGAGCGTCCGGAGCGCGCCAGAACAGGTCGCCGCCCGTCGCCGGGCCGGCTCCATACCCTGATGCTCTTCGCCCGAACGGTTGCGCGTAGCCGCCGAAGGGACTTTGCCGAAACTGGAAGTGCAACTGCGTGTTCTCGGTGGGCCGGTAGGCGACCTCCGCGTTGCGCACGAAAAACTGCCGCTGCTGCTGCCCGCTGAAGCGCGAATCCATGCCCAACGTACCGCCGAAATTCTGAAGATAGCTCACGTCCACGCGCGCCGCCAGCTTCTGATTGGGCTGCCACGCCACTGTGTTGGTGTACATGCCGTACGCAAAGCCCCCGCCGAACGAGCCGGATGAAAACGACACCGAGTGGCTCATCTTGAAATCCTCCGGGCGGAAAATCTGGTCCAGCGAAAAGCCGTCGTTTTGCTGGCTGTAAAGCTGCACGCGCGCCTGGCGATTGGATACGTCGGAACGAAGCTGCGCCGTGGCGGGCTGGCTCAGACCGAAAAAGACGGCGACGGTCAGCACGAGAAGCGTCTTTTGCATAGCGGGTGGTTGCCTGGGAATTGTCTGAAAAACGATCCCGATTGCCGAACCGGGATTGATTGGCGTTAATAACACAACGCGATGTGCTTTGTTCTGCGATTCTATAAATTATGCCGATGTCCCACGTTCTGCTCGGTCTGGAAAGTTCCTGCGACGACACCGCCGCCGCTGTGCTCGTGGAGGGCGAACTCCGCGCGAGCGTCGTTTCCTCGCAGGCCGATCACGAAAAGTACGGCGGCGTCGTGCCCGAAGTGGCCTCGCGTGCGCATCAGCGGCTCGTCGTACCCGTGGCGCGGCGGGCGCTCCGCGAGGCGGGCGTCGCAAAGGCGTTGGCGTTGGGCCTGGACGTGCCCTTCACGGGCGTAAATTACCTCGAAGGGCATCTTTTTTCCGTGATGATCGAGGAGCCGCGCCCGCCGTTCCCGCACCTGAACCTGATCGCAAGCGGCGGGCACACGCAGCTCGTGCTCGTGCGCGAGCCGTTCCGCTACGAGGTGCTGGGGCGCACGCGCGACGACGCGGCGGGCGAGGCGTTCGACAAGGTGGCGCAGCTCGTGGGGCTTTCGTATCCCGGCGGTCCGGAGATCGACCGCCTGGCCGAGCGCGGCGATGCCGGATTTCACGACTTTCCCCGCTCCCGGCCCGGCGACTACGATTTCTCGTTCAGCGGCCTTAAGACGTCGGTGCGCTACTATCTGGATGATTTCGCGGACGACGAGCGCGCCGTCCTGCTCGACGAGCACCGCGCCGACCTCTGCGCCTCGTTCCAGCAGGCCGTGGTGGACGTGCTCGTGGGAGCGCTGCGGCGCGGCATGGAAGAAACCGGCGTTGAGCACGTGGCCGTTACGGGCGGCGTCTCGGCCAACACGGCGCTCCGGCGGCAGGCCGAGGCGCTCTGCGACGAGGCGGGCGCTTGCCTTCACGTGCCGCCCATGAAGTTCTGCATGGACAACGCCGCGATGATTGCCGTGGCCGGCTACCATCGCCTTCAGCACGAAGCCGCGAGTCCGCTTTCGCTCTCCGTGCAGCCTCGCCTCGCGCTGCCCGGCGGTTGAGGCCCCCGGCTTGCACCGGGCAGAATGCGCGACGGGAGCACTGGTGACATGCAGAGACCAAGGTTCTACCGATCCGTCAGTCATCGCGAGTGGGCGAAGCGAACGCGGCGATCTCCCGCAGTTAGGCTGCTGATCGTGTGGGGATTGCCACGTCCCTCCCTGCGGTCGGTTCTCGCAATGACCGCCTGAGTTTACGTATTTTCCCACGCATCAGTAAAGTCACTTGCCGTCTCAGGCGGAAGAAGCCGTCCCGCTACGCTCCTTCCAGCCGCGATGAATCTGCTCGAAGATGTCGTCGAGCGTCACCCTGATTTCCCATTCGGGGTAATGGTCCTTGCTCTTTGAAAGGTCCGAGTAATAGCAGATGTGATCGCCGGAGCGATTTTGCTCGTCGTAGTCGTAGATCATCTCGTTGCCACTTACCTCCTCGGCAAGCTCAAAGGCTTCCAGGATAGAGCACGAGTTCCCTTTTCCTCCGCCCAGGTTGTAGACCTCCGCCGAGCGCGGCTCCGCGATGAAACGCTCCGCAAAGCGTGCCACGTCGAGCGCGTGAATATTGTCGCGCACTTGCTTTCCCTCGTAGCCAAAGATAGTATACTTGCGCCCTTCCAGGTTGCATTTGACGAGGTAGCTCAGAAAGCCGTGCAGTTCGACGCCGCCATGCGCCGGCCCCGTGAGGCAGCCGCCGCGCAGGCAGCACGTCTTTATGTCGAAGTAACGCCCGTACTCCTGCACCATCACGTCGGCAGCCAGCTTCGAGGCGCCAAACAGCGAGTGCTTCGACTGATCGATGGGAAAATCCTCGGCGATGCCGTTCCGGTAGGCATCGTCGGCGAAGTCGTAGCGCGTTTCCTTCTCGATGAGATCGAGCGTGTTAGGCCGGTCGCCGTAGACCTTATTCGTGGACAGATGCACGAAGGGAGCATCCGGCGCGTGGCGGCGAGCGGCTTCCAGTAAATTGGAGGTGCCGACCGCGTTCACATCGAAGTCCTGGAAGGGGGCCTGGGCGGCGTAATCGTGGGAGGGCTGCGCGGCGGTGTGAACGATAGCATCAGGCTGGATCGTCTCCAGCAGCTCCAGCACCTCCTCCCGGTCGCGGATATCCAGCTCGTGGTGCGTAAAGCGGTCGCCGAGCGTCTCCTCCAGCCGGTACTGATTCCAGCGGGTGTCGCCTTCCGGCCCAAAGAAGCGAGCGCGCATGTTGTTATCCACGCCGTGCACGATCCAGCCGTGCTCGGCAAAGTAGTCGGATACTTCTCCGCCGATGAGGCCGGACGAGCCGGTAACGAGCAGGGTCTTTGCCATTCTCAAACTACATTCGTCTCAAAACCTGCGCGATGCTTTTTATACAGATCACGTCGCGCAAAGAAAAGCCGCTGCTGCGTGGTGGGCTAATTTCACGAGAAATCGCTTCGATCTACGCTTGCAGGATCTGTTCAAATTCGTCGGTAATGTTGCTAATAGCGAAAGTGTTCTCGGCGTAGCGGCGAGCGTTTTCACCGAGCCGTTGGCGCAAGGCCTCGTCCTCGAGCAGTGTTTTCGCCTCCCGCTCGAAGCCGTCGCCATCATCCGGCGCGACGACGCGCCCCGCTTCGTGTTCCGTGACAATGCGAGCGGCCAGGTTTTCGGGCGGCACCGCCAGCAGAAGCGGGCGTTCGGCGCAGAGGTACGCCAGCACCTTGGAGGGCACCGAGAAGACGCCTGCATCCGGCCCCAGCACGGCCAGCAGCACGTCCGCCGCGCCCATGATCTCCGGCATCTGCGCGAATGGGTAAAAGCCATCCAGCACGAGGTTATCGAGATCATGCTCGGCTTTTTTCTCGCGCAGCCAGTCGGTCCCCAATCCTTCGGAAAGCACCACGACGCGCACGTCGCTTCGCTCCTCGAACCGGCGGGCGAGGCGCAGCAGCAACTCCGGGTTGTGCTTCATGCCGAGCGTGCCGGCGTAGAGCAGGCACGTCTTGTCGTGCAGACCGCGTTCCTGCGCCCAGGCGTTGTCCTTCGAGCGGGTAGGCAATTCGTTGAGCGGAGCCCAGTTCTCGACGACGTGCGTTTTATCTTCGTCCACGTTCCACTCGCGCATAATCGGGTTGAAGTCCTCGGTCAGCAGCACCGCCGCATCGCTCCGCTGCAACAGGCGTTGCTCCATGCGCTTGTAGTACCAGCCGGCGGCGTGGCCGAGCAGCGGAATCTTGTTGCGCAGAATACGATCCGTGGCGATGCTGAGCAGGTCCTGCACCCAGAAGACAAAGCGCACGTCGCGCCGGCGGCAGGTTTTCTGGAGCCGCTTCTGCGCGTCCAGCGGCATGTTAGCGGCGAGTACTACGTCCGGAGAGAAGCGATGGACAGCCTCGGCGGCGCGGCGGCCATACTCGTTCTCCTGCCGCCAGCGCTTGAAGAACGAATACTTCGCCAGCGGCTTATCCAGCTCGACGGGAGCGATGCGGAAGGACTCCGGATCGTCGGGCTGCTCGGAGAGGTCGCCGCCGGGCGTCGTTTGCAGCGAGGCGCAAAAGACGTGCTCGACGCGGTGGCCACGCCGCGCAAGTTGACGGCTGAGTTGCACCGGATACGGGTAGCCGCCGAAGTCGTGAACCTGAATGCGCATGCAGGGTAAGGCTTTGCCAGCCTCGATCATTTGCGACGGTCAGCCGTTTGCAATCGAGGCGCTTGTATGAGACGGAATGGATTTTCGGCACGCTCGCAAGACGATGTACCGCATCCAAAATCGGTGTCATCTTCCGAAGAACCAAACTGTTTGGCATCAATACTCCGTGCAACTTGAATTTGGATCTACGAGTCAAATCGCGGTGGATAGACTCTTAAAAGATCCGTATTGGCCCGTAGAGATCAATCCTCCAACTCGGCTCTGGAGCTAAGTTGGTTGGAAAGCAAGAGGATAGAGAAAAAGAGGAAGGTTAACCCAGTTGCCGAACAGGAAGAGTGAGGTTAGCATGATAAGCTCATTACTTGTAGTGACATAACCCCATACATTCTTACCTCACAAAACGGGTCCTAAAACGAATCGATTGTGAAGGGAGGGGTAATTGCTTTCAAATCGGTCTCAAACCTGCACGGAGTATTGTGGCATGAAAACTAAAAATGCTCGTCCCACCCAACTGACGCTACTCCTCGCCGTCTGCCACGTAATGCTGACGGGCCTTGGGGCCCATTCTGCCTCCGGTCAACCTTACGACCTGGGAGAACGAAAAGCAATTTTCGACGACTTTGCGTACACCGCAAAGTCCGGCCTGAACGAAGCCAAGTCGCAGGGCCGGAAGAATTGCTCCGACACGGGCGGCATCTTCGAGTGTAACCGCTGGCAGACCGGCCCGCGCTCGAAGGCGCTGGATCGTTTCTGGCGACGATCCAATTGGGACGACAACTCGCTGGGCCGGGGCACTCGCGTGTACGTCGAGAAGCGGTCGCGCTCGTCTGACCGCGTCGTCCTGGAGCGGCAGGCCGGCTACGGCGCAGACGAAAACAACGATCCCCAGATTGCTGGCGGCGTTCTCTTCCCTCATCACGGGCACGGGACGTACGCCGCACGAATCTGGTTCGATAAAGCCCCTCCGCAGAACAGAAAGCACGGCGGGTACAACTTCAACCAGGCTTTCTGGCTATGGTCGCGCCGCGACAACTTCGTGTACGTCGAGGACGGCCAGCACAAGAAATATGCTAAGGAGCAAGACTGCGCGATTGACTTTGATGAGTACAGAGCGGAGAACCGGCAGTGTACCAGGCAATGGGGCACCGAGATCGACTTCGAGTTCAACAATCATTTTAGCGGTGGGCCGGGTCAGAAGCGAACGGACAGCAGGCCGAGGATGAAAATCAACTTCCACGAATGGCCGCTTCGCAGCACAGGTCGTTTTCTGGATTGCACGCTGCGCACAGCGGAGGGCTTTCGCAGTTTTCCGGAGTGCGTCTCCGACGAACGCGGATCGCTCATCGAGAAGAACTGGTTCACGCTGGTGCTTCAGGTCGATACGGTGCGCGGCAGAGTCGGCTTCGGCATGTGGGCCGATGGATGGAACGGGCGTGCGGACAGTGACCTGTGGGCCGGCGCTGGCACAGGAGCGACACGCTACGGGCAATTGAAGTATATCCACGGGAATCTCGGCCTCAACGAACACTTGATTCCCAAAATGAGCTTCAACATCGACACGGACGACGATCTCGAGACGCCGAAGAAGCAGAAGGCAGACTGGTTTTACTACACGCCCGAACTCATTCGCCGCCGCGACGTGCAGCGCCACGTGCAGCACCTGCGCGACCAAAACCTGAGCCGCGTGAATACGACCGGCCTGACCTTCGACTGGACGGAGGCTACCGGCTTTCCATACCGTGTCGCCATCAGTGGACCCCGCCGGAAAAGGGCGGCTACGGATGCGTCGTACTCGTATCGCATCTTCAAGGAATACCCGCACGAGGTCGGCGACGGCTCCCCGAACACGTCAGGCGCTACGGGCAACTACAACGTCATCTTCGCTTACCGCACGCGCCATGCTTCCGGAACAACTTCAGACTGGCATTACAGCGATACGCCCAACCTCACCGTGCCGGTAGCAGACTTCGCATGCGATGATTCCGTCGAAGCTTACGAGGTGAAGCTCAAGGTGGCAAACGCCTGGTCCGGGCAACATCGGATAGAGAAAGAGCACCTCACCGTTTCAGTGCCGGAGCCGTCACCTCTCAACTGCGAGCCGTAATAATCGCATTCAGCAACGCTCGGCGCGTCGCACGGAAGCCTCCAGCCCATCCACCATGCGACCGATGGTCAGATGATTCCGGGCGTAGCGGCGCGCGTGCTCGGAGAATCGATCCTGCTCGGTGAGCACGCGCCGCACAGCATACGTTAGCGAATCGAGACTCCCGTGTTTGGCCAGCATTCCGTTCTTGCCGTGTTCTACGAAGTGGGCCTCCGGGCTGTGGTAGCGCTCGCCGGATGCAGGCGCAGCCTGCGAAACGACGGGCACGCCAAACGAGAAGGCGTGGTTGACGCTCAGGCCCAGGTAGCCAGGTTGCAGCATCACGTCTGAAGCGTACAAGTAGGGCGCAGACTCGTCCCACTCGCGTATTGCTCCCAGAAAGCGCACGTCGTTGATTCCATCGTGTGCTACGCGACGCTCCATTTCTTGCCGCGCCGGGCCGTCGCCGATCACTTGAAGCGTCATTGGCCGTTCGGCCCGGAGACGATCAAACACGTTCAGGAGTACGTCTGTCCCTTTCTCCGGGATGAGCCGCCCGATAAACGTAAGCACAGGGGCGTTCGGCGGCAGGTTCAGGCGGCGGCGCACGGCAACTCGGCCTTCGGCGTTGAGGCTGTCGTAGAGCGCAAAAAGCGTGTCAGTGTCCAGTGTGTTGCGCGCCACGAAGAGGCGCTCTTTGGGTAAATGAGGACGTAGCAGCTCAGCCATCGCGTCGGTGTAGCAGACGCAGGCCTCGGCCCGGTGCGCCGTCCAGAGCCGGTAGCGGTCCTGCCAGTGCTGATTGGGACGAAAAGGGCGGTTGTTCGATGAAAAGTGTCCCCACAACACGCGCCCTGCGCCTTTCCATTTCGCATAAGCAAGCAGAAACGGTTGCGTGAGCGTGCGCGGCGATTCCTCGATCATGACGACGCTCGGCGTGCCGTGGCACCGAAAAGCACGTCCGAACGGCTGGGCGTGTACCGTCTCTCCGTTTAGCCAGTAGTTGGGCAACTCCACCTGCCGGTAAGCGTACTCCTCCTCGCCGATAATACTTTCGAGGGAGGAGCCGCCCGGCGGACGGCCTGAACAAACGACGAGGCGGTCGTTGAGGCGTTCGTTGAGGCGCTCCAACACGGCCACGCGATAGTTGAGCGGCAGCACGCGCGGGAAAAAGAAAACAGGGTGCTCGTCAGGCATCAGGTAGCGCAGGCAATAAAACAACAACCGCACATTGTTACTTGGTGCGGCGGGCGTGTTCACTCGGAGGCGGCAGGGGCACGAGCGAAATCCCACCGTCGAAGCACCCGAGTGGTGATCCACGCGAGGCCCGGATAGTACAGCGGCGCGGCCATGAGCCAGGAGCGATCCCGCAGGTGCTCGCGGTAAGCGTAAAATCCGCGAAACACGTCTTCGTCGCCGTTGGCGTAGCGCCGCCGGTATTGCGCCTGTGCGCCACGCCCGCGGAAGCGTGTGTGACGAAAGGGATCCAGTTGTCGCTGGATGGCGGGCACGAATCGGTCGTATGGCAAGAACAAAACGAGAGCTACGGCGATAGTGGAGGCAAACAGCACGTAGAGCACGACGATGTTCATCAGGTGGAACGCTGCAATCGCTGGCAGTACGATGAGCAAGTAGGGACGTCGGAAGGCTGCGAGGAACGCGGCTGCAAACAGAAACGCCAGCATGACATATCCGAGGGGAATAACCTCTTTGATTGCGGCCACGTATCGCGGGATGATTAGCGGAAAGTCGTAACCGCGCAGGCTCGTTATGGATGTGATGACCATCGCATCAGGATTCAGCCACGTCATGCCGCCTTTGACGGCGTAGCGGATCGTCAGATCGAAGAACTTCCACAACCCCGCCATGGTGTAGATAAACAGCAGGCCCGCCTGGTACCAGTGCGTAGCCTCGGCTTGCGCTGCGAGGTCGCTGTTGCTGCGAGCGGGACGACGCACCGGCAAGAAGACGGCGTAGACGTGGGCCGCCAGAAATAAGTGATTAATGTGCTCGACCTTCCCGTAGCCGAATTCCGGCAGAATAATCAGTACAACGCCGACGGCCAGCACGGCGCGAGCGGCCACGAGACGAGGGCGCAGAAAACAGACGAGAAGCGCCACGGCAGTTAGCGCGAACAGCCCGTAGTAGACGGGAGCGGACGGGAAAGACGGAAAGACGAGACGCGCCAGCCCCACGCCAGGTTCGTAGAGCACGTCCGGGCGTGCGGCAATCATGGCATGTCGCTTGAGACGCCATCCGAGCCACAGCACTGTAAGCACGAGCAGTCCCCGGTCGGCAACGTAGCCCGACCAGGCGACGCGCAGGTTTCGGTTGCGGCATCCCGTTGCGCTGCGGCGCACGCGCTCATCCGCTGGCTCGCCGCGCAGCAGGGCCGCAAGCCGTTTGCTATTCAAGGTGGACCACAGTCGTCGTATCATAACGCATGGTGTCTTGGAGGAGCATGAGCGGCTGAAAGGTTTCGGCTACGACCCGGTAAGCCTGGGCGCGCGGCACGATTTCGCGGGCGAAGGTGCGCAGACGATGTCGTTCGCGCTCCGTGTGAGGCGTGTCTCGTGTGGTTGCCTTTACCAGCGACTTGAGCAGGTAAGATTGGTCTTTCTTCGTGTAGTTGGGGCGTGCCGCTGGCGAGCGGCGGTGCCACGCGCCGGCCTGATCTTGCCAGTAAAGGCGATATATGCGCGCGCCGTCCCAGCCCGCTGGCTCGGCAAAGAGGTGCCAGTGGAAAAACGGGTAGGGCTGATCAAAGCCGAGGTGCTCCATTGGAAAGCTGGCGCAGCTGAGTACAATACCCGCGAGCACCAGTAGCTTTGTAGCCCGAACGTGCTTTTGCGTCGTCATGGGTCATCTCCGGAAGACGTTCCATACAGCGCGTCGAGCGCCGGAGAGTATATTTTTAGCGCCTGCTTTCGCTCGCAGCCACAGGTGCGCGCGTTTCATGCCTGCGAAGGCCGGCCCCCGGTAAAAGCTGGGCATGAGATGTTTGGCGTGGCCCTGAAAGTGCAAGGTATGAAAACGCACTTTTTGTCCGAGGCGAACATTTTGGCCGTACGGCGCGCCACCCTTCCAGTCAATCTTCTTTTCGTTGCCCTGCATCTGATACTCGTTCTTAAATCGGTTTTCCGCGCGGTTGATGCGGCAATCGAAAGTGGCGCCTTCGCGCACCTCCGTTAGGTTCGCCACCGGTTCGGGAAACTGATCCTGGGCAAACAAATAGAGCGAAGTCATATCGCAGACGCCACCCGGCTTACCGCTTTCTTGATGGTACCGCCACTTTTCTTTGTACTTTGCCTTCAACTCTGGACGTGTGTACGAGTTCATAAGGAACGTGCAGAAATTCGACAAGCTCTCTTGGGTCCAGTAGGAAACTTCAGGGGAGGCGTTCCAACGATAGTTTTCCTGATGCTCCGGGATGACAAGCCCCAGCGAGCATTTTTTAAACCAGCTATCTTCAATCTGGGCCAGTTCGGAGTAGATCAAAACATCCGAATCGGCTACAAACGCTTTTTCGATACCGAACTGTTCCAAAACGGCTTTCATGATAAACCATCGCTGCGACCAGACAAGCGCGCGTCTGTATCGGTTGGTGGTAAGGTGCTCATATACATCAGCAAAGTCTTTGGCTTCGTCGTCATAGTCGGCCATGTCGACGTGGCGCACAAAATCAAACTTATCGTTCGTGTGATCGCCGATCAGGATAATGTCCGCTTCTGGATTTGAGGCCTGTGCTTGTCGAAGCGAGAAATTGAGATACCAGTTATAGCCTTGATGGATGAAGATGATGGGCAGTGCCATAAGACAGGTGCGATGAGTTTTTCAATAGCCAAAGCGTAGTCGGTGCCACAATCGGTACAGCCGCGGCCTGTGCACCAGCCGCATGAGCGCACGCTGCGTGAGAGAAACCCGGCCCAGCGTGTTGGCAAGAAGGTGGTTGACATCCTTGTCAGAAACTTCGGTCGGGAACGCCGTATTTTCAAGCAGCGCCTCTTCGAGGTCCTCCCGCGTGTCGGCCCGGTCAGCGATCTTCGCAAGGTGGAGCAAGCGCGGCATCACTTGCTCCAGCGTGTAGGTGCTGCGCACGTGCTCTGCTCCGTCCTCGGCGAGCTGCCGCCTTAAGGGGGCATCGTCCATCAGGCGCTGCATGGCCTCGATCATGCTCCGACGGTCATTGGCAATAAGACCGCCTCGCTCGTGCCCAACCACTTCCAACTGACTGTTATTTTTGGCCGGTGTGTTGAGCGTGATGATTGGAGTCTTGCACGCCATTGACTCTACGAAAATCATCCCAAAGCTTTCACCAGCCGTGCAGGCGTGCAGAAAGACGTCCATCGAGCTGTAGCAAGTGCGTAGCACCTTGTCGCTCTCCATAAACGGTAGCTCCACGATGCGCCTGCGAGCTTGCGGCTTCATCTTGCCCACGCGGTCACGAGCGCGGCTCGTCAGGCCGGCGGCCATCAAGTAAACGTCTGGTCGCTCGGCGGCTACCCGCGCAAAAGCCTGAAACAAGATAGGCGGCCACTTGAGGTCGGAGGGCCGCGCCACGCATCCGAAGACGAAAGCCTCCGGCGGCACGTCGTGCTCGTTGCGGAAGGCACGCTGCTCTTCTTGCGGCGCAGGGTAGAAGCTATCCGTATCGACCGTGTTCGGAATTACTGTGCCGATAGGACGCGGCTGAAGGTGTTGCGTCCACTTGCGCCACTTCCAGAGCATCCAGCGTGACTTGAGCATGTGCACGTCTACGAGCCGACACTCGTGCTGGTAATCGGGCCGCCCGAAGGAGTTGGACTCGATGACGGGACGAGGTTCGGGCAGCGCCGACTGAAGCGCCTGCAATGCCTGTGCCATAGCAGGCATCATCGCGCCTTTGCTGTGCAGGTGAATCACATCGGGCTGCCAGTGGGCAGCCTGCCGGGCGGTTGCCTCTCTGTCTTCCGGTGTGTTGCTCCCCGTAAAGATCGGCACGCCGGCCTCTCGAAGCACCTCTGCCCGAGGCCCGCCCGCCAGCACGCTAAAGACGGCGTTCTCGTGCCCGCGCTCCTGATAGCCCAGCACGAAGTTTTGCGCCGTGCGTTGTTGGCCGCCCGACGCTAAGTCTTTGGTGATGGTGAGGATGCGCATAGCACGGTTTTGTAGGTTTACTTCTCATTGATCAATCGGCTTCCAGGTCTCTCCGGTCAACATGTCTTTCTCATGATCTAAACCGTGCTGGTCGCACCAATCTGCGTGGTCGTAGAACAGCCTGAGGGCAAACCTCGACCGGGCGTTGATAAAAAGAAGATCCGTCTGCCCCGACGATTTCACCCGTCCATTGCATGCGACGCCGCACTCTTTCCGGCAAAAGATCGATAACCTGACGAATGAGATGTTTGGTACGGGTGTTCATTAAAAAAAGAGGTATGACGTCTAAAAAAGCGAACGTACGCGCGTTCTTCTCAGCGAGTGGATCGCCTGTCAGCCGCCTACTGCGTTCACACGTTGGCGATAGCGTACGGCATAGACACCGAGCAGCGTGGCCTCCGAAGCGATAGTAGCTGCCACCGCTCCGAGGATACCTACCGTTGGTATAAGCACAGCGTTAAGCCCCACGTTAAAGAGTACAGCACCGCCGAGAATACCGGCTACGAAACGCTGCTCATTCATCGACAGAAGCGCCACGTAGAGCATGTTACGCACGCAGGTGAGCGCGAACACCCAGCACAAAATACGTAAGGCAGACTTAGCCGGTCCGTAGCCGGGATCGGACGTCATGAGATCAATAATAAATGGGGCGGTGAGTGTAATGCCAACCGTAATGAACAGACTGGCCCCCGTCAGTCCCCACGCGGAAAAGCGCACGAGGCGTCGGAAATCTGCAATTTCTCCCTGTCCGTACAATGAGGAGAGGCGCGGAAAAGCGGCTGCGCGCGCTACGATGAGCGGCAGCATGTTGAGCGCCGCTACGATGCGAAAAGCCAACCCATACTGTCCAGCGGCCGCATCGCCCAACAGGGCTTGCACCATCACCGTATCAATGCGGAAGAAGAGTACCCCGAAGAGACCGGCCAGCCCGAACGGTGCGACTTTCCAGAGGGAGTGTTTTATGAAGGAGGCGTCCAGCAGATCACGTCGCACGGGCGCGAGATGACGCACCACCCAGAGCACCGTGCCGCCTGCGACGGCTACCATGCCGGTAGTCATGCCTACGAGCGTCCAGTGCGGGGCTTGCGTGGCGAGAAGCGTAACACTGCCGCCGGCAATCACCAGTCCCTTTTCGACTGCTACGGAGACAGCCTCATATTTCAGTACTTCGAAGGCGCGAAAGTACTTACGGGCGTACTGCATGAAACTATGCGCAGCTTGATACCCGCACGCGGCAAGGACGGTTGCGAACAGCACAGGGGTATATCCCAGCACGTACGCTGTCAGTACAGCAGCGCCGAGGGCAACGACAGTCAGGCCCAGTCGTAGTGCTGCGAAGTTCGTAAAAAACTGAGCGGAGCGGCTGTGATCATCCGCGACTTCACGTACCGTATAGCTGCCAACCCCGAAGCCCGTCACCGAAAATGTCATGGCCGTGAGCGAGAGCGCAGTTTCCAGCATCCCGTAGCCTTCCTTACCCAGCACGCGCACACAGGCCACGGTGATGAAGGCAAACCAGAACGGCTTGACGGCGAGGCTCACCCCGCTCAGCCACGTAACGTTGCGCCAGACGTCGCGATAGTCAGTCAACGACGCAATGGCTCTTTTCGCTTGCTGCTTCAAGAATTGCTCCAATCAATCAACCAGGCCGATGGTAGTGATGCTGCCACGCCCCGGCCAGAAGCGCCAGCGGAAAGCACAACTCGACGATAGTGTCGTCGTAACGCATGCTCTCGGTGGTGGAAGCGAGGGCAAGAGCGAGAAGCGAGGCCGCTCCGAACAGACTCACCAGCCGCGTCGTCCGGGCGGTCGCGGTTTGCCTCAGCAGCCGGAGGCCTTGCCGAAAGTTATATACGAAAGTAAAAAGCAAAAGCCCCAGACCCACAAGCCCATACTGGTACCACATCTGAAGGTAGCCGTTGTGGATCTGCGTTTTGACCTGCGTCGCGTTGAGAATGAGATTAAAGTGTTCGAACTCCACGCCGGGTCCATATCCCAGTAAGGGATTGACCTTGATGTACTCCCAGACGGACTGCCACTCGTAAAAGCGGTTAATCATAGAGAGGTCGGACGTAAGCGCTTCTCCTATGCCGAGAAAACGGCTGGTTATCTTATCGAAAACGAGACCGAAAAAATTATCCAGCGCCACCTCCCCCGCCACAAGTACGACAATGCTTCCTCCCACGACTGCTAAGAGCATCCTTGCTTTCATTCTTCTGTTTACCAGCACGAAGACAACAGCCATGCCCAGTAACGCGGCCAGCCAGATGCTGCGCGACCGGGTGACAACTACCCCCGCGACAAAGAACGCGAACATAGCCCCGAACAAAATCCCGCTTACGACTCTGCGAGCATGCAGGAGATAAACCAGGCTGCCCAGCGTGCCCAGCGTCAGGGCGCGTTCGTTCGTTTTCGCCCGGCCCATGATAATCTCTCCCATAATTTCAGCATTTTGCAGCCCCTTGTAGTACATGTGAAAGTTGCGCACGGCTACCACGAACGCTAGCAGCGCAAAAGTGGCGAGAAGCGCTTTCATCGCCTTCGTCCCGTCGAGTCGGCACGCTTTTTTGATGGGAAAGTACATTCCCCATATGGTTACCGGCAGCCACACGCGAATCGCCGATGCCGGGTCAGCTCCGTAGAGAACGCTGAATCCCAGCGTGAACGTGGCGTACGCAGTGAAAAGCACGAGCGCTTTGTCGGCGGGAGTGCGAAGAATGCGTTTTTCGCTGATCAGGCCGTGGTAGGCAAACCACCCCACCAGGTAGCCGAGCAGATAAAGGACATACAGCACTTCAAGTGCGCTCACCCCGCTCGATTGGACAAAGAACGCAACACCTCCCCCCAGCACCACGCACAGATGCACGAGCGGGCGTTGCACCAGCCACCACACCGCTACGCCCGCCAGCAACAACACCGGCACCGCCAGCAGTCCCATCGGTGCCTTCCACGCCAGCATGAGCACCAGCGCCAACATGAACACCAGCGCGCCGGCGAGCGCCACGCGGCCCCAGCGCCAGAACGCGGCGGGAGTCAGTTTAAACGTGAAGGGATTGCCGTTCACTGCGTTTGCGGATTGCGCGTTTGGGCGCTTCGTGTTGGTGGGTTGCGCGTCTGGGCGTTTCCCTCCTCCTTTCATCCACTCGTCCTTTCATCCTCTCGTCGCACCGCCGCCTGAAGCCGCCGCGCGAAGTACCCGTGATGACCTCGCCACCACTCGTAGACGAGCACGAACAGCACGGCCAGCATGAAGGCCGAAAGCGTCGACATGATGCAGATGATGGCGCGCGGCGGCCACGCGTCTTGCGTGGGCGGGGTAGCCTTATCAACGACCTGCACGGCCTGGCGCTGCCGCTGCTCGTCGAAGCGAGCTTGCCCCAAGAGCGGACGCATGTATTCCAGAGTCTTCTTCAGGATGCGGCGCTCTTTTTCGAGTTCGGCATACTGGCGCGCCGCTGCCGGCAATTCTTCCTGAGCCACCGGCATCATTCTTTCCTGACCCTCCATGGCCTGCTCGTATTTGTTGTTGGCCGTCTGCATGGTCTGACGGGCGGCCTGCACGCGGCTGTTGCCGGAGCCGTACTTGGAGCGAAGCTGTTCGTATTTGATCTCCGCCTGAATCGCCCGGAAGCGGAGCTGCGCCGCCTTGTCGAAAAACGCGGACGCCTGTTCTTCCAGGTTCATCACGCCGTACTTCTCCTGGAAGGCTGTCGTGGCATTCATGACGGAGTCGAATCGCGCCTCGGTCTCGCGGTAGCGCTGCTCCACGAAACGCCGGTAGTTGCCCGCGTTCTCCGAGGCAAGCCGCGCGTTCATCTCATTCAGCCGCTCTACGAAGAAGTTCGCCATCTTGGCGGCTCGCTGCGGATCCCGGTCCATTACTTTTACTGACATGTAGTTGTACTCCTCATCTACCATAAACGAGGCGTTGTCAGCGAGCGTCTCGGCAGCATCTGCCAGAGGGGTCGTACTATCATCCGTTTCGTAGACTTTCACCAGATTAAAGCGCTCGACAACGCTCTCGTACATCGAGCGGCTGTCCAGCAGGGCGAGCAGGCGCGTGTATTCTCCCGTCTCGCCGCCCAAAAGCGACTGCGCCGAGCTGGGCAAACTTTCGGAGAGTGAACCCAACATACTGGTCCCGCCGGTGTTGGCGGGCGGCAACACGCGCGTGGAGGCGCGGTAGTAGTCCGGCAGCATCAGGCTGATGACGACGGCGGCTACGGCCACGGCGGCCGTGACACCCGCAATGAACCACTTCCAGCGGTACAGCCTGCCCAGCACGGTCCACAGCGTCTCTTCGGCGCGGTCTTCGCGGTCCGTACGGTTGTCGCTTTGCATCGAAGAAGTGGAATCGGGAGAGGATACTTCCATAGCGAGTGCCTGAAAATCATCCATTTAGAGGAAGTGTAACGTAGGTGTCGGGTCTCGATGTTCGCAACACACCCGCCCGGAAACGCACTGTCTTTTCAAAGGACGGTGGGGAGTGCAGCCTGACGCTGAAACCGCGCGTAGAGTCGCTCCGCGAACCGCTCCGCCGTGTCAGCCTCCAGGTCGCTCGACGGGCACGGCCCACAGGTGCTGCCGGAAGAAGCCGCGCCGAACGTACAGCATATCGCCGTGCAGCGCGTAGCCGTGGTAGCGGTATTGCAGGTAGGCCAGTCCGCCTGCGAGCGGCAGGGCCGCCAGCAGCCAGAGCGCCTGCATCCCGGCGAAGTACCAGAGGACGACTCCAACCAGCCCCAGCGCAGCGCTGTACCGCGCAAAGGTGCGCCGAATCGTGAGCGACGAGACGCGCTCCATCGGAGCGGGGGCGTCCAGGGCGTAGACGTGATCGGCGAGCGCCTGCGCCTCCCCCCAGTTCACGAGCGGCGCGATCACCTGATGACCCTGCTCCTGCACGTCGATGCCCATCGTCTGCACCTCCAGCCGGTACCACCCGAAGAAGCGCATGAGCGGATTGGAGCGCACCAGGAGCGCCTGCACCTTACCGAGCGGGACCGTGCGCTCGCGCGTCGTGAGCAGGCCATGACGCTTGTGCAGCTTGTCGTCGTCCAGCCAGAGCCGAAAGTCAAAGAAGCGGTTGACGTTCATGGCGAGGCCCGTCACCCAGCCGATGAGCACGGCCAGCACCACTGTGGTGAGCACCGCCAGCACGGGGGAGGCTGTGGCCGTCTCGACGAGCGGGTGCAACGCGCCGCGCCGGAACCAGTTCGTGATGCGTTCCGGCTCCACGTACTGAAGCACCGAAAAAATGACAGCAACATACAGCAGCGAGAATCGAAACAGACCGGAGAGCGCAAGCCGCCCCGTCTGCATGGCGTGCAACAACTCGCCGCGCGCGTTCTCTTCTTCTGAAGCTGTCGCTTCTTCGTCTTGCTCGCGCTGGTAGGAGCGCACCACCTGCCGCAAGGCGTGCGCCGTCTGCAGGGAGACGTACTCCAGCGTACCCTCGGTAGAGGTGCTGCCGGCGGTCTCCAGCGTCACCTTCGCCACGCCCACCATGCGCGCCAGGAGCGGTTGCTCGATGGCGATGTTCTGGATGCGCTCGATGGGGATGCTGCGATGCCGTTTGTTGAAGACGCCGCGCTCGATGACGATCTCTTGCGGCTCGACGCGGTAGCGGAAGCGCAGGTAGCGCAGCACGATGAGCGGCAGCGCCACCAGTCCGTAGGCCACCGCCGTGCCGATGGAGATCCACGCCTCGGTGCCCGCCGACTGAAAAAAGAGCAGCACCGCGAGCGCAGGCAGGCTGCTTACCACGTGCTGAAGCAGTGTCGCCGGATGCAGGCGTTGCGCTGTCTGCAAGGAAGATACGTCGGCCTCCATGATGGCTTTCTGCTACGTGAAGCGACCCGGCTTGTTTTTGCTTATCGGTCGAAAGGTCGAAAGTCGGAAGGTTCAATTTCTGAAGGACGTGCGACCTGTGACCTGCTGACCTTCCGACCTGTGACCTTCGACCTTCTTTGCCGCTAATCCGCAAAACCCACAGCCCGTTCGACTCGTAAGACAGCGCCAACCTGTAACGAACGTGTGGAAACGAGAACGCTGTCAGGCGTCTTTCTCCGCTTTTCCGACTCTCTGACTCTCAAACATGGCCTTTTTGTCTCGTCTCCGCTCCCGGCGCGGCTGGATCATCGCGCTTCTCGTCGCCGCAGTCGTGCTTTTCTTCGCGCTGCCGTCGTCGCTGGTGGATTTGCTCTGGATGCAGGCGCTCGGCTACGCCTCGGTGTTCTGGACGACGCTGGGCATCCGGGCCGGGTTGTTTGGGTTCGGCTTTCTGGTGGTGGCCGGCTACCTGGGCGTCAACCTGTGGATGGTCCTGCGGCACGATCCGGTACGCTACGCGCTCGAAGAAGGCCGGGTGCGCTGGCAGACGAGCGAGGGCGAGCTTGCCACCAAGCTGCCGTCGGTGCGCGGCTACAAGTTGATCGCGGGCGCGGTGTCGGCATTCTTCGGGCTGATGTTTGCCAGTACGCTCGCGGCGCAGTGGGAGGACGTGCTGCGCTGGTGGTACGCTGTGCCGTACGGCAGCACGGATCCCGTCTTCGGCAACGATCTGTCGTTCTACCTGCTGGAGCTTCCTGTCGTGGAGACCGTGCAGGGCAGCCTGGTGGGCCTTTTCTTTCTGGGTCTGCTGCTGGTGGCCGCCGCCTACGTGCTGCTGGGACAGCTTCAGATAAGCCGAGGCAGCCTGCACCTGCCCGCGCGCGTCGTGCGCCATCTGGCCGTCAACCTGGTGCTGCTCCTGGCGGCGTGGGCCTGGAGCTACGTGCTGGGGCGCTACGATCTCCTGTACACGGAGGGCGGCGTCGTGCACGGGGCCAGCTATGTGGACGTGAACGTGCAGGTGCCGCTCCTGTGGGCGCTCTTTGCGCTGACGCTGCTCTTGATCGGGCTGGTGCTTATCAATTTGCGCGGAACGCGCCCGCGCCTCCTGGCCGCCGGCGTGGCGCTGTACCTGATCCTGATCGTCGCCAGCCAGTTCGTCCCCGGCCTCGTGCAGCAGATCACCGTGGAGCCGAACGAACTCGCTCTGGAGCGGCCTTACCTGAAAAACAACGTCCAGATGACGCGCGAGGCTTACAATCTGGAAAAGGTGCAGTCGAACCCCTATCCCGCCGAGCCGGATCTCACGCTCGACGAGGTGCAAAACGAAAAGGAGACGCTCCGCAACATCCGGCTGTGGGACCCGCGCCTGCTCATCGATACCTACCGCCAGATTCAGGAGATTCGGCTCTATTATCAATTTTATAACGTGGACGTGGGCCGCTACATGGTGAACGGCGAGTACCGACAGGTGATGCTCTCCGCGCGCGAATTGGCCGGGCGCCTCCCCGAAGGCTCCGACACGTGGTTCAACCGGCACCTGCAGTACACGCACGGCTACGGCCTCACGATGAACCCCGTTGCCCGCGAGGGGCAGAGCGGCACGCCGGATCTGCTCATCCGCGACATCCCGCCCGTCACGCCCTCCGGCCTCAACGTCGAGCAGCCCGCTGTCTACTACGGCGAGAAGACGCCCACCTACCGCATCGTGGCGAGCAACGCGCCGGAACTGGACTACCCGCAGGGCGACGACAACGTGTACGTCACCTACGACGGGCACGGGGGCGTGCGCATTGGCTCGTTCTGGCGGCAGGCGCTCTTTACGTGGTTCACCGGAGACGCCAACGTCCTGCTTTCCGAATACATTAAAGATAACACGCGCATCCAGTTCAACAACCGCATTCAGAACCGCATCAACAAGATCGCGCCGTTCTTGAAGCTCGACCGCGACCCGTACCTCGCGCTCGCCGGCGGGCGGATGGTCTGGATTCAGGACGCCTACACGACAGCCAGCACGTTTCCGTACTCCGAACCGGTGCAGGAGCGCTTCCGGCGCGGCTACAATTACATTCGCAACTCGGTGAAGGTGGTCGTGGACGCTTACAACGGCGACGTGTCGTTTTACGTGATGGACGAGGACGATCCGGTGCTGCAAACGTACCGGTCGGCCTTCCCGGATCTCTTTCAGCCCATCAGCGCGATGAACGAGGACGTGCGCAAGCACCTGCGTTATCCGCAGGATCTTTTCGACGTGCAGGTGGCGAAGTACAACCGCTACCACATGACGAACCCGAAGGTGTTTTACAACAACGAGGACCTGTGGACGAAGCCGAACGAGACGTACCAGGGCAATACCCAGCAGATGGAGCCGTATTACATTCTGACGCACCTGCCGGACAGCGATCAACTTCAGTTTATGTTGATGACGCCGGTGACCCCCAACAACCGTGACAACATGATCGGCTGGATTGCGGCCAAAAGCGATCCGCCCAACTACGGGGAGCTGATCACGTACGAGTTGCCCAAAGAGAAGCTGATCTACGGGCCGGCGCAGATCGAGGCCAAGATCGACCAGGACACCGACATTTCGCGCCAGCTTACGCTCTGGAGCCAGGAAGGCTCGCGGGCAGTGCGCGGCAACCTGATCGTGGTGCCCATTGAGGACTCGTTTCTGTACGTGGAGCCGGTCTTCCTGATTGCGGAGGGAGCGCAGATCCCGCAGCTCAAGCGCGTGATCGTAACGTACGGGGAGCGGGTGGCGATGCGGCCCACGCTCAACGAGGCGCTGCAGGCCATCTTCGGTGGCGGCTTCGGAGGCCGAAAAAAGCAACCGGCTATTGCTGCCGCCGGAAGCGATACGACGGGAGCGCAGGCGGGGCAACCCACCGTGGTGCGGCGGCCCGCACCCGAACTCGGCGAGGCGCGGCGTCTCCTGCAAGAGGCCCGTGAGGCGCTTCAGCAGGGCAACTTCGCGCAGTTCGGCGAGCGCTTCGACCGCCTGGGCAGCGTGCTGCAAGAGACCCAGGGCAGCGATACTTCAGCGACGGCGGCGGCGTCTCCGTCGCCCCCAGCGGCGGACACGACCGGCGTGCCCGCGCAGCCGGTAAGCAACTGAGAGATGGGGGGCAGTCGTCCCGAATCCCAATGTTGATGTCAGAATACCGGTCTGGAATTTCAGGGTAGCGACGAAGCGCGCTGCGTCGCTCCGTATCCCATAGTAAACCCTGACGACATTTTGAGTTGAACCCGCGTATCACAGTCCAAGCTGCTGCAAGAAGAGCGGAATCGCGCGCGGTTCCAGCAGAATCGTCAGCAGCAGCCCGCCAATGGCGCCGCCCACGTGCGCCTCGTGCGCAATCCCCCCGCCGCCTCCGCGACCACCGCGCGTGCTCTGCCGTCCGCCCTCGCGCATGGCGTAGATCGAGATCAGCACGTAGCCCGGCGCGAAAACGAGGGCCGGGATACCGATGGGCACGAAGAAAAGATAAATCTTACTGAACGGGTAAAATAGGCAGAAGCCGAAGAGCACGCCGCTGATCGCCCCGCTCGCCCCGACCGCCGCGTAATGCGGATCGTTGCGGTGCATGTAGAGCGTCACCGCGTGCGCCGCCAGCTCCGCCCCGAAGTACACGCCCAGAAAGCGAAGCGGACCCAGCAAGCTCTCCAGGTTCGGCCCGAAGAAGTAGAGCGTGATCATGTTGAACGCGAGGTGCGCGATGCCCGCGTGCACGAAGCCGCCGCTGATGAACCGGTAGTACTCTTCGTGCTCGAGCACCCGGCGCGGGCGAAACGAGAAGCGCTCCATCAGCGACGGGTCCATGAAGAACGCGTAGCCGCTGACGAGCGCGTTCGCGGCGAGCAAGAGTAGCGTGATGGGCGCGGATTCCATTCAAGTTTGAGGGGTTTGGTCGTTTTAGTGACTTACCGCAGAGACCGGGTTGCGGTAGGTCGAAAATAGAGAATAGAGGAGGGGGTCTCAAGCGTACAGGTTCCCGCTATCCTCGATTCTCTATTCTCAACTCTCTATTCTCCGCGCCCTCAGCGCGCTCTGTGGTAAAAACTACGCCGCTACGGGCGAGCGCTCGCCCAGGTGGTTCAGCACCGACTCGAAGACGAGCGCGCCGTCGCCGCTGCCGATGAGCGTCTCCGCACAGCGCTCCGGGTGCGGCATCAGGCCGCAGACGTTCCCCGCTTCGCTCACGATGCCGGCGATGCCCCGCGCCGAGCCGTTCGGATTGGCTTCGGGCGTTGCGTTGCCGTCGGCGTCGGTGTAGCGAAAGAGCACCTGATCGTTGGCTTCGAGGCGATCCAGCGTCTCCTCGTCGGCGTAGTACTTGCCCTCGCCGTGGGCCACTGGCACGCGGATGACCCGTCCCGGCGCAAGCGCATTGGTGAACGGCGTGTCCGTGCGCTCGGTGCGGAGCGGCGTCTCCTTGCAGACGAAGCGCAGCCGCTCGTTGCGCGCCAGCGCCCCCGGCAGCAGGCCGCATTCGCACAGCACTTGAAACCCGTTGCAGATGCCCAGGACGAGACCGCCCTCTTCGGCGAAGCGGATCACGTCTTTCATGATCGGGGAGAACTGCGCTATCGCACCCGCCCGCAGGTGATCGCCGTACGAAAAGCCGCCCGGCACGATCACCACGTCCACGCCCTCGCCCAGCCTTTCTTCTTTGTGCCAGATGAAGCGCGCCTCCTGATCCATTACGTGCTTGGCCGCATGGTACGCGTCGTGATCGCAGTTGGAGCCGGGAAAGACAATGACACTGAAAGTAGCCATGAGCGTTGGTGGGTTGGGTGAACGTTGAGACTGCCCGCACATGCTGACGCCTTCATCATACCAGCGCGATGCGTAAAACGTAATGCGTAAGGGTACCGTTCATCTACGTTTTACGTTCGTTTGTTCTTGCAGTGGCGTCGTTGCGGCCAGCGGTTGCGTACAGACCGTTTTGATACGTCAGAATCGGAAAGAGAACGCGCCGCCTTTGCAATCGTTCGATGCGCAGGTGCTTTCAAAAGATACCGAAAATAGCGCTTCCCCGGCGAACTTTGACCGCGCGCCGATGTGCAATTGACCGTTGTTTGGTTTATGTTGAGTGGCGACTTCGAGGGGCGTTGCACTCGCTCATCCGATCACACACGCAGGTTTATCTATGGCAGGCACTCCCGTCAATACGGCCCAAGAAGGCGAGCGCGAGCTGAACTTCTGGGAAAGCCTCTACCTCCCGGAAATCTTCAAAGGTCTCGGCTACTCCTTCAACAAATTCGCCAACGAGCCGGAGTACACGCAGCAGTACCCGGAGGAGCAGTGGTATCCGCCGGACGGCTACCGGGGGCGACCCGTGCTCGTCGAAGAAGAAGGCAGCCCGCGCTGCGTCTCGTGCAACCTGTGCGCCAAGGCGTGCCCGCCGATGGCGATCTCGATGCAGTCGCAGGAGATCGACGATCCGGCGGATCCGAAGGAGCGCGAGCCGCAGTGGTTCGAGATCAACATGCTGCGGTGCATCTACTGCGGCTACTGCGAGGAGGTATGCCCCGAAGAGGCCATTGTGATGTCGAAGGAATACGACCTGACGTTTCAGAGCCGCGACGAGGCGGTCTTCGGCATCGAGCGCCTGCTTCAGCCTGCCGAGCAGCTCATCGACCGCCTGAATTACCTGAAATCCTACCGCGATCCGCAGTTCGGCGAGCAGTGGGAGTTTCAGAAAGATAACAACCTGCACAGTCTGAAGGACCGGCACTTCCTTCAGTGGCTCAAAGAAGAGGGCATGGACGAGCTGGAAACGACGCACACGCGCGAGGAGGCCGCGACGCCCTCCGACGACATGGACTGGGGCAGCAAGCGCGAGGGACCGCCGGAGTCGTCCTACGATTCGCCCGGTCCCGGCGCCTCCGAAGCTCCGTGATTTGAGCGTGGGAAAACAGGTGCGCGGGAGATCGTAGCGATGCAGCGCGCTACGTCGTGGAAATCGCCTGACAGCAACAACGCCTCATGACCGACGACACGCAGCCACCGCACTCCGAGGAGACGCGCGCGAGCATCCTCGACCAGCTGGCGTACCTCGCCCGCGAGGCCGACGCGCTGGAGCAAATCATCGGGGAGGTTCCCGACGCTGTGCTTACCGAGCGCCCGCCCTCAGGCGACGACTGGTCGATCAAGGAGACGTTTGCGCTCCTGGCACGCCTCGACGAGGCCGTCTATCCGCGCTGGGTCGAGCGCATCGCCAGCGAGGATGAGCCGCGCCTGGACCCGCCGGACGAGGAGGCGCTGCTGGCCGCAGGCGACGACGGCGCGGACTGGAACGCGCACGACATCACGAATCTGATGGAGCGCGTGCAGGAGGCGCGCAAAGCCTTCGTCGGGATGTTGCAAGAACTGCCGCCCCGCATGTGGAAGCGCGAGGCCGTCTTCGGCGACGGCGACGACCCCGACCGCCGCGACGTGTACGCGATCACGCGCGACGTGGCCCGCCGCGACTACGACCGCCTTCGCCGCATGACGCGCCGCCTCCACGAAAGCGAACTCTCCGCTGCGGGTCATGATGTGCCTCGTTAGTTTTGCACGCCTCCAGCGAACTTTCTCGAAGATGCCTGTCCGATTCGTCTTGCTCCTTCCTGAACGAGCGTAATGCGTATTGCGTGATGCGTGAGGATGCCACCCCGAACATTTCCTCGAAGCTCCCTCACGCAACACGTACCACGCATCACGCAACGCGCGCTAAGGCAAGCAGAAGACGGGAAAACGCGACACGCAAAGCTAATGGCAAAAAAAGACCTCTCGTACGAGCAGCTGCGGACGGCGTTTGAGCATCAGAACTTCGAGCCGCTGTATTTTCTGTACGGTGAGGAGACGTTCCTGATTGACGAGTTGCAGGCGCTTCTGATCGAGGAGGCGCTGGCGCCGGGCGAGCGCGACTTCAACCTCGACAAGGTGTACGGCGCGGAGACGGACGCGCAGAGCGTGCTCAACCTGTGCACGGGCCTGCCCGCGATGGCCGAGCGGCGCGTCGTGATCGTACGCGACTTCCACGAGCTGGCTGACAACCGCGCCTT
>PXTQ01000123.1 GCA_003022505.1 Bacteroidetes bacterium QS_8_64_10 | reverse complement strand
TGGACGTAGCTTTTTTTCGGGCGGACGTGCTGGCGGAGGATTTCACCGAGCGCGTGCCCGGCGGCCTCGACGTGCTCGTCTCGAATCCGCCGTACGTGGCCGACGACGAGGCGGAGGCGCTGCCGGCGTCGGTGCGTGAGTACGAACCCGCCGGAGCGCTCTTTGCGGGCGACGACCCGCTGCGGTTCTATCGCGTCCTCTGCCGGCAGGCGGAGGACCTGCTCCGCAACGGGGGCGCGCTGGTGGTCGAAGTGCACGCCGATTACGGTGCGGATATAGTGCGGCTTTGCGAGGCGAGCGGCCTGCGCGACGCGCGCCTCGCCCGCGACCACACCGGACGCCCGCGCGTCGTCACCGCTCGGCGCGACGGCTGATACCAACTCCGCAGGCTTCGTTGGTGTGGGTAGGTATGGAAGGGCGAGGGGTCGTACGTTTTTCGTGTGCACAACCGCACTTTCTGACTTGAAAAAAACCTTCGCCCCTGTAAACCTCTCGCAAAAGTCGGGGCGAGGCCAAACACGCCCAGAGCGCGGCAAGTTGGGCGCTACGCAGACGTACTTGCAGTTAGCTGAAAGCCTTGCTATGCCTACACCTCAACCTGCTACGCCTAATCCGAGCACGCCCGATCAGCCCGCGCCCAGCGAGCCGCCGAGTCGCCCGCAGCCGTCGGAGCCGAACACGCCGCATGAGCCAGAGCAGCCGACGCGCCCGCAACCCAGCGAGCCGAGCCGTCGTGGAGGACAAAGACAACCGTATTAACGCGCGCGCTCGGCGCTGGCCGACTTGCTCACGGCTCAATATCCAAACACCCGATGCGCCTCGCGGTGCGCGACGGCGTGCAGGTCGGCGGTGGCGTCGGGCGTGGCGGCGTAGCCTCCGGAGAGCAGGAGCACCGCCGGCAGGCCGCTCGCCCGGAGGCGCTCCAGGACGAACCGGTCGCGGGCGTGCAGGCCCTCCCGCGAGAGCGACAGCCGCCCGAACCGGTCGCCTGCGGCCACGTCGATTCCGGCCAGGTAAAAGATCAGATCGGGCCGGGCCTCGTCGATGACGGCGGGCAAGTGCTCCGCCAGCGCGTCGAGATAAGCGTCGTCGCTCGTCGCGTCCGGCAACGCCACGTCGCGGCTGGACTGTTCCTTGCGGAAGGGGAAGTTGCTCGCGCCGTGCACGGAGAAGGTGAACACCTCGTCGTTGCCGGCGAAGACGGCGGCGGTGCCGTTGCCCTGATGCACGTCCAGGTCGATGACGAGCACGCGCCGGATCCATTGCGAGCGGCGCAGGACGCGGATGGCGACGGCCACGTCGTTCAGCACGCAGAAGCCCTCGCCGTGATCAGGAAAAGCGTGATGCGTGCCGCCCGCGAGGTTGGCCGCAAGGCCGTCTTCGAGCGCCATGAGCGCGGCGTTGAGGGTGCCCTGCACGGCGAGGCGTGAGCGCCGCACGAGGCGAGCAGACCAGGGCAGCCCCATGCGCCGCTCCGCTTGCGGGCTGAGCGCTCCGCGCGCGAGATCCGAGAGATAGCCGGACGTGTGCACCGAGAGGAGATCGGCCCAGTCGGAAGGACGCGGCGCGACCACGTCCGAGGCGCAAAGCAGATCTTCATCCAGCAGTAGCTGATGCAGCGCCGGGAACTTCGCCATCGGAAAAGGATGATCCGGCGGCAGCGGGACGTAGTAGCCCGCGCAATAGCTAACGCGCATCTACCGATTGAGGATTTGCGATTGCGGATTTTCGATTTGCGGTCAGCTATCGACGGCTGGTTGCGTCTTGACCGCTCCTGACCTCCGATCCGCAATCTACTTCGATTGGGCGTACTCCTTGAAGGACTGTTCTTCGTGGGCGTTGGAGCCGATAAAGCGCAGCATCGTCAGAAAATCGTCGGTTTCCACGAAGCCGGGACGCCGCGCGAGGTAGGAGCCGTCCGGCTTCAGAAAAACCGTGGTGGGCGTGCCGCGCAGCCCCAGCTTGCGCGCCAGTTGCGGAACCGGAAACGTCTTGCCCCGAAACTCGACCGACGACTTTTTCGCCGTGGCGTCCAGGCGCGTGGGAACGAAATGCTCGTTCAAGTAGGTCTGCACGGAATCCTTAGTGTAGACGGTGCGCTGCATCTTTTTGCACCATCCACACCACGGCGCGTAAATGTCAATTATAATGTACCGGTCGTCGGCCTCCGCCGAGTCGACGGCTTGTTCGAACGGCTGCCACGCCACGCCCTCAGCAGGCACGCTGGCATCCTGGGCGCGCGCCGGGAGCACCGCCGCGAGAAGGAGAAGAATCGGGAGAAGTCGTTGCATGGGCGGGGAATGAATCGCGGGTCTCACACGGCATCTTGGATGCCTTCGCCCGGCTCAAGGTTTCACCTGCGGCGGATACGTGTGATGAAGAGGTCGTGTGCCCGTAGTATAACGCAAGTTGTGCCTTCCGAAAGCCACTGCTTGATGACCGCAGACCGCGGACGGCGTCCCGCCGCGTCTCATTCCCGAAACGATCCCCACGGCCAGAGAACAGCGGTCGGCGTCCGCCGTCTGCCGTCCATCGGCTTCTTCGTCACATGCCATACAACTTGAGTTAGCTATCTCGACGGTGCAGGTCCAGAAGCCGGTCGCGGATCCGGTGGGCGGCCTCGCCGTCGCCGTAGGGCTGGGCGTCTGGGTCGCCGCGCGTGCCGAGACGCTGCCGGATCGCTTCGGCGACGCTCTCTGCACGTTCGGGTGGAACGACCCGGTTCCATCCCAGCTCCACCAGCTCGGTCCACTCGGTTTCGGAGCGCAACGTGACGCAGGGCACGCGGTGAAAGAACGCCTCTTTCTGCACGCCGCCGGAATCAGTGGCGATGAGGCGGGCAGCGCGCTCCAATTGCATCATGTCCAGGTAGCCGACCGGTTCGATCAGGCGGAGGCGGCGCTGCGCGGCGTCGAGCAAACCGGCGCGCCGTGCGGCTTGGCGCGTGCGCGGGTGAAGCGGCAGCACCACGGGCGCAGTGTCATCGGCCACCCGCGCCAGGCCCTCGAAGACGGCACGCAGCCGGTCCGCGTCGTTCGTGTTCTCGGCGCGGTGCACCGTCGCCAGCACGTACCCGTCGGGATGCAGGTTGTGCTCATGCAGCACGTCGCTCGCCCGTTCCGCTTTCTCGGCGAAGTGAAGCGCGGCGTCCTGCATGACGTCGCCCACGCGGTGGATCCGTTCGGAGGCGATGCCTTCGTCGCGCAGGTTGCGCCGCCCGCCAGCGTCGAGTTCGTGTCGCCGTAGACGAGCACGAGGTCCGGCTCCGCCTCCAAAAGCACGCGCTCGATGCGCTCGGTCATGCGGCCCGTCTGCGCGCCGTGCGTACCCGATCCCACGCCGAGGTAATGATCCGGCGGCGCGAGGTCCAGCTCGTCGAAGAAGAAAACCGACAGGTTGTCGTCGTAATGCTGGCCCGTATGGATCAGCGTCTCTCGGATGCGAGCCTCGCCTCGGAAGACGCGCGACACGGCGGCGGCTTTGATGAACTGCGGGCGCGCTCCAACCACCGTGGCGATGCGAAGCGGTGCTGGCACTTTACTGAGGCGTGAGCGGTTAGCTAAAGTCGGTGAGAGCCGAAACCCGCAGAGCGTTTATCCGCCAGGCAAAGCCTCAAAGCGAAAGGCGAAGGGGGAAAAGGGGCGACGAGCGTTCACCTTCCCCTTTTCCTCTTTGCCTTGCTCCGAGGCTCTACGTTTCATGGCGGTTGCTCTCGCTTCTTCATGGGCCGGGCCAATGTTTAGATGTCCATGCTCGCCTCAATAGACGGAACCGTCGGAAATAAAAAAGCCCGGCGGGTCTATACGACCAGCCGGGCCGGGTTGTTTGCCTTGTCAGGCGCGGGATGCGCCATGATCGTCAGTCATCTTCGCTGAGGTTGTAGCCGTCGGGCGAGTCCGTGCCGCCGTCGCCGTTCGTGTTGTCGTTATCCTCTTCTCTGTTGACGGGGACATTGTAGTCGTCAGGGGCGTCCTGAGGAGCTTCCGTCTGGACGGGAGCGTCGGCGGTCTGTTGCTGGTCCGGACCGGTGAGGGTGCCGGCGCTGCAGCCGGTCAGCACGAGGACGACGGCGAAGAACGAAGCGATAAGAGTGGTGCGGAGCGTGTTCATAGCGTAAGGGGGCTGGTTGTGGTGGAAAATAAAAGTTCGGCAAGAACGGACAGATCCCCGAAAACATTTGCAGGATGGAGCAATGCTTGCGGTTTTTTTGCCCGTTTGCGAGAACTAATAGAAATACAGGCGGAAAAAAGATCAAGCTAACTATAAGTTATGTCTACATTTACGGCAGGATGGATGCATGTGCGTAAGTGGAAGAAAGCATCGAAAAGCCAAAAATGATTTGACTATAATTTATTGTTTTTAATGAGGTTGAAACTAATATTGGAAAATAATTGAAAATCAACTTCCGTGTTCGAAAGTATGTGTTTTTAAGAAATAGTTAAATAAAAGAGGTCGGTTGTAAACCTATTTTTCCGTATTATGAAGCATGAAAAAGGCAACCTGGTAAGTCTGAAACGACAATAGTTATCCGAGCCGCCAACGGGTAAAAATGACACGTGCGTGTAGCATCGTAATGTTTTTTGCTGCGGCGATGGGGCCGTTGCAGGGGCTCGCCCAATCTAACTCGCTGGACGTTGGAACAGGCGAGGAGATCGTCGCCACGGGCTTGCAGTTCGGGGAAGAGCAAGCAAAAGCACGCTCGTATGCCGAGATTGGTTTGCCGTTCTCGCTGAAGCACTTCGCGACGCAGGATTACGAGCAGCATTACCAGAACTGGGAGGTCGTTCAGGATGAGCGAGGCGTCACCTACGTCGCCAATCACGACGGCGTGCTGGAATACGACGGTCAATCCTGGCGGCTCACGCCCACGCTCACGAACACGACTGTGCGTTCGCTCGCCCTATCCGACAGCGCAGTGTTTGTGGGAGCGCAGGGCGATTTTGGATACTTGAAGTC
>PXTQ01000122.1:5184-13109 GCA_003022505.1 Bacteroidetes bacterium QS_8_64_10 | reverse complement strand
ACGCCCACGGTTTCGACGAACACCGTGTCGAAGCCGGCGGCCTCGCACAAAAGAATGCTCTCGCGTGTGGCCGCTGCCACGCCGCCGAGCGTGCCGCCGGTGGGGGAAGGGCGCACGAACGCGCGGTCGTGCGCTGCCAGTTCGCTCATGCGCGTCTTGTCGCCCAGGATGGCGCCGCCCGAACGCTCGCTGGAGGGGTCGATGGTCAGCACGGCGAGCCGCCCCCCGTCTTTCACGAGGCGCGTGCCGAGCGCTTCGATGAAGGTGCTCTTGCCCACGCCCGGCACGCCGGTAACGGCGATGCGCTCCGCACCGCCCGCGTCGGGCAGGCAGCGGTCCAGCACGTCGCGCGCCACGCGGCGATGGTCGGGTCGCGTGCTCTCGGTGAGCGTGAGCGTGCGGCTCAGCAGGGCGCGGTCGCCCCGGCAGACGCCCTCGGCAATGTCGGCGACGGGAGGGAGGTCGGGCGCGCCGCGATCCGGCAGGTCAGGATTAAGACTGGCGATAGGCGATTGTCGAGTGGCGAGTTTCGAATGGCGATTGTCGAGGGGCGCTACGCCGCGAAGCGCGTCGGGATCGTCCAGGCGTTCCGGTTCGGCGTCGGCGCGGTAGACGTAGGCGTCGCGGTTTTGCGGGTCAATCAGCCAGCCGAGGCGCACGCCGTTGTCGCGGTATTCCTGCATCTTGGCCTTCAGCGCATCGAGCGAGTCGGTGTGCGAGCGCAGTTCGATGACGAAGTCGGGGCAGAGCGGGAGAAATTTCTCCTTTTCCTCCGGCGATAAGTCAGCAAGTCGTTTGCGGCGAACCCATGAAGCGTCCGGGGCGCGGATTGCGCCGTTTGGCAGTACGAAACCGCCGTCCGGGCCGAAGGCTGCGCCGCTTCCGTCTTCTTTCGCCCAGTTGCCGAGGTGACGGACAAGTTCCAAATTGCGATTGCTGGTTCCTCCTCCGGTGGGCGGCGTGATGGTGATCTCTCCGTGAGCGGTGCGTTCGATGCGCAGGTCGCGGTTTTGCTGGCAGAAGAAAAAGAATTGCTCATCCGTCATCTGGATGGCGGGTTCCAGACGGAGGCGCAGGCCGTTTTCTTCGGTACGGGAAGCGGTGGCGGGCATGGCGCACTCGTCAGTTATCGTCGCTTAGGTTTAGGAGCTTGACATCTTCGAGGTCAATATCGCGCCGTTCAGGATTTCTTCCGCAGAAGACAGCGTCGCCGTGGCAAGACCGGCCATCTCAAGTGGGAGCATCATTGCTTTAACGCATCGCCTGCCGCATCGTTGCGCGCCGCCAGCAGCACCTCCAAGAGCTGATGCGCGGCTTCGGCGACCGGCGTGCCGGGGCCGAACACCGCCGTGACGCCGTGCTCGAACAAAAACTCGTGGTCTTTTTCCGGGATGACGCCGCCGACGATCACGTGCATGTCGGGCCGCCCGCGCTTTCTGAGTGCTTCGATCACCTCCGGGACGAGCGTCTTGTGCCCCCCCGCCAGGCTGGAGACGCCCACGAGGTGCACGTCGTTGTCCGTGGCCTGCCGCGCGACCTCGGCGGGCGTCTGAAAGAGCGGCCCCACGTCCACGTCGAAGCCCAGGTCGGCGAACGACGTGGCAATGACGCGCGCGCCCCGGTCGTGCCCGTCCTGGCCCAGCTTGGCGACGAGGAGGCGCGGGCGACGCCCAGCGCGTTTGGCGAATTCGTCCGTGAGCCGCCGCGCCTCACGGAAGTGCTCATCCGTCTCGGCCTCCGCCCCGTAGACGCCCGCAACGGGTGCGTCCGAGGTGCGGTGCCGGCCGAATACCTCTTCGAGCACGCTGGAGATTTCGCCCAGCGTGGCGCGAGCGCGGGCCGCTTCGACCGCTCTCGCCAGCAGGTTGCCGTCGCCCGACTCGGCGCACCGGCGCAGCGCATCGAGCGAAGCCCGAACGCCGGCGTCGTCGCGTTTATCTTTGAGTTGTTTTAGCCGTTCGACCTGTTGGCGGCGCACCGATTCTGTGTCCACTTCCAGCGTGTCGAGCGGGTCGTCGTTGTCGGGGCGGAAGCGGTTGACGCCGACGACCGTCTCCTGCCCGGTGTCGATGCGGGCCTGGCGGCGGGCGGCGGCCTCCTCGATGCGGCGCTTCGGCAGGCCCTCGCGCACCGCCTCGGTCATGCCGCCGGCGTCTTCGATCTCGCCGATGAGCGACCAGGCGCGGCGCGCAAGCCGTGCGGTCAGGTGCTCCACGTAATACGAACCGGCCCACGGATCGACGGCGCGCGTGACGTCCGTCTCGTTTTGCAGGTAAATCTGCGTGTTGCGGGCGATGCGCGCGGCCCGATCCGACGGGAGCGCGATGGCCTCGTCGAGGGCGTTCGCGTGCAGGCTCTGCGTCCCGCCGAACGCCGCCGCGAGCGCCTCGATACAGGTGCGCGCGACGTTGTTATGCGGGTCCTGCGCCGTCAGCGAGTAACCCGACGTCTGGCAGTGCGTGCGCAGGCTCATCGACTTCGGATTCTCCGGGTCGAAGCGCTTCACGATTTTTGCCCACAAGAGGCGCGCGGCGCGCAGCTTGGCGATCTCCGTAAAGTGGTCCATGCCGACAGCGAAGAAGAACGACACGCGCGGCGCAAAATCGTCGATGTTGAGGCCCGCCTCCAGGCCCGTGCGCAGGTATTCCAGCCCGTCAGCGAGCGTGTAGGCCAGCTCCAGATCCGCCGTCGCGCCGGCCTCCTGCATGTGGTATCCGCTCACTGAGATCGCGTTGAAGCGCGGCATGTGCTCGGCGCAGTACGAAAAAATGTCGCCGACGATGCGCATCGACGGCTCCGGCGGGTAAATGTACGTGTTGCGCACCATGAACTCCTT
The DNA here is from genome assembly GCA_003022505.1 of Bacteroidetes bacterium QS_8_64_10. GTDB lineage: Bacteria > Bacteroidota > Rhodothermia > Rhodothermales > Salinibacteraceae > PXTQ01. The sequence goes on along the minus strand of PXTQ01000122.1, from coordinate 10,273 downwards.
CAGGATGTCGTTCTGGATGGTGCCCGCCAGCTTTTCCGGTGGCACGCCTTGCTCCTCGGCGGTGACGATGTAAAACGCCATCACCGGCAGCACCGCACCGTTCATCGTCATCGACACGCTTACGTCCGAGAGCGGGATGCCGTCGAAGAGAATCGCGGCGTCCTCTACGCTATCGACGGCGACGCCCGCCTTGCCGACGTCGCCGCTGACGCGCTCGTGATCGGAGTCGTAGCCGCGGTGCGTAGCGAGGTCGAAGGCGACCGACAGGCCCTTCTGCCCGGCGGCGAGCGCCTTGCGGTAGAAGGCGTTCGATTCCTCGGCGGTCGAAAAGCCCGCGTACTGGCGGATGGTCCACGGCCGATAGCCGTACATAGAGGCGTAGGGGCCGCGCAGGAAAGGGGGCAGCCCGGCGGCGTAGCCGAGATGGTCGAGGTCATCGAGATCGCCGGGCCCTCATCGCCGCTCGTATCGCCAGGCGCGCCCTGCTGCGGATCGTAGTCGATGGCGGTGAAGTCGGGGCGCATTTCGATTTTGGATTGGCGATTGCGGAATTGGGATGTGCAGCGGGCGGATGCAAACGTCAATCAAAATCGGAGCACGACATAAAGTACCGGCATTCGGGGCACTGGCGTTTGCACCGCTCGTTGCGCAGGCGCGCCCCGCAGTTTGGGCAATAATCCCACCAGCGCTCTTGCTGCTGCGAAACGGCCCGTTTGGGATTGCCTTCCGGCGTTTGAGCGGATGTGCGACGTTCACTCACAAGAATTAGCGCGCGGTTCACCCGAAAAAATTGAGCAGAAGTCCCATGATAGCGGACTGCAGTTTACTGCGCAAACGACCAGTGGTTCTTGATGGTCACGCTTCTTCCGGAGCGACGGAGCGGGACGAGTGATGCAGCGCGTTCACGAGCGCGTCAATGAGGCGGCCGTGATCGGGCCAGTCCGCTTCGTCGAGCGCAAAGCTCTCGTATCCGATGGTGGCGCGCACGCCGGAGGAGCGCTCGCGCACGTCGAGCACGGGCATCCAGTTCAGACCGGAACGCTGGCCCTGAAGGACGTGCCAGACGGATCGCACGGCGGCGTACCCGTCCGTCACGTAAATCACCGCCGGGGTGCGCCGAAGCTGGAAGTGCACCCACGCGCTCGACAGGAGCAGCGCCCCCACCGATGCGGCCGCCAGGGCGGGCAAAATGCGCCGTCCCTCCAGCACGGCCACGAGCGTCACGATCATCACCGGCAACATGCACGCGGCGAGCGGGCGGACCAGCGCCCGGCCATGCATGTGGGCCGCCGACCGCCCATCGGGATGCGCCGCACTGCGAAACGTCTGCACGAGACTGGTCTCAGGTTGGCAAGTTGCAGGTTTGCAAGTTGTGTTATTCTTGGGAAGATGTGGCTTTTGCTGCACTGGTGGCCTCCGCGCGCCCGTCGCCCGCCTGCTTGGCCTGACTCGCGACGTCCGGCTGGTGGAAGGCGTATTCGTAGTCCGTGGGCGGGTCCAAGTTTTCCTTGATGCTCCGCGCGTTCGTCCACCGCAGCAGGTTCAGGATCGAGCCGGCCTTGTCGTTCGTGCCGGAGCGCCGCGCCCCGCCGAACGGTTGCTGCCCGACGACCGCGCCCGTCGGCTTGTCGTTGATATAAAAATTACCGGCGGCGTCCTCCAGGGCATCCACCGCCTGCCGCGTGGCCGCGCGGTCGCGTCCGAAGACGCCGCCCGTGAGCGCGTACGGCGAAGTCTCGTCGATAAGATCGAGCGTCTCGGCGTACTCGTCGTCCGGGTAGACGTAGATGCTCACCACAGGGCCGAAAATCTCCTCGCGCATCGTGCGGTCCTTCGGGTCCTGCACTTCGATTACGGTCGGCTCGATGAAGTAACCGGTGCTGTCGTCGTAGTCGCCGCCGAAGACGATCTCAGCGTCTTCCTGCTCGCGCGCCGTGTCGATATAGCCGGTGATTTTCTCGAAGGCGTCGTCGTCGATTACCGCGCTGATGAAGTTGGTAAACTCCTCCGGCGATCCGATCTTCAGGTCGCCGAGCTGACTCGTGAGCGTGTCCTTGATGTCCGGCCAGAGCGATTCGGGCGCGTAGATGCGCGAGGCGGCGGAGCACTTTTGCCCCTGATATTCGAAGCTGCCGCGCGTGATGGCGGTCGCCACGGCGTCCGGGTCCGCCGATGCGTGCGCCACGATGAAGTCCTTGCCGCCGGTCTCGCCGACGATGCGCGGGAAACTGTGGTAGCGGTCGATGTTGTCGCCGATGGCTTGCCAGAGGTGCTGAAATGTGCTCTCCGATCCCGTAAAGTGCAATCCGGCCAGGTGCGGCGACGCCAGCGCCGGATCGCCCACGTCTGCGCCCTTGCCGGGCAGCATGTTGATGACGCCGGACGGCAGGCCCGCCTCTTCCATCAGCTTGTAGAAATAATACGCCGAGTACACGGAGGTCGTCGCGGGCTTCCAGAGCGTCACGTTGCCCAGCAGGGCGGGGGCCGCCGGCAGGTTCGCCTGTATCGAGGTAAAATTGAACGGCGTGATTGCCAGGACGAAGCCTTCCAGTGGGCGGTACTGCATCCGGTTCCAGATGCCGGGCGAAGAGCGCGGCTGATTCTGATAGATCTGCTCCATAAAGTGCACGTTGAAGCGCAGGAAGTCGATCAGCTCGCAGGCCGCGTCGATTTCCGTCTGATGCGCCGTCTTGCTCTGTCCCAGCATAGAGGCGGCGTTGAGCGTGTCGCGCCACGGTCCGGCCAGCAGCTCGGCGGCGCGCAGAAAGACGGCGGCGCGTTCGCTCCACGGCATCTCGCGCCAGCTTTCCTGCGCCTCCCGCGCCGCCTCGATGGCGCGCTCGACTTCTGCCTCGCCGCACATGTGAACGCGAGCCAGCGTGTGATCGTGTTCGTGCGGGCACACCACCTCGCGCGTGTCGCCGGTGCGCAGCGCCTCGCCGCCGATGAAGGCGGGAATCTCGATTGCGTCCTCTTTGAGTTCGCGGAGCCGCCGCTGGAGCGACCGGCGCTCGTCGGATCCCGGAGCGTAATCGCGGACGGGTTCGTTGTCGGGCGGCGGCGTTTGCGTGATCTGATTGTTCATGGATGGTTGGGGGATGGGTGCAGATTGTCAGATGCGCTCGATTGGGAGGGTTATTTCTGCCGTCGATTTTCTTACCGCAGAGTGCGCTGGGAACGCAGAGCGCCTGCGCTCCTCCAACTCGCAAGTTCGTAGATTCGTAGATTCATAGACTCAGAAGCTGTTTGGCAAATCATCAAGGGCTGTGCGTGCATCCTTCGTGTGCCATCCTCCCGCCCCGTCGACCCATAGCGCCGCTATGCGTCTCGCAAGTCGTGGTCTGTCACACGAAAATTCTGCTACGCTCGCTTTCTTTCTGCTTACCAAACAGCTTCTCACCGATTCACAAACTCGCAGACGCAACTTTATTTACACGCTTCGCTTGCGTAGGTTTAGCGCGGAATTGTTTGTCGGCAAGATCAGCGAAGCGGTTGTTTTCTCCATTTAAACGTTTTGTCTCCTTCCGCTACCTCAAAGGTCTCGGAGGGCGCGGGGAGGGAAGCGGCTTTTTGCGTCTCATCTCGCTTGTGGCCGTCGGGGGCGTCGTGATCGGCGTGGCGGCGCTTCTGCTCACGCTCACCATCGTGCACGGCTTTAGCGACGCCATCGAGCAAAAAATTGTGGGATTCGGGGCGCACGTTCAGGTTGAGAGCTTCCGGGACGCGCCGCTCCGTCACGCGCGCGGAAAGGCTGAGCGGCTCCGGCAGTTTGAGGCGGTGCGTCTGGGGCGTGGAGCGCCCGCCGCCGTTTCTGGAAGATCGCCTGCAGGCCGGGCAGTTCGATTTGCGCGCCGGCTCGGAGGCGGCGCTCTCCGGCATCGTGATCGGCACTACGCTCGCCCGCCAGCTCGGCGCTCAGGTCGGCGACACCATGACCGTCTTTTCGACGCGCTCCGCCGAGGAGCAAGCCGCCCAGTTCAGCCGACCGCGCGTGCGCCAGTTCCGCGTCACGGGGCTGTATGAAACGCTCCTGGCCGACTTCGACGAGGTGAACGTTTTCGTCTCCATCGAGGCGGCGCGGCAGCTTTTTGACTACGATGCCGGGGCCGTCACGCGCTTCGACCTGACGCTTCGCAACTTCGACCGCGCGAAGCAGGTGGCGAAAACCGTCGAGGATCAGTTCAGCTTTCCGGTGATGGCGCGCACCATACGCCAGGTCTATCCGGGACTGTTCGCGTGGGTCAACCTGCAAGAGAGCATCATCCCGCTGGTCGTGGGCGTCATCGTGATCGTGGCCGCCTTCAACATCGTGGGCGCGCTGCTCATGATTATCTTGGAGAAAACGTCGGAGATTGGCGTGCTGGCGAGCATGGGGGCCTCGCGCTGTTCGTCGCGCTCGTGCAAAAGCGCTTCGAGATCATCCCGCTACCCGCCGAGGCGTATTACCTGTCCGCCGCTCCGGTTAAACTGGTCGGCTGGGATTTTCTGATCGTGGGCGTGCTTACGCTCGTGCTCTGCGGGGCCGCCGCGTATCTGCCCGCTCGCTTTGCCGCCGGCATCGACCCGATCCGCGTCATTCGGTTTCGGTAATAGAGAATGGAGAATAGCACACGGATCTGCGCAGATAGAGCGGATAACACGGTCTGTCTGCGCAATACGTTTCGGCACCGTCGGCCTTCCCAGGCTGGAACGTGAAAGAAGCCGGAACGCAAAAGAGCAGCACGTCGCTCACCCGAACGCATACCCGCGCCGGCGGAGCAGTACCAAAAAGAACGGCACGCCGCAGAGCGCCGTCAGGATGCCGACGGGCAGTTCCTGCGCGGACAAGATGAGCCGCGCCGCGAGATCGGCCCATGCCAGGAAGACGCCGCCGCCTGCGAAGGCCAGCGGCACGAGCCGCCGGTGCGTGACACCTGCGACGAGGCGCGCGGCGTGCGGCACGATCAGGCCCACGAAGCCAATGGTGCCGCTCACGGCCACGAGCGCGCCCGTCACCAGCGCCGCCCCGCCGATCAAGAGCGTCTTGAGCGTCTCGGTCGGGACGCCGAGGCTGCGCGCCGGTTCTTCGCCCACGAGGAGCGCGTCGAGC
>PXTQ01000122.1:2672-5110 GCA_003022505.1 Bacteroidetes bacterium QS_8_64_10 | reverse complement strand
CCAGCAGCAGCCGCGCCACCGAGACGCGGCCCCCGCGCTCGCGGGCGATCCAGTAGACGAGCGAGATGGAGGCCAGCCCGCCCGCGAAGGCGGCGAGCGGGAGCGACAGCGTTTCGGCCAGGAGCGAGGGCAAGAAGCCCAGATAATACAGCGCCACGCCCGCCGACGCTCCGCTGGAGATACCCAGCACGTACGGCTCCGCCAGCGGATTGCGCACGAGCGCCTGCATCGCCACGCCCACCACCGAGAGGCCGCCGCCTACGACCAGCGCCAGCGTCACGCGCGGGAGCCGCAGCCGCCACACGATGAGCGCCGTGGTCGGATCGGCGGGCGGTGCGGTCAGGCCCAGCTTGGCGGCGAGCACGCGAAAAACCGCGCCGAACGACACGCTCGCGCTGCCGAACGCTACGCCCGCACCCACGGTGAGGACGAGGACGCACGCGACAGTTAACACGACGACGACTTTTTTCAATGGGGGGTTATGTCCGATAGGTTGTGTAATTGGCAGCGTGGCCCCAAGCTAAAAAGGGCCATCGCGTTCCGTTAGGTTGGAAGTGAGTCGCTTATTCTCAAACCAACCTAATTTACTGGCGATGACCAACCTGCAATTTACGCTCACCAAAGAACAAATCCAAGAACTCCTGTCTCGTTTTACGCCCACAAACTCACCGTTCGGTGTGCTAATCGTGGATGGGAAGTGATCGGAAACGAATTGATTAATGGCGGTGCGTTGTGATAGGCTGAGATGCGGAAGGGCGAATCGTAGAGAAACTCCCATTCGTTCACTCACCCATTCCGCCTCGCGTCTCCCGGAACGGCTCCGGCTCGGTGCGTGTAAGTCAGACGGGGTAAGTCAAGCATTTCCAGGATATCCCGCCGCCGGTGACTCGTATTCTCGCGCGCTTTCGTTTTCTCGGCGCACTCGTCCTGCTCGCGTCGCTGGTTGCACCGGAGCCGGCCTCCGCGCAGTACGACTACCACTTCGGGCGTAACAAAATCCAGTACGAAAACTTCGACTGGCAGGTCCTCAAAACCGAGCACTTTGACGTCTACTACTATCCGGAGATGCGGGCGCTCGCCGAGCAGGGCGCGCACTTCGCCGAACAGGCCTACGACGAGCTTCAAAACCGCTTCCAGTTCGGCCTGACGCGGCGCGTGCCGCTCATTTTCTACTCGTCGAACATCCATTTCAAGCAAACGAACGTTACACCCGGCTTCATCCCCGACGGCGTAGGCGGCTTCTTCGAGTTCCTGAAGGGCCGCGTGGTGGTGCCCTCCAACGGCGACCTGCACCGCTTCCGGCGCGTCATCCGCCACGAACTGACGCACGTCTACACCCACGCCAAAGTCTACCGCGTCCTGCGCGATCACCGCGTGCCCACCGACCGCTACCTGCCGCTCTGGTTTACGGAGGGCATCGCCGAGTACTGGTCCGGCCCGCGCGATCACCAGCACGAGATGACGATGCGCGACGCGCTGTATTCCAATTATCTGCAGCCGCTTCCCTCGATGTTTCGCATCCGGGGCACCTTCCAGATGTACAAACAGGGCGAAAGCCTCTTTCACTTCATCGAGCAAACCTACGGTGAAGAAAAAATTCTGGAGCTGATCGAGAATTTCTGGAAGCACGATCAGTTTGAGAACGTGATGGAGGACGTGCTGGGGCAGTCTGTCGAAAAGATTGACCGGCGCTGGCGACGCTGGCTCAAGGAGTTCTACTATCCGGAGTTGGAAAAGACCGTGCCGCCGTCGCTCGCCTCCGGGACCATCGCGCGGGAGGGGTTCAACGTGAAGCCGGCGTACTACCGGTTTTCAGACGGCACGCGCAAGGTGTATTTCATGGCGAACCGCAACGGCTACACGAATCTGTACGAAGTGCCCGTCGATTCAGCGTACCAACCCACCGGCGAGGTGAAAGTGCTGGTGGCGGGCGAGCGCGAGGAGCCCTTCGAGGCGTTTCACCTGTTGAACAGCCGCATCAGCACCTCCGAGGACGGCAAGCTGGCCTTCGTCACCAAGAGCGGCGGGCGCGACGTGGTGCACGTCTACGACCTGGAGGCCGACGAGATGGAGGCGACCTATCAGTTCGAGAACCTGATCGCCGTCTACTCGCCGTCGTGGGGGCCGGGGGGCGAGCGGCTGGTGTTCTCGTCCATCGACAAGAGCGGGTACAGCGACCTGTATCTCTTCGACACGAGCACCGGGCAGCTCCAGCGCCTCACGAACGACATCTACGATGACCGCGATCCCGACTTCGGCCCGAACGGCGAGCAGTTGGCCTTCTCCTCGGATCGCACGGCCACGGGCAAAGACGGCAGCTATAACTTGTTCACGTATGACCTCAACAGCTCGCGCATCGCGTACGTGACCTACGGTGAGCAGCGCGACTTTGCGCCGCGCTGGAGCCCGTCGGGTGAGCAGCTTGTGTTTACGAGCGT
>PXTQ01000122.1:0-2663 GCA_003022505.1 Bacteroidetes bacterium QS_8_64_10 | reverse complement strand
TCGGGTTCGCCGCCAACCTCCACGTGATGGCCGCCGTCGAGGCCGACTGGTGCGAGTACCCCCTCGAACCGCCCGCCTGGACGCCCGACGACCGGCTGCTCTTTTCGACCTTCGAGAACCGGCGCTTCTCCATCCGCCAGATGGGCAACGTCGATTCGCTTCTGAGTAACCCGCGCGAAACCGACACGGCTCGCCCACGCCCGGACGAGGAGCGCTGGGCTTTTGGGCGAATGGGCACAGAGGACGATAGCGTGACGGCAGTGCCCTACGAGCGCGAGTACTCGCTCGACGTGGCGCGCGGGCAGGTCAGCAACAACTCCGTGTGGGGCACCTCCGGCGGGGCCGTCGCCGCCTTCTCCGACCTGCTGGGCAACGACTACTGGTACTTTACGCTCTACAACACCGGACGCGGGCGAGGCAACTTCCTCGAAAACCTCAGCTTCGCCATCTCGCGCGTGCAACTGTCGGGGCGCGCCAACATCGGATACGGCATTCAGCGCTTCAGCGGCCTGCAACCCGCCCTGCGCGACATCGACGCCGACGGGCCGTACTACCGTGAGACGCTCTACGGCGGTTCGGGAAGCGTCAGCTACCCGCTCTCGAAGTTCCGCCGCATCGAGGTGAACACCTCGCTCAACTGGAGCAGCAAAGACTATTTGCCAATTGGCACCGACGCCGACTTCGATGCTGACCGCGACGGGTTGCTTCTGTCCAACACGCTCGCCCTGACGCACGACAACGCCCTTTACGGCGCAAACGGCCCGGTAGACGGCTGGCGCGCTCGCCTCGAAGTGGGCTACACCACCGACGTCATGAACTCGCTGACGAACTACTATACGCTGACCGCCGACGTGCGCAACTACTGGCGCCTCGTGCCCGACGTCACGTTCGCCTCGCGCGGGCTGGTGCGCGCCAACCAGGGGCGGAACGCGCGGCTGTTTTTGCTGGGCGGAAGCTGGGACCTGCGCGGGTTCGAACTGTACAGCGTGCGCGGCCAGAAGATGTGGTTTACGTCGCAGGAGCTGCGGTTTCCCATTCTGGAGGCGCCGTATCTCTACATGCCGCTGCTCCGGCCCTTCGGCATCGTGAACCTGCGGGGCGCGCTCTTTGCGGACGCCGCTCACGCCTGGAACGGCGGCTACTACGACGAGGCCTTTGGCGAGAACACCACTACTTTCTTTTCTGGCAGAATCCACGAGACGGGTCAGACGCTCGGCTCCGTCGGGGCGGGCCTGCGGCTGAACCTGTTCGGCGGCATCGTGCTGCGCTACGACGTCGGCTATCGCTACCGCGAGGGCTTCACCGAGCGCATCGACGACGGGCTGTTCCGGCAGTTTTTCTTCGGCTACGACTTTTAATCGTAAAACGTAATTTCGTAGCCCGTAGATCGTCGTTCGTAGAGCAGGGCAGGTGATTTACAAATGTACAAACGCACAAAGCCGGCACTCCTACGCAAAACGCAACGCGCAATACGGACCGTGCAGACTGGCGCAGAAGCGTTTCGGAAGGGGGGAGGGATCGGCTTGCTGGTCGCGCTCATCCTGGCCGCCGGCTGCCAGTCGTTGCGGCTGCCCCGGAGCACGACGATGGACGGCTCGGACTGGCCGACCGGGGGCGGCTCGGCGGAGCGCCGCCACGCCACCGAGCACCGCATCCCCGCACCGCTCGAGCAGACGTGGGACTACGACGCCCAGGCGGGTTTCGGAACGAGCGCCGCCGCGCTGCTCAGCGAGACTGTGCTCGTAGCGACGCGCCAGGGTGAGGTGCACGCCATCGACCTCGCGTCGGGCGACGACAGGGGAAGCGACGAGTTCGGCGAGGCCGTGGAGAGTGCTCCGGCGGTGGATCGTCGCCGGTTGTACGTGCCGGTCGCCTGGGAGGAAGATCCCCTGGTGGCGCATGACCTGCGCACGGGCCGCTCACATTGGGAAGTCGAAGACGCCGCTCCGGTGCCGGGCAGTCCGTTGCTCGTGCAGGATCGCGTCGTCGTGGCGCACGAGCGAGGCGCGCTGGCCGCCTATGAGGCCCGCACGGGCCGTTGCCAGTGGCGCGACGCGCCGGACAGCGCCGTGACGGTGCGCACCTCGCCCGTGCGATCCGCGAGTCGCGTGCTCGTTGCCGACGTGGCGGGTCGCCTGCGCGCCATAAGCGCGAAAACTGGCGAGCGCCGGTGGACGCGCCGCCTCGGCGCGCCCGTCTACGAGACGCCCGCTGCCTACGACGACCTTTTCTTCGTACCGACGACGCGCGGGCGTCTCCTCGCGCTGGACGCCCGCTCCGGGCGCACGCGCTGGCAATTCCGGGTGGACAGTGCGGCAGCGCCAGTGCGATTAACCTCGCCCGCCATCGACGACAGCCTCGTGGTGGTCGCCGGCTCGGACGGCACGGTGCGCGGCCTGCATCCCGCGACGGGCGCGGTGCGCTGGACCTTCGACGCGCATGAGGCGGTGGCCGCGCCGCCTCTCCTGACGCCGGAGCACGTGTTCGTGGGCACGATGGGCGCGATGCTTTTCGCCGTGGACCGCGAGACGGGCGAGCAGGTGTGGTCGCACGAAACGGAGGGGCGCGTCCGCTCGATGATGCCGGCAGGAGAGGGGCGTCTCGTGGTGATGACGGAACCGCACGAGGTGCGCCTTTTCACGTCAGAAGAGGCAGGCGAGGAC
>PXTQ01000121.1:16895-20536 GCA_003022505.1 Bacteroidetes bacterium QS_8_64_10 | reverse complement strand
TAGGCCCAGTAACGCCATTGCAGCGGCAGAAAGCGCCTCGGGCCGAACAGGTCGGCTACGTCAATGCCGTGAAACGTGACCGCGAACGGCAGATCGTGGCGGAGAACGTACGGGAGAGCATAGACCGCGGCGGTGCCGAAGTGCGCGTGGATGAGATCGTGGTTGCCCGCCCCAAGGCGTCGATCAAAAGAGGGCCAGTAACCGACATTTTTAAGAAAGCGCTCCCCCAGCGTCGAGTTTGGTTTTACGTAGCGTTTGTAAGGGAAACGCTCTTCGTTTATCCGCTCATTGCAGAAAACCTCAACGTCGTAGCGCGTGTGCGCCTGAATTTCGTCATAGATAAACGTCTGGGAATACGGAAGGAAGCGGTCAACGAAAAGCGCGACGGTGTGATCACTGGAACGAGAGCCGCTGGGAGAAGGCATAGAACGTGACGTTCAGGCAGGCGGGAGCAACGAGGGGCTTGCAAAGGTGAGCCGCACGCAGTAAGCGCGCCGTAACATGAAAGTTTGCCCAACGCCCTCTCGCCATGAAAAAACGCCGCGTAGCAAGGGCAGCAGCTTCAGGCCGCGATGGCCGAACTGACGTAGCGCCCTTCCGGCGAGGGATCGCGCGTGGTGATGCACAGGCCCATGTCGCGCAGGTCCACGGCTACCCGAATGCGCCGGTCTTCTTGCAAGGTCCGCCAGGCTTCCTTCATGCCCTCGGACCAGCGGATGTCATCGAAGACGATGACGGCCTTTTCGCGCGTGTGCGGCCAGATCGCATCGAAATAATTCAGCGTTGGCTCTTTCTGGTGATGTCCATCGACAAACGCAAACCCGATAGGACGGGCGTCGTCGAGTACACCTCCGAGCGTGTCGACGAATAGGCCGGTGACGTAGGTTATGTTGTCCAGCTCCAGCCGCTGATGGACGGCCTGGGCGTGCCGCACGCGATGCGGCGAGCCTTCAAGCGTAAACAGGGTGCCCTGCCCGTTCAGGCGCAGGGCCGAGGCCAAATAGGCGGACGAAATACCGAGATTGGTGCCCAGTTCCAGCGCCACAGCCGGCTGAAACTCCCGGATCAGTAGATGCAGCAGGGTGGCTGGACGAGGCTCACGGCTGGCCGTGCTGATGTCGCGGATCGTTTTGCCCGCGTCAAAGGGGCCGGGTTCGGCGTCCGGCTCGTCTACTACCAGCGCGTCCGAGCGAAAGAGGCGCTGGCGCTCTGCTTCGATCCGGTCGATCCAGGCGGTGCTCGGCCCGAGGTCGCCGGATCGCAACTGGCGAAGAACGCCGGCCATGCGCGCGCCGGTTGGCCCGGCAGCTTCGAGTTGGTCAATCCGTCCCGGGTTCAGAAACCGAGCGTGACCCCATCGCATCAAACGCCGGGGAATCCCCTCAATGGATCGATAGAGCTTCCGAAGCCACCAGTGGGCCATAATACCGATTTGCGATGGTTTGTTGCAACTTTAACGTATCCGTTGTACGAAGACGGTGCATCCAGAAGTTGTTTGAAGGACCATGCATGAAACAACTGTGGCATTTCTCCTCTCTCCCTGTTCGCGTGCCAGACCACGACTCGCGAGACGCATAGCGGCGCTATATTTCAGGCGAAAAGTTGAGTTGGCCGATAGGTCTGCGCAAAAACTCTCACGCCGCCGCGCGATCCGCAAACAGCCCGCACTTGCGCGAATCTTCCAGATACAGTTGAAACGCCTCGCGCGCGGCCTCGCTCAGCTGGAAGCGCGGGTGCTTGAACAAGTCGCGCCGCACGAAGCGATACCAGCCGTAGAGCAGAAAATCTTTCGGCGTGTTGCGCATCCGGCGCAGGAAGTGGTCCGCCTCCCACAGGTTGCCGCCGTGCGAGTACCGCAGATGCAGGTGCGCGGCCTCGCGTGGGAGTTGCGTGTAGCGTTTTTCGCGCCAGTCGTTCAAGAAATCGGTGTCGCTGGTGCGGCGCAGGTCCGGGTAGCGGATGGTGGCGTCGCGGCGGTGCATGACGGTGGGCGGCACGCCGTCCGGCAGGAAGCCGTAGAACGGGTGATCGGAATAATCCGGGTGATCGACGTGCATGAGCGTGCCGGGTAGTGTGCAGGCGTCGTAGCCCTCCCGAAGCACAGCGGCCTGCCGCTCGATGCGCGCCGGGTGCGACCAGTCGTCGTCGTCCCACTGCGGCACCACGAAGTCGCCTTCAGCGGCGTCCAGCGCGCGGTTGCGAAGCACGCCGATGGTGCGCGCCGGATCCGGCTCTTCGTGCAGGTAGTGCACCTCGCCGCTCACGTCATCCAGCAGATGCTCGATAGGTTCAGCGCCATTGTCAAGCACCACCAGCTCCGTGGGCTCGTAGGTCTGCTGTTCGTAGCACCGGAGGGCGCGACGGCAGAGCGCGGGGCGGTCCGCCGTGACCAGGATGCAGCTGATGAGGGGAGAAGACATGCGCGTTTCGCTACGTCAATTCGCTGACTTCGACGACGCCATTCGCGCGAACCGTAAATCGTCTGTTCCGGTACAGATCGACTTAACGGCTCTCACCGTCAGTTCCCACCAACACGTATCAGGCCACTCACTACCCGCCCTTCGCACACGGCAAAAAAGGCACACGGATAGACGCGGAGCGACCTGCCGACTTGTAACTTGAAACCATTTACGCCTGCCGCTCCTCGGCGTACGCGGCGGCGGCCTCCTCGCTGTCGAAGAGCATGACCTGATCGAAGCGCCCACCTTCGGTCCAGTTGTCGCTTATCTCGGCGGCGCGGCCCACCTGCACGTCGCCGCCCGCAGTGTCCTCGAAGACGACGAACTTACCTGCCTCGCTTACGTCGCTCAGGCCCTCCGCCAGCTCCGCCTCCGACTCGTAGCGACCCATCTCTTCGTAGTCATCGCCCAAATTTTCTATCTTTGCTTCCGACCAGGCGCGCACCCGATAGGTATACCTAGCGCGCGCACGTTCGTGCCGGACTCGTGCTCGCTATCGTCACCGGGATGGCGACCCGCCGTCGGGATGTCGTCGTAAGGCATGGCGATTTTCGATCTTGGATTGGGGGTTTGGGATTTTCGATTGGCGCATCTTATAGTACGACAGGGCGTTCTGAAATGGAAGCACACCGCCCGAACCGTCACGAAAAGTTGACACGTTCCCGCCGCGCTCCTATCTTGGGCGGTCTCCGATGCTACTTTCAGCCCCCACCTTCGTCTATCGCACACCGATACGCGCGCTTTTTCATCGTGTTTGCTCGATCCCTACGGCACGGGTGCGTCCTGCTGATGCTCCTTGCAGGGCTTTGTCCAGAGGCGGCGAGAGCGCAGTTTAGCGCTTCGCTGCCTCCCCAGACGTTGCAAGTGCAAGACACCGTCAACTTGTTCGCCACCTGGAAGGGCCGCGCCGCGCTCGACGGGCTGGTCGTCGAACTGCCCGCCGGTTGGACGCTTCAGGAAGCGCGCGCGCTCCGCTACGGCTACGAGCCGATTCCCGTAAAAAAACGCTCCCGCGACAGCGGCACCTCGTCGCGTTACGTGCTTCGCCTAAACGAGACGTTGCGCGACCCGTTCGATCTCGTCGTGCGGATTCGGACCGGCTCGTCGCCCGGCTCGCACCGATGGTCCGTCACGCCCTTCCCCTGGCAAACCAGCGACCGGCAAACGCGCGTGCCGCAGACC
>PXTQ01000121.1:15994-16844 GCA_003022505.1 Bacteroidetes bacterium QS_8_64_10 | reverse complement strand
CGGTGCGCCCGTGACGCTGCAAGTGCGCGACTTGCTTGCCCTGAGCAAAGCGCCGTACACCGTCGCCTTCTGGATGCGTACCCACACACTCGGTGCGGTCGTGCTCTCCACCTGGAGCGGCGAGGAGCGCCAGCCCTACCCGCTGGAGGGCGTCATCGACGCGAACGGACGGCTCAGCGTGTATCGCGGGCGGCAGGGCCTGCACGAGTCGGTTTCGACCTCGCGCCCCGTGGCCGACGGGCAGTGGCACCACGTCGCCGTCACGCATGGCGAGCGCCGGATGATGCTCTATCTGGATGGAACGGCCGTCGACTCCCTGCAAACGAACGCCCTCCCGTCGCGCTCCGAAACCCCGCTCGTGCTGGGCGGTCGTCCCGGCGACGGCAGCCTTTCCGGCGAAACGACTCCGGCCCCTTATTCTGGGCTGCTGGACGACGTGCTGGTGCAGCCCGGCGCGATGGCGGCGCCCGCGCTTCGAGCGCTTCTTCGCAAACCGCCCGCTGCCTCTTCCGAAAATGCCCTGTTTCTTGCTTTCGAAGAGGGAGAGGCCACTTCTTCGATTACAGGCACGACGCTCGAAGCGGAGCGCGTGCCCATCCACCGCGAGGCGCGACCGCCCGTCACGAGATTGCGCGCCCGTGCTCAGGACCGGCAGGTCGAGCTTACCTGGCGAGCGCGACGCGCCCCGGAGGCCACGTTCTACGTCGAGCGCTCCACAGACGGACGCGACTTCGAGACCGTCGGGCAGCTTGCCCCCAACGAGGCCACACCGTCACCGTCGTCCGATAACGGAGCGCTCCGATTTCGCTTCAGCGACGCGCAGGCTCCCGACCGGGGCGTGCTGTATTAC
>PXTQ01000121.1:0-15785 GCA_003022505.1 Bacteroidetes bacterium QS_8_64_10 | reverse complement strand
ATGACGGTAGTGCAGTGATTCGTATTGCGTAATGCGTAAAACGTAGGGGGGCCAGGCTGATTGTTTCGTGCTTTTCTCTACCGACGACGCCACACCGAATACGCTACCGCCGCAAGTGCGCTTTCACCCATACTGACAGGCAGCGTTACGCACTACGTCTTACGCAATACGCCTTTCTACCAGCATGGTCGTAGAGGACTGCTCGAGCGATTATCAACGCACAAATCGCCAGGCCTGACTTATGCCCGAAGCCACTACGCAAGACCCCTCTTCAGAGAAAGCTAAAGACGACGCGCCCTACATCGGCGCGACGACCTCGCTGCCGGAGATTACGTTCAAGGCCATCGTGCTGGGCTTCGTGCTCTCGGCGCTCCTGGCCGGAGCGAACGCTTACCTCGGCCTCAAGGTGGGCATGACGGTAAGTGCCTCCATCCCGGCTGCCGTCATCTCGATGGCCGTGTTGCAACTGTTTCGGGAGCAGAACATTCTGGAAAACAACATCGTGCAGACGGCGGCCTCGGCGGGCGAGAGCCTGGCGGCGGGCGTCATCTTTACGCTGCCCGCGCTCGTGATGCTCCAGTACTGGGAGAGCTTTGCGTTCGTGCCCACGATGGCGATTGCCATGTGCGGCGGCGTCCTGGGCGTCCTGTTCACGATTCCGCTCCGGCGCGCGCTCATTCTGGAGACGGACCTGCAATTTCCGGAGGGCATAGCGACGGGCGAGGTGCTGAAAGCGGGCGAAGAAGGCGGCGAGGGCGCAAAATACATCGGCATCGCGGGCCTGGCCGGTGCGGCCCTGAAGCTCTGCCAGACCGGCTTCAAGTTCGTGTCGAGCAGCGTGCATGGCGCACTCACGGGCGGCTCTATCATCTTCGGCTTCGGGAGCGAGCTGGGGGTGGCGCTCTTGGCCGTCGGCTACATCGTCGGACTCAACATCGCCGTTTTGGTCTTTGCGGGCGGTCTCATCTCGTGGCTCTTCGGCATCCCGCTGTACATGGCGCTCGCCGACCCCGCGCAGATCAGCCAGGTCGTGGGCGACGCGACCGGCTATGAGGCGGCGATGAACATCTGGAACGCGCGCATCCGCTTCCTGGGCGTGGGCGCGATGGCGGTGGGCGGCATCTGGGCGCTCGTGTCGCTGGTCGGCCCCATCCGCGACGGCATCCGCTCCTCGTTCGAGGCGATCCGCAAGAAGCGCTCCGGCGGAGCCGTGTCCATTCCGCGCACCGAGCAGGACACGCCGATCAACATTGTGCTGTGGGGCACTGTGGCGATGGCCGTACCCGTCTTCGTCGTGTTCCTCTACATCGTCGATCAGAGCAGGCTCGGCATCGGCACCGGGCGCTACGTGGGCACGCTCCTCTTCGGGCTGATCTTCGCGTTCCTGGCCGGCTTCCTGTTTTCGTCGGTGGCAGGCTACATGGCGGGTCTCGTCGGCTCCTCGAACAACCCGATCTCCGGCGTCACCATCGCCACAATCCTGACCACCTCGCTGATTCTTTTGGCGATCTTGGGCGGAGCCATCAACCTGGGCGTGGACGCTTCGGAGACGACGGCGGCTGCGGCGTGCGCTGCCGCCATCGCGGGCGACAACATGCAGGACCTGAAGGCGGGCCACATCGTGGGCGCAACGCCGCGCAAGCAGCAGATCATGCAGATCGTGGGCGTGGTGGCCGCTTCGCTCGTCATTGCGCCGGTGCTGGAACTGCTGTTTCAGGCCTACGGCATGGGCACCGTCTTCCCGCGCCCCGGCATGGACGAGAGCGAGGTGCTCGCCGCGCCGCAGGCCACGCTCATGAGCAGCGTCGCCGACGGCGTCTTCAACCAGGACTTGCCCTGGATGATGATTATCGCCGGCGCGCTGATCGCCGTCGCCATCATCCTGATCGACCAGATGCTGAAAGCACGCGGCTCCGAGTTTCGCGTGCCCGTCCTGGCGGTGGCCGTGGGCATTTATCTTCCGATTGAGCTATCGGTGCCGATCTTTATCGGCGGCTTCGTGGCGTTTGCCGCTGGGCGTTACCTGGCGAACCGCAAGGAGCAGATCGGACAGGACTACGACGAGGTGGCGGCCCAGTCGAACCGGCGCGGATTGCTGTTCGCCTCCGGCCTGATTACGGGCGAGGCGCTCGTGGGCATCCTGCTGGCGATCCCGTTTGCCTACTCCGAGAGCACCGACGTGATGGCCGTCACGCCGTCGACGCTGGGTCTCTCCGAGAGCGCCTTCTCCACGCTGACGACGGTGCTGGGCGTCGCAGCGTTCGCGTGCTTCGTGGTGTGGCTCTACCGCATAGCGCGGCGGATTCGGACGTGAGCGCTACGCGCGAACCGAAGTCGACGAATACGAGCGCATCGTGAAGGACCTATGATCCGGCCTCATACCAAATCCGGTTGAAGGATTTGGAGGTGCATGTGTGAAAGCAGAGCATACAAACTTCCACACCTTTCAAACCTCTACCCCTGGCTACCGGACAGTTTTTAACCTGATTGGGCCGAAAAGTCCCCTGTTTGTCATTCCGCACCCCGATGCGGGATCTCCATGAGCCAAGCATATCGCTGAATTACGGAGATGCTGAATCAAGTTCAGCATGACAGTCTCTTTTGGGGATTTTTCGGCCAGTGAAAGACGCTCACGGAAAAGTGTACGGTAGCTAACCTCTACCCATCAACGAAGCATGCGGAGTTGGTGTCACACGTCCTCCGCCGGGAACGCGCCGCATGCTTCGAGGTGGTAGAAATGATGCGTGGGGCCGCGCCCAGCGCCCAGCGCCCAGCCGCCCCGGATGGCTTCCGTCACGTACCGCTTGGCACGGTCCGTAGCTTCCGGCAGAGCATATCCCTTTGCCAAACCGGCGGCGATAGCCGAAGCGTAGGTGCAGCCCGTGCCGTGCGTGTGCGGCGTGTCGATGCGCTCGGCGCGGAAGTGCTGCACCTCGTTGCCGCCCTCGAAGAGCACGTCCACGGCCTGCTCTGTTGACAAATGCCCGCCCTTCACGAGCACCGCCTCCGGCCCGAACTCGTAGATCCGGCGGGCGGCTTCCGCAGCGTCCTCCGTCGAGGCGATCTCCATGCCGGCGAGGTGTGCGGCCTCGTGCGCGTTGGGCGTGGCGACGCGGGCAAGCGGCAAGAGCGCGTCGCGCAGCATGGCGACGGCATCGTCCTGAAGGAGTTGCGCCCCGCTCTTAGCGATCATCACCGGATCGACGACGAGCGGGGCCCAATCATGCTCTTCTATTTTGTTCGCCACCGTCTCGATGATCTCCGACGAGAAGAGCATCCCGGTCTTGAACGCCTCCGCCGGAATGTCGTCGTCGATGGCGTCCATCTGCGCGGCGACGTGATCGGTAGGAAAGGCGTGGATGTCGGTCACGTCGCGTGTGTTTTGCGCGGTCGAGGCGACGACCACGGACGCGCCGTAGACGCCGTGCGCCTGCATGGCCTTGAGGTCGGCCTGGATGCCGGCCCCGCCGCCGGAGTCGCTGGTGGCAATGGTGAGAGCGGTTTTCATTTTGGATTATCGAGCTTATAGAGATACTTTGCAGTGGCACCGGCGGGGTCGTCGGCGTGGAGGATGCCGGAAAGCACCGCCACGCCGTGTGCGCCAGCGTCGAGGCAGCCCGCGACGCGCTCCGGCGTGAGACCGCCCAGCGCCAGCACGGGAATCGAGACGCCCGCGCACACGTTCCGCAAGGCCGCTAATCCCGCACTGGGATGATCGGGCTTGCTCGTCGTCGGGAAAACGGGGCTGAACGAGACGTAATCCGCGTCGTCGTGGGCCGCGCGTTGTGCTTCGTCCTGGTCGTGCGCCGAAAAGCCAGTGAGCGCGCCGCTTTTCTTTGCTTCCGCCACGTCCGGCCCGCGCTTCCCGGCGTGCACGCCCGCGCCGAGCGTCTCGGCCACCTCCAGCCGCGTGTTGATCGAAACGAGCACGTCCGGTTTTTCCGCACGGAGCCGCTTCGTGAGGTCGCGTGCGGCATCCGCGAAGTCCTTGCGCGAAGCGTCGTGGTCGCGGAGTTGGATCCACGGCACACCCGCCCTTGCTGCCGTCACGACGCGGTCGGCCACGTCCGGCGCGGTGAAGCCGTCGGCGATGAGCAGCAGAGACGGCAACGCCGAGCATCGAATGTCGAGTGTCGAATGTCGATTTTTCTGCTGGACGTTCATTCGTCAATCGAAACTCGCCATTCAAGTATTCACCCTGCCTTCGGTGGGCGAGGACGCTTGCGCGTAGAGGCGGCGCGGGATGCGCCCGGCGCGGCGGGCGTCGTAGCCGGCCTCCACCGCTTTCCGCATGGCGCTCGCCATTTGCACGGGGTGCCTGGCTTCTGCGATGGCCGTGTTCAGCAGCACGCCGTCGTAGCCCAGTTCCATCGCCGTCGTCGCGTCGGAGGCCGTGCCGATGCCCGCGTCCACGATGAGCGGCGTGTCGGGCACTTCCTCGCGGATGAGGCGCAGGTTGTACGGGTTCACGAGGCCCATGCCGCTGCCGATGGGCGAGGCGAGCGGCATGACGGCGGCGCAGCCGAGACCAGCGAGCTTGCGGCACGTGATGGGGTCGTCGTTGGCGTAGGCGCACACCGTAAAGCCGTCGTCGACGAGCGTCTTGGCGGCCTTCAGGAGCTGCTCTACGTCAGGCAAGAGCGTTTCGTCATCGCCGATCACTTCAAGCTTGATCAGGTCGGTGCCGAGCGCCTCGCGGGCGAGGTTGGCGACGAGCACGGCTTCCTTCGCGGTGAAGCAGCCCGCCGTGTTCGGCAGCACGCTGAGGCCGTGATCTTGCAGGAGCGGCAGCAGGCTCTCGCTCGATTCGTCGTCGAGGTCCACGCGACGGATGGCTACGGTGACGAGATCGGCACCGGCGGCCTCCAGCGCATCGCATGATCGCCCAGCGCAAGCGCAGCTTCGTCGTCAGCGGACTCGGTGGCCGTTGCGGTTCCGTTTGTTGCGTGCTTGTCAGTCATGGTAGTGGGGGCGATCACGCGGGATCGCCCTTACGCTTTGGCGCTTTACAAATCGAAAATCGTCACTCGCCAATCGACGTCACCCGCCCTGCGTCGCCCCGATGATCTCGACCTCGTCGCCCTCCTCCAGCACGATCTCCGGCCACTCGGCGCGGCGCACGACCTCCTCGTTGACAGCTACGGCCACGCCCGTCGCTTCGTCGGGATCGCGCCCCTGCTCGCGGAGCAGACTGGCTACGGTCTTATCGTCAGGCAACGAAGCTGGCTCGCCGTTGACGGTGATCGTCGTTTGTTCGGTGTCAGCAGGCATGTCGCCGTGTCGCGTGTTTTGCGTTGTGTGGAAAAAGAAAACGGCATCCTCACGCATCACGTTTCACGCATTACATTTCAATCCCGGAAAAGCGGTGCGGCGCGAACGGAGCGAGCCAGTCGGACGCTGTGCCTTCGAGCAACAGCCGCGCCATCTCCTGCGCGATGACGGGCGTGAGCAGCACGCCGTGACGAAACTGCCCGGTAGCCAGAAAGATGCCCGGTGCGGCCTGGCCCAGGAGCGGCTTGTGGTCGCGGCTGGCAGGGCGCAGTCCGGCCCAGCTGTCGGTGACGGGCAGATCGTAGATGCCGGGCACGACCTCCCACGCGCCTTCCAGCAGATCGTAGAGGCCGCCTGCCGTCACGTCGGTGTCGAAGCCCTGCTCCTCGCTCGTCGCTCCGATGAGCAAACGCCCGTCGCTCTTGGGCGCGAGGTAGGCGTCCGGCCCGCGCACGACGTGTTCGAGCGCGAACGGGCGCTCGATGCGCAGCTCGATCATCTGGCCCTTGACGGGCCGCACGGGCGGGGCGGCGTCACCGAGGCCGCCGATCTTCTCTGTCCACGCGCCCGCTGCCACGACGACCGTGTCGGCTTGCAGGCGCTCGCCTTCTTCGGTGATGACAGCGGGTCGGGTCTCGTCCGGCAGCACCTCGCGCACCGTCGTGCTCTCGCGGAGCGTGCCGCCGCGCTGCTCGAAGGACGCCCGCAGCGCTTCGACGAAGCGGCGGTTGTCTACCTGATGATCGCCGGGCGACCACACGGCGGCGCTCAGGCGCGGCGCAAGGAACGGCTCGATGTCGAGCGCCTCTGCGCCCGTCAGCCACTCGACGTCCAGGTCGTTCTCACGCTGAAACTCGAAGCGGCGGCGCAGGGCCTCGGCGCTGTCGCGGTCGTCGGCGACGAGCAGCGTGCCCTCGGCGCGGTAATCGACAGACCCGCGATCCAGGATGCAGACCGACCGGCCCGCACGGGCCAACTCGCGCCCGATGGCGAGGCCCGCCAGCCCACCGCCCACAACAAGAACCTGCTCGTCAGGCATTGAGTTTTGGTTCGAGGGGTAAAGTTTGTAGTTTTCAGCGCGCTGGATGCTAATTCTACGAGCCAGCAGGTCGAACGTCTATCAGGTCTTTTCGGCTCGGTGTCTTCATATCTAACGATGCCGGATCAACACATAGTTTCTTCGTAATGTGAGTTCTTCTTTCGACGTAGCCATCGCCGGCGCGGGCCTGGCCGGATCGTGCGCCGCGCTCACGCTCAGCCGTACGCGGCGCGTCGTCGTGCTGGAACCTGAAGCCGAACCGGCGACGCGAGCCTCCGGCGCGGCAGCGGGCTTGGCGAATCCGCTGATGGGCCGCCGTCCGCGTCTCGCGTGGCGCATCGACGAGGCGCTGGATGCGCTGCGCACCGTGCTCCGTGAAGCGGGCGCCGAGAAGCTCCTTCGGGAAAACGGCATCGTGCGCCCCGCCGTCACCGGAAGACACGCGGCAGCCTTCCGCGAGGCTGCGGAGGAGCATCCGGACCGCACCGCATGGATCGACGAAAACGAGTTGGCCGAGCGGCATCCGGCGGTACGCGCTGACGGCGGCGGCGCGTTGCTCGTGCGGAGGGGCGGGGCGGTGGACGTGCCCGCGATGACGAGGGCGCTGCTGGCGAAGGCCGAGGTGCGCGGAGCGACGGTGCGGTTCGGCGCGCACCTCACGAACTGGCGCGAAACGCCCGGTGGCGGCGTGCGCATCAGCGTGAACGGTGCGGAGACGCTGGAAGCGGAGCACCTGGTCCTCGCGCCCGGCGCGGGATTCAGCGCTTTTCCCGCGCTCGATCTCGACCTCGAAAAGATCAAGGGCCAGACGATCCGCGTGCGAGCGCCTGTTGGTCTCGACGCGGGGAGCTTGCCGTTTCTCTCCGGCAGCGGCTACGTCGTGCCGGATGGCGATGCGCTCGTTCTGGGCAGCACCTACGAGCGCGACTTCGACGACCTCGCGCCCTCGCCCGATCAGTCCGACTACATCTTGCAGAAAACATCGCGGATGCTGCCCGCGCTCGCCGAGGCGGACGTGGTAGAAGCGCGAGCTGGCGTACGCGTGAAGGTGCCCAACAGCCGCTATCCGCTGCTGGACCGGCTGGCGCGGCGCGTGTGGTACTTCGGCGCGCTCGGCTCGAAGGGGCTGCTCACGGCCCCGCTCCTGGCGCGCGGGCTGCCGCGCTTCCTGGGCGAGCCGGCGGCGCTCCCGCGCGAGGTGACGCTGGGGCGAGACTGACGGGTTTCAGGTTGGCAACTTCGCAGGTTGCTGGTTTCGAGAAGGCACGCACCTCCGTCTGGACAAACCGGACTCGCCTCGGTATCTTGCGGGCGTATCGCTGTTTCGCCGGCTTCGTGCCGGCGTGCAAGACTCCGTTCGTCTTCCGAGTAGACGCAGCACGCGCTGCGTCTCTACGTCGCTTTTTACTGTGGCCGTGTTTCTTGAGATGTATACCGCGCTTCGCTCGTTCGCGCTCCCGCTTCTCCTGCTCGCGTTCGTCGCTCACGGCACTCACGCGCAGGGCTTCAACACGCTCAGCGGGCGCAACCACCCCGAACTGGACTGGCGACAGGCCGAGACCAAACACTTCGAGATTATGTACCCGGAGCGGCTGGCGGGCATCGATGCGAAGGTCGCCGCCATCGCCGAGACGACCTACGACTCGCTCGCGGCCAACCTGAACACCTCGTTCGAGGACGACATCCGCATCTACCTGACGGACGCGGACGAGGTGGGCAACGGCTTCGCTGCGCCCATCGGCAACGGCTACACCGGCATCTGGGTGAATGCGAACGATGTGGCGACGAACTGGACGGGCCGCGTGAAGTGGCTCCGCAAGGTGCTCGCGCACGAATTGGCGCATATTTTTCACTATCAAGCCGTCTACACGAGCTGGGGCTTGCTGGATAATTTCTTCGGCGACCCGACGCCGCGCTTCTGGACCGAGGGGCTGGCGCAGTACGAAACCGAGCGCTGGGACGCCTTTCGCGGCGATCAGTGGCTGCGCACCGCCACGCTCGACGACGCGCTCTCCTACGAGGACGGGCGCTCTCTGCGCAGCGGACAGTTGCTTTACGCCATCGGAAACAGCCAGCTGCGGTTTTTTGCGGAGCAGTACGGCGACTCGACGCTGACGAAGCTGCTCGCCCACCGCTCGGACGCGCTCTTCGGCCTGCACGAATCGCATGACTTCGATGACGCCTTCCGCGCGACAACTGGCGAGTCGCACGACGCGTTTCGGGAGGAGTGGCGTCGCCACCTGAACGTGTATTACAACCTGCTGGCGGCGCGCACCGAAACGGTAGACTCGCTCGCTGCGGACACCGCGCGCGCCACGCCGCTCAGCCTGCCGGGGCAGTACTACTTCGACGTGGCCTACTCGCCCGACACCGCGCGCGTCGCCACGCTGGCGCTGACCTCGCTGGCGCGGCCCGTGCGCCGCCTCTACGTGACGAACCGCAAGACCGGCGACTCGGAGATATCTGTTCGTGGCCGACGCGCCGGACGGGGAGCCGGAACGCCTGACCCACGGACGCCGCGCCCACGCCCCCACGTTTGCGCCCGGCGGCGACCGCCTCGCGTTTGTGGGGCTGGACGGCGGCACGGCGAATCTGTTTCTCCTGGATCTGGCATCCGGCGAGGAGACGAAGCTCACCGACTACACTGGCAACGTGCAGCTGGCGAGCGCCCGCTGGCACCCGTCGCGCGACACCATCGCGTTCGCGCGCTTCCGGGCGAATGGCGTGCGCGATGTGGCGCTCCTCGACGTGAGCACCGGCGAGATGACGGCGCTCACGCCAGGTCGCCACGACGACCGCCGTCCCGTCTGGCACCCCGACGGTGAGCGGCTGGCCTACACGTCGTTCCGCGACGACGTGCCCAACACGTTCGTCTATGATCTCGACGCAAAAACGCATCGCCGCGTGACGAACGTCGTCACCGGGGCGACGGCCACCTCGTGGCTCCCGCCCGATTCGAGCGCGCGAGCAAAGGCTGATTCACTCGGTGAAACGGCAGCCGGACGGCTCGTCGTCACCGCCACGCCGTCGCAAACACGCGACCAGGCGTACTTCGTGGAGCCGGAGCGCACGCCGCACAGCAACGATTCCGTGCACGTGCCGGCGGCGTACTCGGACTGGGCGAAAGCGCGCCCGCCGCGCACGATCCCTCGGCGGATAGCCTCCGATTCCAGTCTCGTCACCGGGCGCTCAGATTATAACTCTTGGGCCAACATCACGCACGTTCTCTCGCTGCCGCTCCCGTATTACAACGGCCCGAACGAATGGGGCGTGGCTGGCCTCACCGTCTGGAACGAGCCGCTGGGCAAGCACGCGCTCGCCCTCGCGGGCAGCGCCTCGTTCCCGTCGCCGCTCGACAATAGTTATTTTTTGGCCTCCTACGTCAACAATCAGTTCTGGCCGACGTTGACTCTGAGCGGCTACAGCTTTCCGTACACCGCGCGCATCTACGACGGCAGCTTCTTGGTCGAAGACCGCACGGGCTTAGATCTTTCCATGCGGTGGCCGCTGGATGCCTTCTCCGCGCCGTACGCGGGCGCCTCGCTCCTGGGCCGGCTGCGCTACGCGGCGGTAGACCCGCTGGAAACCGACGACCTCCTCTACGGCGCGTTCGACCTGCCGGGCAGCCCGCGCCTCCCGGAGCCGGAGCGCGGCGAGGTGACACAACTCACGCTCGGCTTTCAGTGGAAGAGGCAGCGCCCGTATCGCTTCAACAACGTGCACCCGCTGGACGGGCTGGGCCTGCGCGCTGCGGTAACGGGCGCGGCGGATGTGCTGGGCGCGGAGAGTCGATACCTGCGCGGCGACCTGGCGAGCTACGCCGTCGTGCCCGCGTTCGGTAAAAGCCGCCTGTTCGTTTACGGGCGGGCGCAGGCGCAGACGGGCGATCCGCTGATGCAGAACTACATCGGCTTTTCGCGCTACGACGCCATCCGGCCCGGCCTGCCGGGTGCAACGCCGCTCGCGCTGGGAGCGGGCGCGGAGCGCGTGCGCGGCTATCGCCGGCTCGGTGGAGTATCGCGCGCTGCTCTTGCCAAGCCTCGACACGCAGGTGCTGGGCGGCCTCGTGTGGTCGGATGATTTCGCCCGCCGCACCGAGCGGCTGGGCGTGGGCGCGGAGCTAAAGAACGCGCTCCGGCTCTTTGGCTTCCCGCTCACGCACGCCGTGGGTCTCGCTACGCCTCCCGGCGAGCTGGACGAAGTGGAAGAGTTCGACGATCTGAACCTGTACTATCGCGTGCGCACACCGCTTCCGTTTTGAGTTGGCGCGTTTGCGAGTTCGTGTGTTGTTGCGTTGACGGGCAAGATGGGGCGCTCTGCGAAGCTACCTTCAGCAACTCGACTGAACGCACAAACCCGCAACGCCCAAACGCTTTACGCTCCACTGCCGAGGTGCTGCTTGAGGTGCTCGCGGCGATGCTTCTGGCGGAGCTTGCGAAGCGCCTTCTCCTTGATCTGGCGCACGCGCTCGCGGGTCAGGCCGAAGCGCTGCCCGATCTCTTCGAGCGTCAGCGGGTGCTCGCGCCCGACGCCGAAGTAGAGGCGCGTGATCTCCGCCTCGCGCGGGTGCAGCATCGAGAGCGCGCGCTCGATGTCGATCTTGACGGATTCGTCCACCATCTCCGTGTCCGGCGGATCGCCGTCGTCGTTCGGCAGCACGTCCAGCAAGCTGTTGTCGTCGTCCTCCGAGAATGGCGCGTCCATCGAGAGGTGGCGCGAGGTGTGCTTCATGGCCTCCCGCACTTTTTTTACGTCGATCTCCAGCTCGTCGGCCAGCTCCTCGATATTCGGATCGCGGTCGTTCTCTTGGGCAAGCTTCGAGCTTTTCTTGCGGATCTTGCTAATAGTGCCGATCCGGTTGAGCGGCAACCGCACCACGCGCGACTGCTCGGCGAGCGCCTGCAAGATAGCCTGGCGGATCCACCAGACGGCGTAAGAGATGAACTTGAAGCCGCGCGTCTCATCGAAGCGCTTGGCCGCCTTGATCAGGCCGTAATTGCCCTCGTTGATGAGGTCAGCCAGCGAGAGGCCCTGCCCCTGGTACTTCTTCGCCACGCTGACGACGAAACGCAGGTTGGCGCGCGTCAGCTTGTGCAGCGCCTCCTGATCTCCGTCTTCGATGCGTTGGGCGAGTTCGACTTCTTCTTCAGGTTCCAGAAGATCAATCTGGCCGATTTCCTGGAGATACTGATCCAGCATACGCTGCTGGCGAGGAGCATACATAGACGATCAGGGTTTTAGATGAGTAGCAGTGATCGAGAGGAGGGGTCGCGTTTGTGCGTAAGAACCCGCCCGAAAAGAGCGTCTAAAGGAGAAGGACGTTGCTTGAGAATGGAAATTGCGCATCGTCCAAGCCCCTTTATGCGCGGGATTTAGGCATTGTTTCCGACGATTCGCAAAATGTGGTCGGCCACGGTGCGTGCCTCGCTCAGGCGCGGCACTTTCGTCTGGGCGCTCACGCGCTCGTTGGTGGCGTCGAGCCATCGCCGAAACGTGCCTTCGGGCAGCGCCTCGATCTCCGGCGGGCCGAACGCGCGGGCGTCGCGGCGAATCTGATAGTGGCGGTTTACGTCTTGCAAATAGCGGTCGATGACGCCCGCGAAGTGGTCGCGGTCGGTAGGGGCTTGCTCGAACTCCACGAGCCACTGATGCGCCGGGAGGTCACCGCTCTCTACCGGCGCTACGTGAAAGTCGCGCACGGCCCCGCCCGCTTCGCGGCACGCCCGGCGGAGCGCCTCGCGCGCTTCTTCGGCGAAGACGGCCTCCCCGTAGCCGTCGAGCATGGAGCTGGTGCGCCCGGCCACCTTGATCCGGGGCGGATCGGTTTGCGTAAAGCGCACCACGTCGCCCACGTCGTAGGCCCACAGGCCGCTGCACGTGGAAACGTGGAGCGCGTAGCGCTGGCCCGTTTCCACCTCGCCGAGCGTCAAACGAGTTGGATCGCTCGCGCCGTAATCGTCCACCGGCACGAACTCGTAGAAGACGCCGTTGTCGGCGTGCACGAGCATGGCGGGATCGCCGAGGTCATCCTGGAGCGCGAAGAACCCCTCGGACGCGCCGTAGGTTTCCAGGAAATGCATCTGGTCGGGCAGGCCGATCAGGTCGGCGAGCATCTCACGGTAGGAGCTGAGCGCCACGCCGCCCGAAATGAAGAGCCGGAGGTTGGGCCACACCTCACCGACGGTCGTCGCATTCGTATCGTGCTTCTCGTTGAAGCGGTCGATGAGCAGCCGAAAGAGCACGAGGCCCCACGTCGGCGCCATGACGAGCGTTCGCACGTCGCGCTCCAACGTGCGATCCACGACGGCGCGCAGCTTGTCGTCCCAGTCTTCCATCTTCCACACCGAGGGCGGCACGGCCTCGTAGCCCCACCGGATGAAGGCGGGCTTGCGGGCCGCGAGCAGGCCGCTCACCTCGCCCACGAGCGTGCCGGGCCGCCGGTCTTCCGTCACCGCGCCCGGCAGCGACAGCAGCGGCCCGCCCAGCAGGCCCAGGTCGCCCGTCTCGGCCAGGTAGTTCATCCCGACGCCCACGCTGAACGAGCGATCCCGCGCGAGCATGGCGTCGCTTACGGGGATGATCTTGCCCTCGCTGACGGTGCCGCTCGAGACGGCAAAATGCGTACAGCCGCCGGGCCAGATGACGTTCTCGGCGTCCCCATCGCGCAGTCGCTCGGCCTCCGGGCGCAGATCGTCGTAGCCGGAAAGCGGCACGGTTTCCTGATAGGCGCGCACCGCGTCGTCAGCCTCGGCGAGCCGGGCGAAGTCGTAGCGGCGACCCCGCTCGGTGTCGGCGGCGCGGCGCAACAGGCTTCGCAGCAGGCGGCGTTGCGTGCGCATGGGCTGACGGCGCGAGCGTACGATACCGCTCAGGGGGCCGACGGGCAGCTTCTCCAGCGCCGAACCGATCCAGTGACTCATCGACGGTCGCTTTCGCTTGCAAGATTTACTGCAGAGTGCGCAAAGGTCGCGGAGAGCTTTTGTTCCTGTGCGCTTTACGAAAAGGTAGCACACGGATTGTGCAGATGATCTCGGATCAGGAGAGCGAAGAATCTGCGTTCGTCCGCGTGCTATTTCTGATGACAGAAGTACGGACCGTTTTCAGCGTCGCATCGTTTAGGCAAAAAGACGAATGACGAACGACGAATGACGAACGACGAATGAAGCAAACAGCTACGACGCCCGACGACTTTCCGTCCGAGCGCTTCGTCCTCGATGGCCGCCGGGGCCGCCGCCTCGACGCTCGTCCCGGCGCGCCCGGCGGTCCCGTCGTCATGGGCATCCTGAACGTGACGCCCGACTCGTTCTCGGACGGCGGGCAGTTTTTCGACCGCCAGTCTACGGCGAGGGCGCCGAGGGCGTGCCCGCCGACGAGGAGCGGCGGCGCGTGGTGCCGGTCGTGCGCGGCATCGCGGAGCGCTTCCCCGATGCCGTGATCTCGGTGGACACGTACAAGCCGACCGTCGTCGAGGCCGTGCTGGAGGCCGGCGCGCATATCATCAATGACGTGACGGCCCTCCGCGTGCACCCTGAAACCGCTGAGATCGTGGCCGAGGCGGGCGCGGCGCTCATCGTGATGCACGCGCTGGGCCGCCCCGGCGCAATGCCGCACGAGCATCACTACGACGACGTGCTGGCCGAGGTCACGGACGCGCTGGCCGAGAGCGTAGAACGCGCCGAGAACGCGGGTGTCGAGAGCATCGTCGTCGATCCGGGCTTCGGCTTCGGCAAGACGCCGCAGGAAAACCTGCTCCTGCTGCGCCGCACGGATGCGCTGCTGGATCAGCTGGAGCGCCCCGTCATGGTCGGCATCTCGCGCAAGAGCACCATCGGCGCGGTGCTCGGCGAGAACGGCGAGCCGGCTCCGGTGGGCGAGCGCCTCTACGGATCGCTGGGCGCGACCGCCGCCGCCGTCACGCGCGGAGCGTCTCTCGTGCGCACTCATGACGTGCGCGCCACCCGCGAGATGCTGCACGGGCTGGCTGCGGTGGTTTTTTCATGACTCACCCTCTTCGCTGCTCTAAAACGTATGGTAGTATCCGCCCAGCATAAAGCGTGAAACGTAAGGGAGCTTCGGCTAAAACGTCAGCTACGGGCAACCTTACGCATCACGCGGATTCGGGTAAAACCAGACAGTCAAGATAATCACCTTCGGATACGTTCACCAAGCCGTAAATCCTGAGTTGCCGTGACGCTCTACGAGTGGGTCATCCCAATCCGGCTGGTCGATCTCATCGAGATCGTCATCGTCGCGTACGTCCTGTACCGGCTGTACCTGCTGATGCGTGGTACTATCGCCGTGCAGTTGTTCTTAGGTTTAATGGCGCTCTACGGCCTGCAGGCTATCGTCACGCTGTTCGACATGACAGTCTTTCAGGCCTTCTTCGGCTCCATCAGCGAAGTGATCGTGCTGGCCGTCATCATCCTGTTTCAGCCCGAACTGCGCCGCTTGTTGCAACTACTGGGGCAAAACCCGCTGGTGCGCCGCTTCGTCTCCTCCTCCGACCCAGACGAAATGGTCGACGAGGTGATTGAGGCCTGCGAGGAGATGAGCAAAAAAGGCACCGGCGCACTTCTCGTCTTCGAGCGCACGACCGGGCTGCGAAGCTATACCGAGACCGGGGCGTCATTGCACGCCCGCGTCACGAGCGACCTCCTGGTGACGATCTTTTACGCCCAGAACCCGCTCCACGACGGCGCCGTCATCATCCGCAACCGCCGCATCGAGGCCGCGCGCTGCATCCTGCCGGTGTCCTCGAGCCGCAAGCTCGGCGCGCACCTCGGCCTACGGCACCGCGCCGGCGTGGGCATCACCGAGCAAACCGATGCCTTCGTGGTCATCGTCTCCGAAGAGTCGAGCGACATTTCCATCGCTAAAGACGGCGAGTTGGTCTCCAACCTGACGACCGACGAGCTGCGCCGCTACCTGTCGCAGGCCCTTGCCTTTCAGGCCGGCGCGACCGGCAGCCGCGCTCTGGCAGAGTCGGTGGAGGCGTAGGTTTGAGCGTGGGAGCGCGGCTGAGCGGGAGCATGGAGACGTGTTGCGTATTTACTTCGTGAGTCGCCTTCGGCTCGTCTCGCATTACGTTTTACGCCTCGCCCTTCGTTTGGCAAACTGCAAGTAGAAAAGCAAGATCGTCAGAATACAAATTTGACGTATCATGCCACAGAACGGAAACGAACGTAAATATCGCCGCCAGCGCGAGCGGCTCGTCGAGAAGTTGCGCGAGCGCGGCATTACGGACGAGCGCGTCCTGGGAGCCGTGCGCCGCGTCGAGCGTCACCGCTTTATCGAGCCTGCATTGCGGGGGCGCGCTTACGAAGACGAGGCATTGCCCATCGGCATGAAGCAGACCATCTCGCAGCCCTTTACGGTGGCCTACCAGACGATGCTGCTGGACGTGCACGAGGGCGACCGCATCCTGGAGGTAGGCACGGGCAGCGGTTATCAGGCGGCGGTGCTGTGCGAGATGGGT
>PXTQ01000120.1 GCA_003022505.1 Bacteroidetes bacterium QS_8_64_10 | reverse complement strand
GTTGCAGGTTAGTGGTGCGTCAACCCTCTACTGTTACTGAGCCGTGCATGGGTAGCTAAAGATACGGTGATAGCATGGAACGAACGCCCCCGCGTCTTCGGTTCAAGGCAAGCAGCAGGTTCTGGCGTTGTGCCTCAATTGCGAAGCAGCGCCATCCTTCTACGGAAAGTATTGCGTATGGGTGCCTGCTTCAACGGAATACGCAATACGTTTTACGCTCCTGTGCTAAAAGCGACACCGTCTCTGGGATCGCGGTTGAACAGAAATATGGACCTGCCGATTTATCTCGACTACAACGCCACGACGCCCGTCGACGAGCGCGTCTTCGAGCGCATGAGACCGTACTTTACCGAGCAGTACGGCAACGCCTCCAGCCAGGGGCACGCGCTGGGCTGGGCCGCCGACGAGGCCGTGGAACAGGCGCGCGAGCAGACGGCGGCGTTTCTCGAAGCCGACGACCCGCGCACCGTCACGCTGACGAGCGGCGCGACCGAAGCGCTGAATCTGGGAATCAAAGGCGTGGCGCGTGCCTATGCGCGCTCCGGGAAGCACCTCGTCACCGTACGGACTGAGCACAAAGCCGTGCTGGGCGCGCACGAGGCGCTGGAGCACGAGGGCTTCGACGTGACACGCCTGCCCGTTGACGAAAATGGGCGCGTCGATCCAGCAGACGTGGAGCACGCCCTAACCGACGACACGACGCTCGTCAGCGTCATGTGGAGCAACAACGAGACAGGCGTGCTGCATCCGATCCCTGCGATCTATGACCGGCTGCAAGCGCACGACGCCCTCCTGCTGACAGACGCCACGCAGGCCATCGGCAAAGTGCCCGTAGGCACCGAACACTGCGACCTGCTGGCGCTTTCGGGGCACAAAGTGTACGGGCCGAAGGGCGGGGGCGCGCTCTACGCCAGCCGGCGTCGCCCGCGCGTGCGCCTGGTGCCGCTCATCGACGGGGGCGGGCAGGAAGCGGGGCGGCGCGGCGGCACGCTCAACACGCCCGCCATCGTGGGGCTGGGGGCGGCGCTGGAAACGGCCTCGGAGGAGCGAGAGGATGACGCCCAGCGGCTTACGGCGCTCCGTGACGAGTTTGAGCAGAGGCTGACGGGCGCGCTGCCCGACGTGCAGGTTAACGGGGGCGAGGCCGAGCGCCTGCCCAATACCTCCAACGTCACGTTTCGCGGCCTCACCGCCGACGACCTCATGACGCGAATGCGCGGCGTGGCCGTTTCCACCGGAAGCGCCTGCCAGAGCGCTGCGGGTGAGCCGAGCCACGTCCTGAAGGCGCACGGCCTCTCTGACGAAGAAGCGCGCGCCACCGTCCGGTTCAGCCTGGGACGTCCTACTACCGAAGAAGAGATATCGCACGTCGCGGATCAGGTCGTCGAGGGCGTTCAAGCACTTCGCCCCGCGTCTGCTCACGCTTGAGCGAAAAAACCTAATCTCTAAATTCTAATTTCCAAACCGCAAATCGAAACTCCAAAATCGAAAATGGAACTGACCAACAGCGTCGCCGAGAGCGACATCGAAGTCTACAACCTTGAAGAACTCTGGGACGAGCGTACCGTCACGGAGTTCGACATCGAGCCGTTCTTGCACGAGGGCCTGATGCTGCGCGAAGAGGAGTTCCGCAATCACGTCAAAGAATACGACTGGCAGCAGCACGAAGACGAGCACGTCGCCGTCTTTTGCTCGACCGACGCCATCGTCCCGACGTGGGCTTTTATGCTGATCGCCTCCAAGCTCGACGGCGTGGCCCACACCGTGACGCACGGGCGCGAGGCCGACGTGCTCCGCGACTACTACGTGCGTGCGCTCGCCGACGAGGACTGGTCGCACTACGAAGATGATATCGTCGTCGTCAAAGGATGCGGCGGCGAGGTGGTGCCGACGAGCGCCTACCTCACGGCCACCCGCAAGCTGCAAGGCGTGGCGCGCAAACTGATGTTCGGCGAGCCGTGCTCGTCGGTGCCGCTGTGGCGCCGATCGCGTGAGCAGAAGCAACCCCAGGCGGAAGCTGCCGGGGTCAAAAAGCCGGATTTGCCGAAGCCTTCTCAACAATAGCCGTTTCTCGGCCTACAAAGGGGTTGGATCTGTTCTTATCACCCAACGACGACTATCGACATGGCACAGGTACAGCAAGGCAGCGAAGTCACCGTACACTACAAAGGTCGCCTCAAGGACGGCACCGTGTTTGACTCCTCGCGCGAGCGCGGCGAGTCGCTCTCGTTCGAGGTCGGCGACGAGCAAGTTATCCCCGGTTTCGAGAACGCTGTGAAGGACATGGAGCCGGGCGACGAAAAGGAAGTCACCATCGAGCCGGAGAACGCCTACGGGCAGCGCCGCGACGATCTGGTCTTCGAACTGGAAGGCGAGAACGTGCCGGGCCAGCCCGAAGTGGACCAGCAGCTCCAGCTCAAGCATCCGAGCGGCGAGATGATTCCCGTCACCATCGTGGACGTCTCTGACGACGGCGAGACGGTGACTGTGGACGCCAACCACCAACTCGCCGGCAAGACGCTCACGTTTGAGATCGAGTTGATGGACGTGGAAACGGGCGAGAGTGAAGACGGCGACTCGCAGATTATCACGCCCTGACCTGGCTTCCAGGTTAGCAAGTTCGCAAGTACAGCGCGTGAAGCTCTGCTTGCCACGAGGCGGGCGGAGCTTTTTTTGTTGGACGGCAGACAACAGACCGCCGACCATTGTTCTCCGATTGTGAGAACGAATTCCGCGGTGAGGCGCGGTCTGCCGTCATAAGGCAGCACGATCTTCGTAGGGCACAACTTGCGTTGCCAAATAGAAAACCCCTGCTGCCCGTGAAGGCAACAGGGGTTGTAAGAAAAACGGCAACGACCTACTCTTCCGCCTCGAAGGCAGTACCATCGGCGCTGCGGGACTTTACTTCTCTGTTCGGGATGGGAAGAGGTGTGGCCCCCGCGCTTGAGTCACCGTCAATAAGAGTGACATAGCGTAATGCTTGTTAACGGCATCAACGAGCAACGCCTTTGAGACGCGATATATCGCGTCTTTGCGGCACGCACAAAATTGTAGGGTGAAGCCTGGTAGGTAATTAGTACGGCTCGGCTGAACGTATTACGACGCTTACACCTGCCGCCTATCCACGTCCTGATCTGGAACGACCTACTTGGGGGAAGTCTGATCTTGCAGTGGGTTTCGTGCTTAGATGCTTTCAGCGCTTACCCCGTCCGAGCATAGCTACCCAGCGTTGCACCTGACGGCACAACTGGCGCACTAGCGGCTCGTCCACTCCGGTCCTCTCGTACTAGGAGCAGCCCCGCTCAAACTTCCTAACGCTCACAGTAGATAGGGACCGAACTGTCTCACGACGTTCTGAACCCAGCTCGCGTGCCGCTTTAATGGGCGAACAGCCCAACCCTTGGGACCTTCTCCAGCCCC
>PXTQ01000119.1 GCA_003022505.1 Bacteroidetes bacterium QS_8_64_10 | reverse complement strand
TCACGTTCTTCCTGCTGTTCCTGCGCTTTTTGCCGATGGTGGCCGTTGCCGAGGTGAAGGGGGTGACCGACGAGGCCGATCCGCACTTTTACGAGCACGCCGGCGACGGCCATGACGTACCGCCGCACATGGCGTTTGAGCAGGACACAGAGGGCGAGGAGCACGAGGAAGACGATTCGGCAGATTCACGGTAGAGACGTTTCGGCGAAACGTCTCTACGTCGCAACAAACCGCACAGCAGTACAACCACAATCATGCTAAAACGCTTCTACTACAAAGCGCTGGGTACGATGGGCATCTTCCCCGCGCGGGCAGACGGCACCTACGGCGTGCTGGCCGAATACCCGAATCCCGGCGCGCTGATGCACGCGGCCCGCGAGACGCGCAAGGCCGGCTTCCGGCGCTTCGACACGCACAGCCCCTTCCCCATTCACGGCATGGACGAGGCGATGGGCCTGGGCCAGTCGAAGGTCGGCCCGATCGCGTTCGGCGGAGCCGTAGCGGGCGGCCTGCTGGGCTGGTGGCTTCAGTGGTGGACCGCCGCCGTGGATTATCCGCTTAACATCAGCGGGAAACCGTACTTCGCCATCGAGCCGAGCGTACCGATCATCTTCGAGCTGGCCATCCTGTTTTCCGCCTTTGCGGCTGTGGCCGGAATGCTCGCCCTGAACGGCCTGCCGCGCCCGTACAACCCACTGTTTTACTCGGAGCGCTTTCGCCGCGCCACCGACGACGGCTTCTTTCTGCACATCGCGGCTTCCGACAGCGCCTTCGACGAGGCCAAAACGAAACGGCTGCTCCGCGAAACCGGGGCGACGCACGTGGAGATGATTCGGGATAAGGAAACGGTGGAATCGTAGTTCGTTCGTTTGTGCGTTCGTCAATTCGTGGATTGTGCGTTCGGGACATTTGAAAATTGCTGCTCAATCGAGAACCACGATCTAAACGCACGATCTGCCGAAAAAAGCTACCTGCCGAGATGATGAGTAAAACCATTACTATGCTCGTCGCAGCCGGCCTGCTCGCCCTCACCGGTTGCCGGGGAATGACCTGGGAGGAGCCGACGATCCATCCGATTCAGGACATGGATTTCCAGCAGAAGTTTGAGCCGCAGGAGACGAACCGGTTCTTCGACGACGCTGAGCAGATGAAAGGCGCGGCGCAGCGCCCGCCCGTGCCCGGCACCGTGGCACGCGGCTTCTTGCGCGAGGACAATCGCTTTTACCGAGGCCGCACCGAGAATGGCGACTTCGTAGAGGAGATACCCGTGCCGCTCTCGCGCGAACTGCTGGAGCGCGGCCAGGAACGCTACAACATCTATTGCACGGTGTGCCACGGTAAGGCCGGCGACGGTAACGGCATTATCATGACGGGCGACTACGGCTATACGCCCGCGCCGAGCTACCACATCGAGCGGCTGCGCAATGTCAAAGACGGCTACATCTACAACGTAATCACGAATGGG
The DNA here is from genome assembly GCA_003022505.1 of Bacteroidetes bacterium QS_8_64_10. Classification (GTDB taxonomy): domain Bacteria; phylum Bacteroidota; class Rhodothermia; order Rhodothermales; family Salinibacteraceae; genus PXTQ01. The sequence goes on along the minus strand of PXTQ01000119.1, from coordinate 3,593 downwards.
GTGCGCAACATGCCGGGCTACGCGCAGCAGGTACCCGTGGCCGACCGCTGGGCCATCGTCGCTTACGTGCGCGCCCTCCAGCGCAGCCAGCACGCCGAGCGCGAGGACGTACCGCCGAGCGCCCTCGCCGAGATCGAGCAGGGCGGCTCCGCCAACATGAACGCCGGACGGCAGGGCGCGACGGGCGGCTCCGGTGGCAGCGACACGACAGGGACTGCGCAGTAAAACGTATTGCGTAAGGGTGCTTCCTTTTACGTTTTACGCAATACGAAATACGGAAAGCGCAAAGTTAAGACTAACAGTAACCAGAGGCGTTGACCGTAATGCCTGACATTAACACATCTCAAAGAAGCACCAACCCGCTCACCTGGCTGATCGACCCCTTGCAGCCTACCGGCGACGGGGCGCGCGAGGCCTACCGCACGCGACTGAGCGGGCGCGCCTGGGCGCTACCGCTGCTCGTGGGTGCGGCGCTGCTCGTGGTGAGCGCCGTGGGTTGGGCCGTCAACCCGTCGCGCTTTTACTTTTCGTATCTGACGGGCTGGGTTTTTTGCTTGTCGCTGGCACTCGGCTCGCTCTTTTTTGTGATGGTGCACCACGCCGTGCGGGCGCGCTGGTTTACGGTGGTGCGCCGCGTGCCGGAGGCGCTGGCCTGGAGCTTCCCGCTGCTGGCGCTGCTGTTTATCCCCATCCTCTTCGGGATGCATGACCTGTTCCACTGGACCGCCGAAGGCATCGCCACGGAAGGCAGCGGGCACTTCGACGAAATTATTGCGGGCAAAAAGCCTTATCTGAACGCGCCGTTCTTCTACGCGCGGATGGTGCTTTACTTCGCCGTCTGGACGTACCTGGCTTATCGCATCTATACGCTCTCCCTGCGGCAGGACGGCCCGCGGCAAGACGAGGAAGAAGAAAACATCGCGGACGGACTGCTCTACACGAGCGTCTGGGGGCTCCCGGTCTACGCGCTCACCACCACGTTTGCCAGTTTCGACCTGCTGATGTCGCTCGACCCGCACTGGTTCTCGACGATCTTCGGCGTGTATTTCTTTGCCGGCAGCTTCCTGGGCGGCATCGCCGTCTCGGCCCTGTTTTATCTCGGCCTACAGCGCAGTGGCATGCTTCGCCGCATCGTCACCACCGAGCACTACCATGACTTCGGCAAGTACCTGTTCGCCTTTACCGCCTTCTGGGCCTACATTGCTTTCAGCCAGTACGTGCTGATCTGGTACAGCGGCATTCCGGAAGAGACGGTCTGGTTCCGGCATCGCTTCGAGCACGGCTGGGATTATCACACGCTGGCGCTCGTCTTCGGGCATTTCGCGTTCCCATTCCTGTTTCTGATGCCGCGCTTTACGAAGCGTCTCAAGGCTACGCTTGGCTTCATGGCCGTGTGGATGCTCGTGATGCAGTGGTTCGACATGCACTGGCTCGTCGTGCCCAACTACGGGCTGCACCACGAGGCGCACGGCACGTTTCACTGGCTCGACTTCACGTGCGCGCTGGGGCTGCTCGCCGTGATGCTCGGCGTCACGCTCTGGCGCCTGCGCCGTCACGCGCTCGTGCCGCAACGCGACCCGCACCTGCGCGACTCGCTCCGGTTTACGAATCTGTGAGACCTGGAAAACAAGAGGCGGATCGGGTTGAAAAAGAAGAAACACCGTCTCACGACGACGATCCGGCTATGACGCGCGAAGAGCTTACGGCACATCTTGAGGCGAGCGAGGCCCGGTTGGAAGGCGTCGTGAGTGAGGTCAAGGCGGAAGCACGCGCCTCCCGCGAGGCCAACGAAGCGTTGCGCGAGTCACTGAAGCACGAAGTGGCAGAGGCTGAGAAGCGCGTCAACGGGGAGAAGAACCAAATTCTTCGGGCCGTGGCGCAGCTGCGGGAGAGCAGCGAGGCCGAAGAGAAAAGTGAAATTTTGCAGGCCTTGACTCGTGTGGACGAACGCATCACGAGCTTGTCGAGCGACCTGAGGACGACGCAATGGGTGGTCGGAGCCATGCTCACCCTCGGTATTCTCATCATGAGTCTCGTGAGCTTCCTCGCGGGATAGCGTGTTTCGTATTGCGTGAGGACGCTTGCTTTCACACAGGATACGCACCTCACTCCTCCCCCATCGCCGCTGGGATCGCCTCCTCATAGGTCGCTCGCAGCGCCGCGCGCTCCCGGTCGATCACTGCCTCTCCACTCACGTCCAGCCGGAAGCGTGCCTTCTCGGTGACGCGCCCGACGCGGCGCAGCTGCACGGCGTGCTCGCGCGTCGTCTGCCGCAACTCGTCTTCGCTGCCCGCAGGCGCCGACAGCACGATGCGCGACTGCGCCTCACCGAACAGCACAGCATCCAAACGGCTGCCCAGCCGCAGCTCCGGCGGCGGATCCAGCGCGATCTCTGCGCCCAACTCCTCGGAGAAGATCACGCTCTCGGCCAGGCACACCGCCAGCCCGCCGTCGCTCGCGTCGTGTGCGCTGCGGACGTGCCCCGCGCGGATGAGCGCCAAGGCGGCCTGCTGCACGGCATGCTCTTCGTTCAGGTCGAGGTGCGGGGCGTCGCCGTCGGTCATGGCGTGAACGGCGCTCAGATACTGCGTGCCGCCGAGTTCGCCCCGGTGCGCCCAGCCTTCCGGCGTGAGCAAGTAAATCGCATCGCCCGCCTCCTGAAACGCCGCCGTCGTGGCGTGCTCGCGCACGTCCCGCACGACGCCCAGCATCCCGATGTTCGGCGTCGGAAAGATTGCGCCGTCGGGGTGCTCGTTGTAAAACGACACGTTGCCGCCGGTGACGGGCGTCGAGAGCGCGCGGCAGGCGTCGCCGATGCCGCCGACGGCTTCCTCGAACGTCCAGTACACCTCCGGCTTGTACGGATTGCCGAAGTTCAGGCAGTTGGTGATGGCCGTCGGCTCCCCGCCTGCGCAGACGACGTTGCGGGCCGACTCCGCCACGGCGATTTGCCCGCCGCGGCGCGGGTTTAAATAAACATAGCGCCCGTTGCCGTCGGTCTTGACGGCGAGGCCCTTCTCCGTGTCCTTGACGCGCACCACGGCGGCATCCGATAGGCCGGGGCCGACGACCGTGTTCGTGCGCACCATCGTGTCGTACTGCTCGTAGATCCAACGCTTGGAGGCAATGCTGGGCGAGGCGAGCAGCGTGCCGAGCGCATCTTCGGCATCGTCAGCGTCGAAGTCGGGCAGCGTGTCGTCGGGGGCGAACTCGCGCGTTTTCTTCAGATAATCGGGCCGCTTCGTCTCGCGCTCGTAGACCGGAGCGCCACCGCCCAGCACGAGGTGCTCGGCGGGCACGTCGGCGACCTCCTCGCCCTCGAACGTCACCCGCACGCGTCCGTCGCCCGTCACCTCGCCGATCTGTTCGACGTTCAGATCCCATTTCCCGTAGATCGCCCGCAGCTCATCCTCGCGGTTTTCCTTGCAGACGATCAGCATGCGCTCCTGGCTTTCGGAGAGCATGATCTCGTAGGGCGTCATGCCCGTCTCGCGGGTGGGCACACGGTCCAGATTGATCGCCATGCCCGCGTCGCCCGCTGCGCTCATCTCGCACGACGAACACGTCAGGCCCGCCGCGCCCATGTCCTGGAT
>PXTQ01000118.1 GCA_003022505.1 Bacteroidetes bacterium QS_8_64_10 | reverse complement strand
GTCGCCCGTCGTCGGTTCGGCGGTCGGGTCCTGCACCGCGTCGGGCGTGTCGCCTTCTTCAGCCTGCCTGTCCGGATCACGCAGGTCCTCGGCGTCCTCGGATTCGGTTTTCACCGGCTCGGTGTCTTCGGCAGCTTCCTGAATGTCGTCCTGATCGACATCGTCTTCGGAAGACGCTTCGACCGACTCGGCAGCCTCATCGGGAATTTGTTCTTCGAGCGAGGCGGTTGCCGTTTCGCCGGAAGCGGGTTCGGAAGCGTCGTTCTCGGGCGTGGTGGTCTGTTTCTGTTGAACTTGTTCGTCGGCCATGTAGGAGATTGGTGTGAATTGGAGTCCCGGAGCAGGTATTGCTTCCGGGAGCGCGTGATGGCAGCGGGGGAAACGGAGGCGCCTCTCTTGCGCGTCGCTCCGCCCACTAAAGTGCGAAGTTGCGATGGATTGTGTGCCTTCGGCAGAGAGGATGCGCTGGTAGCGCGCCGGAGGCGTCAGCGTTGCTAAAATACTGCTTTGTGGAAGGCGTCTTTACGTCATTCCCCACGCCGTCGTTCCCGAATGCGATCCACCACGAACTGCACTTGCTCCTCGACGGAGCGGTGGGTCGTGTCCAGTTCGATGGCGTCCTCGGCGCGGCGCAGCGGAGCGATGTCGCGCCGGCGGTCTTGCCGGTCACGCTCTTTGATGTCGGCGAGCACCTCCTCGAACGAAACGGAAACCTCGTCCGCTTCGAGGTCGCGCTTGCGGCGGCGGGCGCGCACCTCCGGATCGGCCACGACGAACACCTTCACGTCGGCGTCCGGGAAAACCACCGTGCCGATGTCGCGCCCGTCGATGACGACGCCGCCGCCCTCCTCGCTCGCAAACCGGCGCGCGATGCGGCGCTGCTCCTCCACGAGCTTTTCGCGGACGGGGCGCAGCTCGCTGATTGTGCTGGTCAGGCGGCTGATGGCGGGCGTGCGGATGGCGCGCGTCACGTCGTCGTCGCCCAGCAGAATGCGCATTTCGCCGCGCTCGTGCTTCACGCCGAGCTGCACGTCGGGCAACACCGCGCGGGCCGCCTCCGAAGTCGCCTCACGGTCGCGGCGCAGAAAGGCGAGCGCCGTGGCGCGGTACATCGCGCCGGTGTCGAGGTATAGGTAACCCGTCTCTTTAGCGACGCGGCGCGCGGTTGTGCTTTTTCCGGAGCCTGCCGGCCCGTCGATGGCTACGATCAAAACAGGTTCGCAAGTTGAAAGGTTACAGGTTGCAGGTTTTCAAGGCTCACAACAAACTTGTCAACTTGCAACTTGCGAACCTGAAACCCGATTTCAATCGCCGAGGTCTCGGCTGGTAATCGTGATCGGATTGGGATACTCGATGGGGCCGAGTTCCGTCTCGATGGTGGGCTGGGCCTCCAGCGCGACGTTCTGCGGCTCCCCACTTCCGGCAGCCGCCAGCGCCAGATCAAAGAGATTGCGCGCATTGCCGTCGAAAAAGTCGACCAGATCCAGCTCGATGCGTACCGGAAAGTCCTGCGTCTCACCCGGACTGACAACAAAGTTTTCTTCAAGGTTGCCGCTGATCGTCTCCTTGTCCTCCATCAGAAACGTCCAGTCCATCTGCACCATGCGGGCGCTGACGTTGTTTTCTTCGGGGTTTTCCGCCGCCACGAAGAGATCGAACGTAAGCGGCATGTCGCCGTCGGCGAGCGCCACGCCCAGCCGCGCCACGTCGGAGGCGCTCAGGTCCTCGTAGCTGCGGATGCCGCTCAGCTCAATGCCGGCGAGTTCGGCGTCGGCCACGCGGTCAAGCGCGAAGTTCAGCTTGCGCAGGTTCGCCACCTGCTGCAACGTCTGGCAGCCGGAGGAAAGCAGGATGGGAACGAGAAGCAGATAAATCCAGCGGGAGGGTTTCATGTTTTCTGGTTTGCTGGTTGGTGGTTGTATGGACCGAAGCATTGGATTTGAGAATAGAGGATGGAGCGTCGAAAAGCGAGGATATCGTTGACCAGTCTCAAGGATTTTCGCTATTCTCAATGCTCAATCCGTCATTCTCGATCCTTCCTCCGCGCCCTCAGCATCCTCTGTGGTGAGAAAAAAGGATAAGAGAACGCGAGCGATTCGCACACGTAGCGTTACCGAGCAGAAGCAGGTTGTTCAACATCGCCGGATAAAATGAACAAAATAGAAGGCGCACAGCTTCGCCGTAAAGGGAAAAGAGAAGCTGCAACGTTCGGATTTCCCCCTGCCTTTTCGCCGTTCGCACTACCGTAGATGCCGGGCGAAGAAGGGTTTCGCGCGAGTTTTGTCGTCCCGACTTCAGCAAGCTGCGGTGGTAAACTGCCCAAAATCATGCGCAAACTCAAACACGAGGAGATTCCGCGCCCGGATCCCGGCGAGGTGCCCTCGTTACCGAAACATCCCATCGCGGCGCTGCTCGACAACGTGCGCTCGATCCACAACGTCGGCTCGATCTTTCGCACCTCGGACGCGGCGCGCATCGAGCGGCTCTGGCTGACGGGCATCACGGGCACGCCGGAGCATCCCGACCTGCACAAGACGGCACTCGGCGCGCAGGACGTGGTGTCGTGGACGCACGAGGACGACGCGCCCGCCTGCGCCGCCCGGCTCCGGCGCGAAGGCTACACGCTGGCCGCACTCGAGCTGACGGACGCGCCAACCGCCGCGCGCGACGTCGAGCCGGGTCACTTCCCGCTCTGCCTCGCGGTAGGCAACGAGGTGCGCGGCGTGCAGGACGAGTTGATCGAGCAGGCGGACCTGGCGCTGGAGATCCCGCAGTACGGCGCGAAGCAGTCGCTGAACGTGTCCGTGGCCTACGGCATCGCGGTGTTCGACCTCGTGCGACGGTATCGGTCGTTTTCTACTTCTACCGCAGAGCGCGCTTGAGGGCGCAAAGGTTGAAGATTGAAGATAGCGAGAGTCTGGGGGATCGGCCATCCACCCTCCATCCTCAATTCTCAAAAGCCCGATTTGCCCATCCTCTGCGCCTTCTGCGACCTCTGCGGTAAATCATCATGGACGAACAAGAGCCGCTCCTTTCCGAATTCCCGCCCGTCTCGACGGAAGCGTGGCACGACCGAATCCGGGAGGACCTCGGCGAAGACGGTCTGGACGAACTGTCCTGGGAACCGCTTGAGGGCCTGCGCCTCGCGCCGTTCTACCGCGCCGACGACCTCGACGATCTCGCGCACACGCCTGCCGATCTTAACGTCGAGCCGGGCTGGCAACTCCGCCAGGACGTGACCGCAACCAGCCTCGACGACGCCGCGCGCCAACTGCACGACGCACTCGACGGCGGCGCGGAGAGCATCGGGCTGACGTCTCGCCTCGATGACGACGGCTCCTTGCGCCGCGACGTGCCCGTGCAATCGCCCGACGACATGCGCCGCCTGCTGGACGGCGCGGCGCTCGGCGACGCTGCCTGGCACCTCGGCGGACCGGCGGCGCTCCCGCTCTTGGCGCTGATCGCGGGCGAAGCCGAGCGGCGCAAC
>PXTQ01000117.1 GCA_003022505.1 Bacteroidetes bacterium QS_8_64_10 | reverse complement strand
TAATCTCGATCCCTTTCATCAAAAGGAGAACGCTCTCAGGTAGAATCGCGCACGTTCGGGAAAGCGGTCTCCAAACCCTTGTTTGTCATTCCGCACCCCGATGCGGAATCTCCATCTTACGGGCTGTGCCGGTCATAGGGAGATCCTGAATCAAGTTCAGCATGACACTTTGGGGTTTGGAGAGCGCGTCGTTTGATCGTGTGCAACAAGCTACTTGAGAGCGAAAGGAGAATACATACCATACCATGCAACAGGCAACGACGACCTTCTTCTCCGCACACACACGAGATTTCTCACTCTCGTAATTGCGCTCCTCGCGTTCGGTGCTCCGCTCGCACAAGCTCAGCAGCCCGACAGACCGCACGTCGCTCGGTGAGGTGCTCGGGGCAGACGGCGCTCTTGACGTGCCGGACGGCTACTCCGGTGCGCTCAACGCGGACAATTTCCGCATGAGGACGGACTCGACCGGTCAGCCGCATTTTTATCAGACCTCGAAGCCCAGCGACGCCAACTGGTCCGGCCAGTTTGGCCGGCCCGGTCTGGACATTCCGTACGTCGCCGCTGTGGCCGTAAGCGGCGACAAGGTTTACGGTTGAAACAGAAGTACCCGCAACGTCTCAACACGCCAACCCCCAAACACGAAAACGCCCAAACGCGATAACGCCCCAACCCGTAACGTTATATTTCCGTGTCTCGCGTGTCTAACAAAGGTGAGGACGGTCTTTTCTTTCACCAACCACGCGACGACGACATGCCTTCTCCGGACACCAACAGCAATGGCGAGCCGGTGCTTCAGTATCACGCGCCCATCAACGAGTGGGACGAGGACGACCGCCCGCGCGAGAAGCTGCTCCGGCGCGGCGCTTCCGTTCTCTCCGACGCCGAGCTGCTGGCACTCATCATCGGCAGCGGCACCCGTACCAAAGACGGTCCCGTCTCGGCGGTAGGCCTCGGCAAGGCGATGGGAAGCGCCTTCGGCTCGCTCTTCGATCTGGCGCAGCGCCCGCTCAAAGAGCTGACGCGCACCGACGGGGTGGGGCCGGCCAAAGCCGCCAAGCTCGCCGCCGCCTTCGAGATCGGAAGGCGCATGGAGTCGCAACGCGAGGGCGGGAGCGAGCGGATTCAAGTGACCTGCCCGCGCGACGTGGCTGCCCACTACGGTCCGCTCCTGCGCGACCGCAAACAAGAAGTGTTCAAGGTCGTCACGCTCAACACCGCCAACGTCGTCACCGGCGACTACGACGTGAGCGAGGGCGGCCTCGCCAGCAGCATCGTCGAGCCGAGGGCCGTCTTTCAGCCCGCGCTTCTGGACAGCGCCGCCGCCGTCATCTGCCTGCACAACCACCCGAGCGGCAACCCGGAGCCGAGCCGCGAGGACGTGCGCATCACGCGACAGCTCGCGGAGGCGGGCAAGATGATGGGCATCCCCGTGCACGATCATTTGATTATTGCGGGCACCGAGCACACGTCGCTGGCCGAGCGCGGCGTGCTGGAGGCGTGAGGGAGGGTACGCACTGCGCCGGCAGTTGCGCGAAACAGGTGCTTCAGGGTGTCGTTGCAGCCCTTACGGCCCTCAGGGCAATCGCGTTTAATTTTCTGTATCGCCCTACGTGATGGAGGGGCTGTTCTCGTCAGAACATGTTGAATGGAAGGTAGCGTCAAGGCCAGTTCTTTTTGATGAGCGTCGCCTCACAAGTCGAATCCGTCGAGACCATGCTGGTTGCCGACGAGATGGCGATGCGCTTCGGGCGGCGCGTGCTCTTTCGCGGCCTGTCGCTGGAGCTACCGGGCGGCGCGTCGCTGGCGGTGACGGGGGCCAACGGGAGCGGCAAGACGACGCTGCTGAAACTGATGGCGGGCCTGCTCCGCCCCACGTCGGGGCGCATCGCGCTGCGGGCGAACGGCGAAACCGTGCCGCGTGAGGAGCGCCCGCTCCGGTGCGGCCTCGCCGCGCCCTACCTGCGCACCTACGAGTCGTTCACCGCGCGCGAGAATCTGTCGTTTTTAGCGCGCGTACGGCAGCTTCCGGACGCATCCGCGCGCATTGATGAGGTGCTGGACGAGGTGGGCCTGGCGGACCGCGCCGACGACCGCGTGGCGACGTTCTCGTCCGGCCTGAAGCGTCGCATAGCCTACGCCGCCGCTCTGCTCGCCGATCCGCCGCTCTTGCTGTTGGACGAGCCGCGCGCCAACCTCGACGCCGCCGGCCTGGCGATGAGCCGCCGCATCCAGAAGCGACAGCGCGAGCGGGGCGGCCTGCTGGTGGTGGCGACCAACGATCCCGACGAAGCCGAACGGCATGAGCGCCGCCTGCATGTCGAAGATTACGTGTGAAGGGGGGTATGTAGAAACCGTCCTACAACGCGGCCTCGTTCACGACAAAAATCACGGCGGCGGTCTGCCGTCGGTCGTTCGTCGTCAGTAGGCCCACAGGCTTTTGTGGGCCTACTGGCTACCGGACAGTTTTTAACCTGATTGGGCCGAAAAATCCCCAAAGGAGATTGTCATGCTGAACTTGATTCAGGATCTCCCTATGATGCTGAACTTGATTCAGGATCTCCCTATGACCGGCACAGCCCGTAAGATGGAGATTCCGCATCGGGGTGCGGAATGACAAACAGGGGATTTTTCGGCCAGTGAAAGACGCTCAAGGAAAAGTGTACGGTAGCTAAGTGGAACTACATAACCTGAGGCAGCGCGGGGTTGTTCGATCTTCGCCTTGAAACAAAGCGGGCACGGGAGGTAAGAGAGAACGAAGAGGAGAGAACGAAAGGACGAGCGAATGCAAAGTCCCGCAAAGCGCGAAACGCGACAGCGCCCCCAACGCAGTCATGACGATCCAGACCTTCACGCACAGCCCGTTTCAGACGAACGGCTACGTGGTGCACGCCGGTTCGGGCGACGAGGCGGTGCTCGTCGACGCGCCGAGCCACAACGAGGCGGAGCGCCGGGCGGTGCTCGATTACGTGCGCGAGCACGACCTCACGGTGCGGCATCTGCTGCTCACCCACGCCCACCTCGATCACATCTTCGGCTGCGCCTTCTTCGCCGAGCATTTTGACCTGACGTGGCAACTGCACGCCGCCGACGCGCCGCTCATCGAGCGCTCCGAGGAGCAGTCCGCCATGTTCGGCGTGCCGCTGGAGCGCTCGCCCGCGCCGGACCTTTCACTGGAGGAAGGCGACGAGATCACGTTCGGCGAGCGAGCGTGGCAGGTGCTTCGCACGCCCGGCCACTCGCCCGGCTCCGTGTCGTTTTTCGACGCCGGGGCGCAGGTCGCCTTCAGCGGTGACGTGCTCTTTCAGCAGTCGGTGGGCCGGGTGGATCTGCCGGGTGGCGACGGGGAGGAGCTGCTGCGCACGATCCGCGAGAAGCTCGTGCCGCTCGGCGACGACGTGACGGTGCATCCGGGGCACGGTCCAGCGACGACCATCGGGCGCGAGCGCGAAAGCAACCCGTTCCTGACGGGCGCGGCAGCGCTGTCGTAGCCTGAAGAACCTGAGAACCTATGTATCTGCGAGTCTATGAGGCTGAGGTCGAACTCTTCGTCTCTCAAAACAAACCGCGTCCTCAGCGTGCTCTGCGGTAATACACTTCAGGCCGCAGCGAGGCTGCGCTCACGCACCTCTTCGTAGTACGCCTCGTAGCGAGGCACGATCTCGTCGAGGCTGTACGCCCCCACAGCGCGGCGGCGCGCAGCGCGAGCCATGCGGTCGTGCAGGTCCTCATCGGTCAGGATGCGGCGCGTGCGGTCGGTAAGCGCCCCCACGTCGCCGAGCGGGCACAAAAAACCGGCCTCCTCGTCGGGCACGAGTTCCGGCAACCCGCCGATGTCGGAGCACACGACGGGCACGCCGCAGGCCATCGCTTCGAGGGCCGCGAGGCCGAACGTCTCCGAACCGCTCGGCATCAGAAACACGTCCGCGATGGAGAGGATCTCCTCGATGGGTTCCTGCTTGCCCAGGAAGCGCACGTCCTCGTAGACGCCCAGTTCGCGCGCCAGGTGCTCGGTCGGCACGCGGTCCGGGCCGTCGCCCACCAGAAGCAGCTTCAGGTCGCACAGGCCTTCCCCGCAGAGCTTGTGGAAGACCTCCACCACGTCCTGCGCGCGCTTGACGGGGCGGAAGTTGGAGACGTGCACAATCACCTTCTCGCCGTTCGGACAGAGCGCCTGCTTGAAGTGATCCTTGTTGGCGCGCTGAAAGCGATCCGTGTCGATGAAGTTCGGGATGACCTCGATCTCGCTCTCGATGTCGAAGTGTTCGTGCGTCTCGCGGCGCAGAAACTTGCTTACCGCCGTCACGCCGTCCGACTCGTTGATCGAGTAGTTGACCACGGGGCGAAATGAGGGGTCGCGCCCGACGAGCGTGATGTCGGTGCCGTGCAGCGTGGTGACGACAGGCACGCGCTCGTCTTTTTGTTTGAGAATCTGCTGCGCCTGCACGGCGCTCGTGGCGTGCGGGATGGCGTAGTGCACGTGCATCAGATCCAGCTCCTCGTGGTGCACCACGTCCACCATCTTGGAGGTCAGCGCCAGCGAATACGGCGGATACTCGAACAGCGGGTACGTGTTGACGTTGACCTCGTGAAACGTGATATTACCTGCAACGTGCCCCAGCCGGAACGGCATCGAGTAGGCGATGAAATGGACGTGGTGGCCGCGCCCGGCGAGGGCCTTACCCAGCTCGGTGGCGACGACGCCGCTGCCTCCGTACACCGGGTAGCACGTGATGCCGATGTTCATTTGTTACTTTGCCGTGAGTAAAGGCGGCTTACTTGTTGGAACGAGCGCTTTGTAGGCAACGGATTGAGGCGATGCAGGTTGCGGGCCGACGGCTTCCCGATGCGTGTAAAATGTCTTAAACCGATCCGCGTGTCACACATACTCACATACACACATACCCTCCTACTCACATGACGACTCTCCGCAAGACCCACCTCGCTTTTCTCATCGCACTCGCCACCCTCGTTGCGGTGCCGCAGGCGGCGCAGGCGCAGCTCGGCGTGGCCGCCGGCGCCAACTTCGATAACCTGAGCGACATCGAGGGGGAAAACCGTGAGGCGACGTTCAACCGAGCCACGGGCTTTCACGTCGGTCTGTTTTACGATGCCGCCTTCGGTCCGCTCGCGCTGCGGCCCGGTATCTACTACATGGACGTGGGCGATTTCAGTTCGGATGACGTGCAGGCTGGAAACGTGAACGTGGAGCAACAAGACTTCAGTCTCAGCCTCGTACAGATCCCCATCGACGCGCGCTTCCGGCTCGCCACGCTTCCGCTCATAAGCCCGTACCTGACGGCAGGACCCGTCTTCCGTATAGGACTCAGCGACGACGAGGCAGAAGCGGAGAGCGATGGCTCATCGCAAGCGCTCGGTCTGAACAGCAGCGACTTCAGCGTAGCCGGCAACGTGGGCATCGGCGTCGAGGTCGACCTGCCGGGAGCGGGCGTGCGTTTGTTTCCGGAGTTTCGCTACGCCTTCGGCCTGACAGGCTACGCGAGCGAGTTTCAGGTGCCTGGTACGGATCAGACGATAGAAGCCGACGACGGCGGTAATCTCAGCTCGTACATGCTGCGCCTCGGCATCGGGCTGTAAGCCTCGGTGCGTGATGCGTATTTCGTGATTCGTGAGGCGTCCTTCCTCAAGCGATGAGACTCCCACGCTCGCTTTTCGTCTCCGCCGCGCTGCGATCCCATGACGGCACGCTTTCTGGCCGCTGGTTTTGCTTACCGTGTTGGCGTAGTGCGACTCGATCTGGCCGTCAGCGACAGCCGCCTGCTCTCGTCGCCCAAGAACCGGCAGACGCTCGTCAAAGCCGGCGCAAGCGTCGCGCTTTGAGGATAAGGACTTGCGGACGGCAGCCCGCGTCTTTTCTCGCACGTGCGTACGGTCTACGAAAAACAGCCGTCCGCCGTCTGCGGTCTGCCGTCCCGCACGCTCACTGCCGCACGCGCTCATCCTCGGTGGACGCGCCGCGCTCGGCGTCCTGCTGCATCTCGCGCTGCCGGTCCGGTGCAACGACGCGCGCGCCCGGTCCAGCCGCTCGGCGGTCGCCCGCACGCTCTGATCCAGCGTGTGGGCCACCTCCGGCAGGCTCATCTCGAACTCGTCGTGCATCGAAAGCACGTGGTAATCCTCGGCCTCCAGCGAGTCGGGATGCTCCTGCTCGTGCAGCGGCACCTCCAGGTCGATAGGCTCCGAAGAGGGTGTCACCTCCTCCCACGTCGTCTCGCCCTCGGTGGGCTGGTCCCACTCCCAGAACGCTTCCTCCACCGCCGACCCTTCGGGGCCGGGCGGCACGGGGGCGTCCAGCGACACTTCTTTTTCGGCGCGAAACTGCTGCTGTTGCTGCACGAGACCACGCAGCAGGCGATGTTGCGTGCCCAGCAGCCATCCGCGCAGCGTCATCGCCTCCGGGCGGCGCTCGCGGTGCTCCCAGGCGTAGTACAGCGTCTCCCCCGCGATCTCCTCCGGCGTCAGGTCATTTTCGTGAAGCTGGTCCTGCTGCACGTAGTAGGCCACGTCGCGCTTGGCCGACTGCACGAGCACGTCCGTCAGTGGCTCGATCATCTCGCGGAACTCCTCCTCCTCGCCCTCGGTCAGGACGGTTTTCCAGTTTTCGGGGGCGGCGGAGCCGGGCTGCGGTTCCATAGCATATGTGGTTGATTCAAAATGGCTGGAAGGCTCCACAACGACCGGCTCCGGTTTGAGGTTGGAACGGCGCCGTAATCTTTTGAGACGGCGGACCGCTGGGGGCGGTTGCTCGCGTTGTGCGCAACCCCACGTTGGCCTATTCTACTGAGGCGAGCATGGGTTTCTAAACATTGGTCCGCCAAAAGGAGAGTAGCCGTCATGGAACGTAGAGCGTCGGAGAAAGGCGAAAAGGGAACGGGGAAGGTGAGCGCTCGTCGCCCCTTTTACTACGTGAGTCGCTTCGCTCGTCTTTCCTTTCGCTTTTCTCCAGGCGGTGCTTTGCCGGCCGGATACATCCTGGGAGCTTCGCTTAACGGCTGTCACAACACCTCCCGCAGAAAGCGCCCCGTGTGGCCCTCCTCGCAGGCCGCGATCTCCTCCGGCGTGCCCGCGCAGACGACCTTGCCGCCGGCCTGCCCGCCCTCCGGTCCTAAATCTATGACGTGATCCGCGCTCTTGATCACGTCCAGGTTGTGCTCGATGATGACGACCGAGTGCCCTTCGGCGATGAGCTGCTGGAAGGCGTCGAGCAGCTTCTGGATGTCGCGCGGGTGCAGGCCCGTCGTTGGCTCGTCGAACAGATACAGCACATCGCCCTTCGTGCGCCCGCCCAGGTGCTCGGCGAGCTTCACGCGCTGCGCCTCCCCGCCCGACAGCGTGGTGGAG
>PXTQ01000116.1 GCA_003022505.1 Bacteroidetes bacterium QS_8_64_10 | reverse complement strand
TCGTGCCCGTGTATCCGCTTCCCGCCCGGCGTCTGCGCTTCGGCATCTTCTGGCCTATTTCCGGATGAGACGGCAAGCTTGAGTTTTCTCTTTTCGCTGGAAGTTGCGCTATCGCTTCACTCGCAGCTCCGGTCAGCCGTCGCTCCTCCGGAGCTTCAAGCAAAAATCCTGAAGGGATGACAGTTCGTGTAGCCGTGTATGGAATCCGAAAGATGCAATGCGCGACGATCCGGCGCTTCATTTTGCAACGTCACACGCCCTGACGCTGCCTTCCATTAAATATTTTCTATCGAAAACGGCCCATCCGTCACGTTTGACGGTGCAGAAAATTAAACGCGATTGCCCTGAAGTTTGAGAGGCGACTCTTACTGATGCGTGAGAAAGCATCTAAAAAGATCACAAACGAGCGCGAAGCAGGCACAAAGCGTTTCAGATCGTGTTGCAAGAGCAATACTGATCCGCGGGGCGGGTTGCTAAAGTCGATGAAGCGAAGCTCCCAGGATGTATCCGGCCAGCAAAGCACCGCCTGGAGAAAAGCGAAAGGAGAGACGAGCGAAGCGACTCACGTAGTAAAAGGGGCGACGAGCGCTCACCATTCCCCTTTCCCTTTTCACCTTTCTCTGACGCTCTACGTTCTATTACGGCTGCTCTCCTTCTCAGTTGGCGGGCCAATGTTTAGAAATCCATGCTCGCCTCAGTAACATTCTCAACAAGCGAGAGCCGTCATGAATAACTCCGCAGCCGCTTCCTCCGCTCGCGCAGCCGCCGCCTTCCTGCTGGTCGCCCTGCTCGTGGCCGGCTGCGACGTGCTCACGGGCGGCGAGTCCGCTCCCGAACCCGGTCCGACCACCTACGAGGTCGTCTTCGAGAGCACGTGGAGCGCCGAGACGCATCCCGACGACTTTCCTTCGGATGCGCACTGGTCCGGCCTGATCGGCGCGACGCACGACGCCGGCACCTCAATCTGGCAGCCGGGCGCGCTGGCCTCCGAGGGCATCGCCAATATGGCCGAGACGGGCGCAAAGGAGCCGCTCCGCAGCGAGATCGAGGCGCTCATCGAGGAAGGCCAAGCCGACTCCGTGCTCTCCGGCGGCGGCATTGAGCGCTCGCCCGGCAGCGTGAGCCTGACGTTCGAGATCACCGCCAGCTTCCCGCGCGTGTCGCTCGTGTCGATGATCGCGCCCAGCCCGGACTGGTTCGCGGGCGTACGTGGCGTGCGGCTGCTGGAAGACGACGGGTGGACGGATCGCCGCGAGGAAACGCTCTACGTCTACGACGCCGGCAGCGACAGCGGGAAGCATTACACTGCTCCCAATCAGGCGACCACGCCTCCAACACCGATCTCGCAAATCGAGCACCATCCGTTTGCGGTAGAGGGCGAGGTGCGGCCCGTCGGCACCCTCATTTTCACCAGACAGTAAAAACCTCGCCAGTTTGCAACTTCACCAGACGAAACGCTTAGTTCTACAACGGCTCCATCATCACTCACTCCGGACAAAACCAACCGATCGAACATATGGGCAAGAACGTCACCCAGAAACTGATCGAAAGCCACCTCGCCGAAGGCGACCTCTCGCCCGGCGGCGAAATCTCGCTCGATATCGACCAGACCCTCACCCAGGACGCCACCGGCACGATGGTGATGCTGGAGTTTGAGGCAATGGGCATTCCGCAGGTGCAGACGGAGCTGTCGGCGCAGTACGTGGACCATAATCTGATCCAGAGCGACTTCAAGAATCCCGACGATCACCTGTTCTTGCGAAGCGCGTGCAAGAAGTTCGGCGTCTGGTACTCGCGCCCCGGCAACGGCGTCTCCCACCCCGTGCACCAGGAACGCTTCGGGAAGCCCGGCAAGACGCTGCTCGGCTCCGACAGTCACTCGCCCGCCGCGGGCGCCATCGGGATGCTTGCCATCGGCGCGGGCGGCCTGGATGTAGCGATGGCGATGGCCGGCAAGCCCTACTCGGTGCCCACCCCCGAAGTGTGGGGCGTAGAGCTGACCGGCGAACTGCCGGACTGGGTCTCGGCCAAAGACGTGATCCTGACGATGCTGGAGCGCCACGGCGTGGACGGCGGCCTGAACCGCGTGATCGAGTACTACGGCCCCGGCCTGGATTCCTTGAGTTGCATGGACCGCCACGTCATCGCCAACATGGGTACGGAACTGGGCGCTACGTCTACCGTGTTTCCGTCTGATGACGAGGTGCGCCGCTTCCTGAAAGGGCAGGGCCGCGAGGAGGATTGGACCGAACTGAAGGCCGATCCGGACGCCGACTACGACGCGCACGAGCAGATCGACCTCTCGGAGATCGTCCCGAAGATCGCCAAGCCGTCGAGTCCCGGCAACGTCGTGGACGTGCGCGAGGTCGAAGGCAAGGAAATCTACCAGAGCTACGTCGGCAGCTCGGCCAACCCCGGCTTCCGCGACTTCGCTATCGCCGCCGCCATCGTAGACGGGCGGCAGGTCGACGACCGCGTGAGCTTCGACATCAACCCGACGAGCCGCCAGATCCTGGAGAACCTGATGAACGCGGGCTACCTCCAGAGCCTGACGCGCTCCGGCGGGCGCATCCACCAGGCCGGCTGCAACGGCTGCATCGGCATGGGGCAGGCCCCGGCGACGGGCCAGATTGCGCTTCGCACCGTACCGCGCAACTTCCCCGGCCGCAGCGGCACGAAAGAAGACGCTGTTTATCTGGTCAGCCCGGAAACGGCGGCGGTCTCCGCGCTCACCGGCAAGATCACCGACCCGCGCGACCTGGAGGACATCTACGACATGAGCTATCCGTCGGTCAGCGAGCCGGATCCGTACAGCATCAACAAAGACCAGCTCGTCGCGCCCGAAAGCTTTGTCGACGACGGCGCGCCCGCCGACTTCGAGGGCGAGCCGGACCTCGGCCAGGGCGACGTGCAAGACGTAGAGCTTGAAAAAGGACCGAACGTCGTCAGCCTGCCCAACTTCGAGGGGCTGCCCGACAAACTCAGCGGTTCCGTCATCCTGAAGCTCGGCGACGACATCTCCACCGACGAGATCATGCCCGCCGGCTCGCGCATCCTGCCGTACCGGTCGAATATCCCCGAAATCTCGAAGTTCGTCTTCGAGCAGGTGGACGAGCAGTTCTACGAGCGCTCGCAGGAGGAGCACGACGGCGACGGCTGGATCGTCGTGGCCGGCGTCAACTACGGGCAGGGGTCCTCGCGCGAGCACGCCGCCATCGCGCCGCGTCACCTCGGCATCCGGGCAAAGATCGCCAAGAGCTACGCGCGGATTCACCGGCAGAATCTCGCCAACTTCGGCATCCTGCCGCTGACGTTCAAGAGCGATGCGGACTACGAAAACATCGACCAGGGCGATACGCTCTCACTGCCCAACGCCCGCGAGGAAATTCAGCAGGGCACGACCGTCACGGTCGAGAACGAGACGCAGGGCACGACCTTCGAGGCGCAGCACGACCTCACCGAGCGCGAGGTCGAGATGATTCTGGAGGGCAGTCAGATCAGCGTCGTCAAGAAAGAGTTTGAGGAGGCGACGGCGTAGTTCTCGGCGACG
>PXTQ01000115.1:5956-10933 GCA_003022505.1 Bacteroidetes bacterium QS_8_64_10 | reverse complement strand
CCAGGCGCTGCTCCCGAAACGAGCGCCAGAAGTCCTTCCAGCGATGCGCGAGCAGCGTCCAATACGTCATACGTATTCGTGTTGCGTGATGCATGAGACTGCTTGCTGGATACGTTTGCGGCGCGCACCCTCACGCGCAACACGCATTACGCAATACGCACGCTTGCCGCAGAGCTACGTCGTTACGTCCCGGCAGAAACCGTGCGGAATCCTCACGCCGCCTCCGAACTGAAATACGTTTCCAGCGAATCCAGCGTCGCCTCCGAGGTTTCCTCGTCGCGCGCAATGCGCCCGTTTTCGAGGATGGCGATGCGGCGGCACACGTCGGTTACGTGCAACAGGTCGTGGCTGGAGATGAGCATCGTCGTGTCTTGCTCTTCGTTGAGTTGGGGCAGCATCCGCTTGAGCTGAATCTGCGAGCGCGGGTCCAGGTTGGCGAACGGTTCGTCCAGGATCAGCAGAGAGGGGCGCAGAAAAAGCGCCGCCACGAGGCCCACCTTCTTGCGATTGCCCATCGAGAGGTCGCGGACGTAGCGCGCGGATTGGCCGAGTACCTCGTCCGTGAAAAACGAGCGGAACGGGGCGAGCGCGCCGCGCACGGCTTTCCGGTTCATCTCGTAGGTGCTGCCCACGAAGTCGAAGTACTCGTCGGGCGTCAGAAAGTCGATCAGGAACGACTCGTCGAGGTAGGAAGCCGTGCTGGTTTTCCACTCCGTGCTTTCGTCCACGCGGCGCCCGTCGATTTCAGCGCGCCCGTCGTCGGCCTCGATCAGATCCAGCAGCAGCCGAAGCAGCGTCGTCTTGCCCGCGCCGTTGTTGCCCACGAGTCCGAACGTCGCGCCTTCCTCGATGCGTAGCTCCGGCACCGAGAGCGAGAACTCCGGCCCGTACGACTTTTCGAGGTCCTGTACGTCTACGTGCATGATTTTGGAATGCGCGTGATGCGTGAGGACGTTTGGTAGGACCGCCGACAGCGGACGGCAGACAGCGGATTGGCGAAGCGTAGGCGTTGCAGTTTGAGAACCGCTGTCTTTCGTCTGCGGTCCGCTGTCCGTCCGGCCACCTCACGCAATACGCTCGTTCGTGTAAGAGCAAAGCGGTTTGAGACGAACACCTACGGATCGGACCGTCCTCACACAAACAACAGATCAATCTCCCGTTTCTCCACGTTGGCGGCGGCCACCTGCACGCGCACCTCGTCACCCGGACGATAGGAGCGCCCGGACCGCTCGCCGGTGAGCACGAAGTTGTCTTCGTCGTATTCGAAGTAGTCGTCCATGTCGCGCACGTGCACCAGGCCCTCCACGAGCAGCGCGTTGAGTTCGACGAACACGCCGAACTTCGTCACGCCGCGCACCACGCCGTCGAACTCGTCGCCCAGGTGGTCGCGGGCGTACTCCACCTGCTTCAGCTTCACGCTCTCGCGCTCGGCGTCCTGCGCCACGCGCTCGCGCTCGGAGCAGTGCTTGCACGCCGCGTCCAGTTCGTCCTCGTTGGCGCGCGCGCCGCTGCCCGTAGCATAGCGTTTCAGGAGGCGATGCACCATCAAGTCCGGGTAGCGCCGGATGGGACTCGTAAAGTGCGTGTAGTGTTCGAAGCCCAGCCCGTAGTGCCCGATGTTCTCGGTCGCATACTCGGCCTTCGACATAGCGCGAAGTGCCGCGTCCTCGATGATCGGCTCGACGGACGCGCCCTTCGCGGCCTGGAGGAGGGCGTTCAGATTGTGAGAACGCACGTTGCCGTTTTCCAGCTCCAGCTCGTAATCGAAGGCGCGCACGTACTCGGCGAGCTGCTGGATCTGCTCGGCGTCGGGCGTGTCGTGTACGCGGTAAACGAACGGCGGTGGGTCGCTCTGCTTGGCGATGCGCTCGGCCACAGTGCGATTCGCCATCAGCATCAGTTCCTCGATGAGGCGGTTGGCGCGCTTGCGCTCCTTGCGCACCACGTCAGTCGGGTGGCCGTCGTCGTCCAGAATGACGCGCACTTCGGGCCGGTCGAAATCGACGGATCCCTCGCGCATCCGCTTGCGGGTGAGCGTGCGCGAGAGGCGCGCGGCGTCCACCACGTCGGAGGCGAACGGGTGGTCCGGGTGGCCGCCGTCGATAAACGTCTGCGCCTCGTCGTAGGTGAAGCGGTGCTTGGAGCGGATGACGGTCTCGCGCAGCTCGTGGCTCTTCACATCGCCCTGCGGCGTCACCTCCATGATGCACGAAAACGCCAGCTTGTCCTCCTCGGGCCGCAGGGAGCAGACGCGGTTCGAGAGCTTTTCGGGCAGCATCGGGATCGTGCGATCCACCAGATACACGCTATTGCCGCGCTTCAGCGCTTCGTCATCGAGCACCGTGTCCGTATCGACGTAGTGGCTCACGTCGGCGATGTGGACGCCCACCTCGCGGTTGCCGTTCGGCAGTTCCTTGACGTGAACGGCGTCGTCGAAGTCTTTGGCGTCCTCCGGGTCAATGGTGAAGATGCGCTTCTCGCGCAGGTCGAGCCGGCGCTGGTATTCTTCGTCCGGGATCGCCGTCGGGATCTCGGCGGCTTCGTCCTCGACGCCGCGCGGGAACTCGGCCTTTACGTCCAGGCTCATCGCCAGCGACAGGACGCGCACGCCGGGGTCGTCGCCGTCGCCGATGACGCGCAGGACGCGGCCTTCCGGGTTGGCCTTCGACTCGTCGTAGCGGTCGATGGAGACGAGCACTTTCTGCCCGTCGTGTGCCTCGCCAAAGGCATCTTCGGGCACGTAGATGTCCTTCTGGACGCGCCCGTCGTCCGGTTCCACGAACGCGAAGTGACCTTTCTTGAGGAACGTGCCGACGGTCTGATCGCGCTTGCGCTCCGTGACCTCCAGGACGCGCCCTTCGCGCTTGTGCGAGTCGTGGGAGGGCCGCGCCGACACCTCCAGGCGCACGCGGTCGCCGTGCAGCGCCGTGCCCACGTTGTTGGCTGCGACGTACACGTCCTCGTCCCAGCCCTCCACGGTGACGAACGCAAAGCCGTTTTCGTGCACGTCGATTACGCCCTCCGCTTCGTTGGGATTGTCGCTGCTGCGGTCGGGGCTGCCGTTGCTTGCGTTTCGGGTGGAAGCGTCTTCGGCGGGAGCGCTGTCTCCGGAGATAGCGGCCGGATCGGCGTTGGCCGAACCGCCGGGCCGCCGGGCGGCCTCGTTGAAAATGTACTTGTTGCCTTTCAGGCGGCGGACCTCGTGCTCGGCGTCCATGTCGTCGAGCACGTCGCGGAAGAGGCCGTAGAGGCGGTCGTTGCGGTAGTCGAGGCGCCGCGCGATCTCTTTGGGGCGAAGGCCGGTCGTCGGGGCTTCCTGAAGTAGTTCCAGCACGTCTTGCTGGATGCGTGTTCGAGTGTCTTGCTTGCTCACGTAATAGAAAAGGCAATCAAAAGAAGTTGCGTTAGCCTAAAACAACAACGGGAGACGTTGTTGTATCCCCCCTTGAAAGTAAATCCGTGCTAATTTACGAATGTAAAGAAAAGGTGAGCGAAACGCTACACGTTCTTTCCTGCTACTCAGCTTTCTATTCTTCGCACCGCAACCGGGAACCGCACAGGATGGGAGGGGGGCGGACGATGAGCATTGGAGCACGCAGTTCGGCAATCCGTCCATCGGTAACGTCCAGGGAGTAGCCGTTGACGGGGATGATGCGTTCCTCACCGGACGATTTCGCCTGGATAGTTTGGACGAGGAGTCGCAAGTCCTACGGTGGAACGGAGAGACGGGACAGTTCGAAGCCATCGGGCGCTCGCCGGTGCTTCCCGGCGAGTCGCAGGGGTTTGGACCAGTCCTCGCCACGCCGGACACTGTGTTCGTCGGAATCTATTCTGCGACTCGTCTTGCCGCCTGGGACCGCAAAACCAAAACGTGGACGGCGATGGATGAAGGACTGGATCACACCGTGGCAGGTCTGGCGAGGGGCGATCAGGGGCAACTCTACGCGCTAACGAGCTACATCATTGACCAAACAGCTCCTTGGTACGGTCAGGTTTACCGCTGGAACGGTGATTCCTGGTCCGCTCTCGGAGAAAGCTTCGAGGGCTATCCCACCGCGATTGCCGCCGGTGACGCTGAAGTTTTCATATCGTTAAAGTCGGAGACGGCCAGCACTTCGCATGAGGTGAGGCGCTGGACCGGAAGCGGATGGAGGTCCGTCGGCAACGTGGCCGGAGAAGTGGGCACAATGGAAGTAAACGAGCAAGGCGTGCTCTACGTCGGAGGTCGCTTTGATGCGATTGGCGGCGTTACGATCCGCAACGTCGCTCGCTGGGATGGTCGGGAATGGACAGCGCTGGGAGACGGTATCGACAATCAGTCGGATCGAGCAAGTGGTATTGTATACGATCTGACGACCTCGGAAAATAGGGTGTACGCGGCAGGCCGCATCAACGACGCCGGCGGTCAGCCCGTAGGGAACGTTGCCATGTGGGACGGGTCGAGCTGGTCGCGGATGAGAGGCGGGGTCGACGGAAACATCCAGCACATGGCGCATGGAAGCGGTACGCTCTACGCCGCCGGTTCGTTCGTGGCAGCGGGGGATACTGCGACCCACAACGTTGCGTTGTGGGAGGAGAGCGAGCGCGAATGGAAGCCGCTTTACGAGTCAAGGGGCCAGGGCGTGCGCGGTCCCGTCAGGGCGGTAACCACCCATGACAGCGGGACGTTTGTCGCGGGCGGAGAATTTTCGGCAGCCGGTGACGTGCGGGCGCGCAACGTGGCGCTATGGAACGGGGGAAAGTGGTCGGCGCTGGGTGAGGGCGTGCCGGGCGACGTTCGGGCGCTGCTTGACGGTGAATCTAAAATTTACGCGGGCGGCGAATTTAGCTCCGAGGACGATGCCCTTTCCTACGGGTTGGCGATCTGGGCCGGCGAGAACTGGGAGTACCTCGGAGCGGGCGATCAGGGCCGGCGGCTCGAAGAGGCGACCTCGATAGCGCGGGCCAACAGCCGGTTGTATGTGGCCGGCACCCTTC
>PXTQ01000115.1:0-5932 GCA_003022505.1 Bacteroidetes bacterium QS_8_64_10 | reverse complement strand
TAGAAGCGGCTGACGGTCAGGTCTACCTCGGTGGGGATTTTGACGGCGTTTCCGGTATGGATGCCCGGAACGTCGCCCGCTGGAACGGCTCGTCCTGGGAGGCACTGGGCGAAGGCGTTTCTCGAGGAATCACTGCCCTGGAGGTCAAAGGAGGGAAAGTGTATGCAGGCGGTCAGGTGAGCGACTCGCTCCATGTCTGGAACCGAGATTCCGAAACGTGGTCGTCTCTTGAGAGTGCGATCAAACCACCCGAAGACTGCACGGTGCGCATTCAGGTTATCGAGGCGCACCGCAGTGACCTGTACGTGGGGGCAGGTGCCGGAGCGTGCCTGACGGACGAGCGGGAGGAAAGCGCGGGGACGCAAATGCTCGCCCGATGGGACGGCGACAAGTGGATGACGTTTGAGAACGGAATCCGGGGCGGCGGAATCGGCGATCTGGCTCTTCAGGGTGATGATCTTTATGCGGGTGGTTACTTCCGCGAAGCTGGCGGACATTCTTCGCTGAACGTTGCCCATTGGGAGGACGTCACGGTACTCGATGCGCCGCCGCCGCGTGACGGGGGAGAAGGTTACAGATTGTACTCCAACTACCCCAACCCCTTCACCTCGCGCACCGTGTTCCGCTTCGCGTTGCCGGAGCGAGCGCACGTGTCGCTCGCCGTCTACGACGTGCTGGGCCGCGAGGTGAGGCGACTCGCGGATCGGCGGATGGAGGCCGGCACGCACCGGATTGCTTTCGAGGCCTCTGATCTGCCGAGCGGCGTGTACGTCTATCGCTTGCAGGCGGGGAGCTTTTCGAAAGCGCGCCGCATGGTCGTGGTGCGTTAGAGCAACTTCAATGAGGCTATTGGACGAAAACGGTGCGTAGGAGATCGGGAGCGCGGTTGTGCTGTCGTGCGCACCGTGCTCACCCGCCGAACACGGCGACGGCCATCAGCACCGTCGTCATCGTGCCGAAGAGCGCGAGCACGCCGATGGCCCAGCGCGTCTGCGTGCGCATCGCCTCGTGGATCGCATCGAGGCGCTCGTTCATCGCATCGAAACGGTCGTTGGTCTGACGGTTTAGCTCATCGAAGCGATTGTCGAACTGCTGGTTCATGCCGGTTCATCTCGTCGAAGCGAGCGTTGACCTGCCGGTTCATCTCGTCGAAGCGAGCGTTGACCTGATCGAAGCGGTCGTTGACCTGCCGATTTGTTTCTTCGAAGCGTTGATCGATCTGATCGAAGCGCTGGTCGATCTTGTCGAACCGTTTCTCGAAGCGCTCTTCCATCCGGCTCAGGCGTTCGTCCAGCCCGTCGAGGCGCGTTTCGACGACGTCCAGGCGCGAAAGCACCTCGCGGTACTCGTCGCGCGGTACGGCGTGCTCACGGATGAACTCGCGCATCCTGTCGTCTATCCAGACGACCACGTCGTCGGCGGCTTGCTCGCCCAGCGACTCGCGCACGCTCTGTGGAAACGTAGCAGGCATAGGTGACGATTCGTTCTAAAGAGAAAAAGCAGCTTTAGCCTACGCATTCGCATCCGTACCAGTTTCCGTTTTCGTGAGTGAGACTGTCAAGTATCTAACCCGAGTTGCGTGTCATGTGACGAAGGGAGCTTTGCGACGGCAGACAGCGGACCGCCGCGGGCCGCCGTTCTTGGATTGTGAGAAAGGGTTCCAGAACGAGACGCGGTCTGCTGTCGGCGGTCATAAGGCTACACCTCCACACGTTCTACTCTT
Source organism: Bacteroidetes bacterium QS_8_64_10 (assembly GCA_003022505.1). GTDB lineage: Bacteria > Bacteroidota > Rhodothermia > Rhodothermales > Salinibacteraceae > PXTQ01. Next base: position 4,209 of record PXTQ01000115.1, on the reverse strand, counting down.
CCGCAGGCGGAGCCGACGCGGGCGGCGAAGGGCCGTTCTGGATGCGAAAGCGCCGGAAGAACAGCTCGCCCGCCGTAAAGAGATACTCGCCGCCTGACACCTCCAGCGAGCCGTAGGTGCGCAGGTCGCCCTCGCGCCGGTAGAACGCCTCTGCCGAGACGCGCGGGCTGAGGCGCACCTCAACGACGAACTCGCCCTGTAGGCCCTGCGCGCGACGGGCGGTGCGCTCGTTCTGATACGTGCCCTCGCCCCGGATGATGAGGCGCTCGTCCAGAAGTCGCAGCGCCAGCCCGTACGTGAAGCCCAGCTCTTCGGCGTTTTGGCCCTGCACTCCAAAGCTGAGATCGAAGTTGGGCAGGGCGTTGCTAAGGTAGCGGTTGAGCTGGCTCGCCACGAGCTGCGAGACGCTGCTGAAGGCGATCTGGCGGCGTGTGGAGGCGAGATCGCCGGAGCGCGCCTGCTCGGTGAGGGTGGGGGCGAGCAGGAACGAGTTGGTGAGCAGGACGCTCGTGGCGTATTCGGTACTGCGCGCGGAGCGGGAGAGGAAGGCTTCCAGCCCCTCGTAGCCGGCGCTGCGACTGCGAGCGTCGCGGTCGATGGTGAGATCGAGTTGGACCTGCGGCGTCTGCACGCGCTCGGTGACATCGACGAGCACGGCCACGGGCAGATACGCGGGCAAGTCCACCGCGAGATTGTCGGGCGCCGTTCTGGATGCGAAAGCGCCGGAAGAACAGCTCGCCCGCCGTAAAGAGATACTCGCCGCCTGACACCTCCAGCGAGCCGTAGGTGCGCAGGTCGCCGCCGGAACGCTGGAGTTGAATCCGACCGCTGCCCTCGGCCTTGATCTGATCGCCCAGCAGGGGATCCAACACCAGCCGCACGGTCGTGCCGGACTCGGCGACGAGGTTCAGGTCGAGGTCAAGCCCTTCCGTAAACCGGCGCTCCCCGGCGGGCCGATCCGCGAAAATGTTCTTGCGGCGCTGCTGCACGTCGGGCAGCTTGCCCGTCGAGTCGGCAAAGACGATAAAGCCGGTGTCCGTGTCCGCCCGGCTCTCGTTGATGGGTATGCTGATCTCACTCTTCGGGGCGATGTCGGCCTCGGAGGAGCTGAGCGTGGCCCCGGAGAGCGGCCCGCGAAGCGTGAGCTGGCCCGATCCCCAGATGTGTCCGAAGAAGGGCAGCGAGTCGGAGTCGGCCACGTTGATGACGCGAAGCTCGTCCAGCGAGGCGGCGAGATCGAAGGAGAGGTATTCGTAGCCGTTCAGGTGCAGCGCGCCGTTGACGGTCGCCGTGCCCCCCGTTCGGTCGTGCAGCCGGAGGTCGTCGAGGCGAATGTCGGTTGAATCCACCGTCACGGGGCCGTTGGCCGCGTAGCGCGTCTGAAAGCGTGGGATGGAAAACTTTCCGTTTTCGAGGCGCAGGTCGGCCTGGATGTTGGGCCGCCGAAAGGTGCCCGTCACGCGCCCCGTGCCGTGCAATGCGCCGCGCACGTTCGTGATCTTTTGATCGAAAATATAGGTCAGGAAGAAGAAGTCCGCGCGCTTCGCGTTCAGGCGAAGATCGAGCGCGCCGGGCGTCTCCGCGCCGGGAAGCTGTAGCGTGCCGCCGATGCGGAGGTTGCTCGGCTCCGGGCGCAGCCCGCCGGGGGTCGTGCTATCCGCCGGAAACGGTCGGGTGAGACCGGGCGGAGGGCGAAGCGCAGCCTCTACCTCGACGTCGTCGCTACCCTGGGCGTAGCGGCTGCTCAGCGAAAGATGGCCCAGCAGCCGGTCGTCAAACGAGAGCCTGTGCACGTTCAGGCTGCCAGTAAGCTCCGGGGCGCGTCCTCCGCCGGTGAAAGCCAGTTCGCTGCTCATCATGCCGCCGAGCGGTTGCTTCAGGGCGAGCCGGTGCGACAGGTCGGCCAGCGACACGCGCTCGGCGTCCAGAAACAGCGTGTCGGAAGGGGCGCTCGACAGCACGCCGCGCAGGGCGATGCGCTGGCGGCTTCCCGTGGCGGCTTTGTTGCGGAGCGTGAGGCTGGGCACGACGACGGCGTTTTCGTACAGGTCAATCGGTTCCGAGCGCGAGCGCGTCCAGGCGTAGCCGGGCGTGGCGAGCCGCAGGTCCTGAATGGTGAGCCGGTTGCGGTCGGGAAGCTGCGTGAGCCGCGCCGTGAGCCGCGCGGGGCCGGGCTGGTCGGAGGGGCCGGAGGTCAGGCGCACCCGGCTCGTGCCGCTTTGCTGCCGGAGCGCCACTTCGACGGACGGCACGCGCTGCCCACCGAGCGTCAGCGTGCCGGTGGAGAGCGTCGCGTTTGCTCGGAGGGCGCGTTCCAGCGCGTCCGCCGATCCGGCGGAGGCGCGCAGTCGGAGGCGCGGGCCGTCGAGCGCAGCGGGGCCGAGCCGCAGCGAATCGGCGCGGCCTCGAAGCTGAAGGCGAAGCGAATCCGGGCGCATCGTCAGATCGAACTGCGACGACAGGCCGTTCGGCAGGCGCGGCGTGGAGGGCGGAAGCAGCGACGCCAATGCGCCGGGTCGCTTCAGGCGGAACCGGCCGCGCAGGCGGCCCGGTCCGGCGGCCAGCGTGGACGGCTCCGCTCGCGGCGTGGACGCGGGAGCGGAAAGGGAGTCCCTCGAACCCGGATACGGCTTGCGGTAGACGCGACGGGCCGCTCGTTGCACACCGTTCAGCCAGTACGCGCCGAGATCGGCGAGCGAGGGCGCGAGCGTGCCGCCGAGCGTGGCCGTCAGCACGTCGCCTTCCAGCCGCAGGCGCGACGAATCGGCAAACGAGTCCAGCTGAAATTGCTGCTGGAAGGTGGGCACGACCTGCGTGCGTTCGCCGTAGTGCACGACCGACGAGTCGAGCTGAAGCCGCGCGTCTCCTTTCGCCGAAGCGATGCTCGCGCCCGATCCCGACAGCGTGAATCGCCCGTTGAGGCGCGTCGTTACCGTGTCGGTAGGCAGCAGCGGCGCGAGGTCGGCCCCGTCTGCCGTCGCCGTGAGATGGTAGCGCGGTGCAACTTCGGTGCTATCGACGCGGAAGCGAGCGCGCAGGCTGCCGTCTTCCTGCCGGAGCCGCGCCGTGCCGCGCAGCACGCCGTCCGCTCGCGTCGTCACGTCGAGGTCGAGCGCGCCGGAGTCGAGCGCGCGCAGCCGGGTGTCGCGCAGCGAGATACTTACCGTGTCGGGCGTGTTCTCACCGAGCCGCCCCTGCGCCGTGATCGTGCCGCGCCCCGCGCCTCGCAGGGCGGAGCTTCCAGTCAGGCGCTCAGGATCGAGCTGCGAAGCCTGCAGGCGCGCTTCGTAGGCAGGCGAGCGGCCCTGCGCCCGCTCGACCTGCACGGTGCCTGCTACATCGCCCGCTTCGGTTTGCGCTTCGACGTCAGCGGTGGCGCTCAGCGTCCACGCTCCGCCACCCGGTATGGGAGCCGCTTCGCCACGCAGGTCGAGCGAGAACTGCGTGCGCCCGGCGCGTCGCAGCCGCGACGGATCCACCGAGGGAGCGACGGCGGCCACGTCCTGCGGCGTCAGCGTGTTTTCGTCGAAGGAGAGCCGGAAGCGCGCCTCCCGTGGCAGGCCGCGCACGCGCCCCGACGCGCTCAAAGTGGACGCGCCGCGCTCGACGTGGAGGCGCTGAATCGCCAGATCGCCGAGTGTGCCACGCGCTTCCGCCCGAAGCTGCACCTCGCCCCGGAGCGGGAGTGCGGGGGCGAGCCGTCGCCCTTCGCTCAGGTTGAGCGGGCGGCCCCGCACCGTCACCGCCAGCGATCCGGCCTGCGCCAGCGGGCGGTCGGCAAACCCGCTGCCTGTAAGCAGCGAGCGTCCCGTGTCGAGGCGGAAGCGGTCCAGTTGCAGCCTGCCGTCTTGCAGCGCACCTCGCGCCGTCAGGCGGTCGATTTGAAAAGCGGGATCGGCGAGGCGGGCCGAAAAAAGATCGAAGTGCAGCCCGTCACCTGTTCCGCGAAGCCGGAGACGCGCGTTCAGGTTGCGGAGGCGCGCGTCGGCGTAATTAAAGAGCCGGTTGCGCGCTACGAGCCGAGGGGTGGAGCCGTTATTGCTTGTCGTCACCGTGCCATCCTCAATGCGCAGGTCAAGCGCGGACAGCCGGATCGGTGAGGCGTCGCCGGTCGAATCGGAAGCGCTGGGCTGGGAGCGAGCGAAGGCGCGCGCGAGATTCCAGCGCCCGTTCGGGCCGCGCCGCAGGTGCACCGTGGGACGATGGAGT
>PXTQ01000114.1 GCA_003022505.1 Bacteroidetes bacterium QS_8_64_10 | reverse complement strand
TGTTGCGTCAGACCCGGCAAGACGTACTGACCCGTGCATGGGTCTTGGTTGTGAGCATGGCGAGCGAGACCGGGAGGCTCGGTAAACGCGCATACTCCCATCTCATCACACACTCCCAAACAATGTCAGTTCGGCTTGGGCCTTTTCGACGGGCATGAGCAGAAAGTCGAGCCATCCGCTCACGGCTCGGTAAAAGCCGGCACCATCTACGAAATACGCAAAGCGCAATACGAGAACCATGTTCAAGGCAAAAATACACGTCACGCTCCGGCCTTCCATCCTGGACCCCGAAGGCAAGACCATTCGCCGGGCGCTCGGTGATCTGGGCTACCGGCAGATCGAGGAGGTGCGCACCGGCAAGTACATCGAGCTGAGCATCGAGGCCGCCGACGCTGCCGGGGCGGAAGAAGTCGCCCGCGAGGCCTGCGAGAAGCTGCTGGCGAATCCGGTGATGGAAAATTTCTCGGTAGAGGTCGAGCGCGCCGCTGCTGCGAAGACGGCTTGAATTGACGGCGGACCGCCGTTCGCTGCTTGGAGAACAAGTTCCAGGAAGACGCGATTCGCCGTCTGCGGTCATAGATCAGGCAACGCCCTTTCGGTAAGTACATCGCGCGTTATACCGTTTTGCCGAGTTGATGTCGTGATGCTGATTGGACATGCCCCTGCCGGTTCCCAGGGAGCATGACACGACCCCCAGGCGTAGCTTAGCGGAGACGGCGGTTTGCCGATACCCAAACAGCTTGTGGGGCGGTTCGTGGAAGCGCGGAACTGGGTTAACGATAGAGACCAAGCTTGGAGTAAAGATCTTGAACAAGAGGATGCGGTTGGGGAGACCGGAACCTGCAAAGGTCGCTGTTTGAAAAATAGAGCGCATATTGCCCGGCCATACTCCCCCCGTTCTTCATTCAACAAAGCCGTTGCAAAATCGACAATCGTCATTCGAGTACCGTTGGTTGACGGAAGATCCCGACCGGCGAGGCGAGCGCGAGGCGCTGCTCCACGACGAGGAGCGCCCCCGGCGCGACACGTTCGGGCACGCGGGGCGGCGGCGCTCCTTCACGCTCGGGCGCGCGGCGGCGCGCTTGCTGGCGGGCGACGTGCTGGGCGAAGCCCCCGCCAACGTCCCGCTGCGCCGGAGGAGTGACGGGGCCGTGGTGGTCGAGGGCTACGACGGCGCGCTCTCTATCGCGCACACCGGGCCGCACGCCGTGGCCGCGCTTGCGCCGCCCCCGCTGGGCGTTGATCTGGAGCGCATCCAGCCGCGCCATCCCGACCTGCCGGGGTTTCTTCTTCATCCCGACGAGCGCAGGCTGCTCGAACGGCTGCCGCTGGACCGGACGCGCGGCGTCATCCTGTGCTGGACGCTCAAGGAGTCGGCCCTCAAAGCGCGACGGTCGGGCCTGCGCACCTCGCCCAAGAAGCTGCGCCTGAAGGACGTGCAACCCGCCGCAGGGCGCGCGCTGATCCGTGACCCGGAGGGGCCGGTTGCGCTGTGGCAGGCGCGGTTTGCTGAACGCGACGACTGCTACCTTACGTTCGTCTATCCTGCCGACGCCGCGCAAAAAGAATAGGGACGCTCCCGTTTTCGGGGAACGTCCCTATTGCTGTCGTTTTTCTGAAAAGCGCGCCGATTTAGGCAATGCCTTCGTAGAAGCGGAAGCGCTCGGCCTCGATGTTGTAGTTGCGCTCCGGCTTAACCGGCTCTTCGCCGCGCGCCCAGTCCGGCGCGCCGCCCACCATCGAGCGTTCCGAGTAGAAGTGGCGTGTCGTCTGTGCGAATGGACGCTCCGAGGAGGGGGCGTTCTGCACGTGGTGCGCGATGGCGAGCGCCTTCTGCCAGCCGTCCGCCTCCGATTCGGGCGTGAGGCTCGTGTAGTAGGCGCGCTTGTCGTTGCCGGGATTGAAGGCGCTGTACTGGTAGGGGTCCAGCACGGTGCTCCGATACGAATCGTTGCCCCGATACTGCGTCTCCACGCGGTTGCGCACCGTCCAGGCCACCAGTTCCTGCTCGCGTGGCTGCTTCGTCTCCGAGTAGATGACGCGCGCCAGCCAGAGCGTCTCTTGGCCGATCTGGTTGGCGGCGGGCATCTCCATCTCGCGCGGGGCGACCGACTGGGCCTCGGCCTTCCTCTCGGCCACGTCCGCCGAAGCGTTCTCGGCCTCGCTGGTTTCGCTCTGCTCGCTGGCCTTTTCGGCCTCACCCGACGCAGCCACCGCCGCACCAGCCATCTGCTCGCTCTCCATGTTGTCGCGCGCCGTGAAGACGCCCAAGAACACGAACAGCGCCACGACCGCTCCCACGGCCACTTGCTTCATGTTGCGTATTGACTTACCCATAGGATTTTGCCTCCTTAAAAAAAAGAGTGCCAGAGTGCTTGCCGATTTCAGAAACATCAACGCCTGTGGAGAGGCCGGGTTCGGAGAGGTTACATTGTAAATACATGACCTCTCATTAAGCTGTCAGGCGGTCCGTCCTTGAAAAGGAAGTTTGAAGTTTACTCCGAAGCGCAAACCTGCCCGCGTGAAGCAGGTTGGCATGGCCTCAACGAGGGGCAGGGCAAAGAACGGGGACGTGCAATAATTCGCCTATTTCTGCGAAAAGAGTGTTATTCATGAAACGATTACTCGTGTGCATGCTCGTGCTTGTGCTCGGCGGCTGCCGTAACCCGGCGCAGTCGCAGGAGCAAGGCAGCACCGCGCTCGCCGATTCCGCCGGGCCGGTGAATCAGAAGGTGAGCCAGGCGCGCCGCAATGCCATCACGCGCGCCGTGGACAAAGCCGCACCCGCCGTGGTAAGCGTCAACGTCATCGAGGCGCGCCGGGGGCGTGGTCGTGGCATGCGAAATCCGTTCTTCGAGCGGTTCTTTGGGCGAGGTGAGCGCCGGCGCAAGGTGCAGAACGTAGGGTCGGGCTTTATCATTTCCGAGGACGGCTACATCGTCACGAACGATCACGTAGCGGGCGACGCTGAGAAAGTCACCGTGTCGCTTTCGAGCGGCGAGATCATCGACGCGCGGCTCGTGGGCACCGATGCGGCCTCCGACATCGCCCTGCTGAAAGCGAACTACGACGAGCCGCTGCCGCACGTCGAGTTCGCCCGCGACGCCCGGCCTATTCCGGGGGAGTGGGTGGTGGCGCTGGGCAACCCGTTCGGGTTGTTCAAGGCCGCGCAGCCGAGCGTCACCGTCGGCGTGGTGAGCGCCGTGGGACGCGACCTCCAGCCGCAGAAAGGACGCATCTACCGCAACATGATTCAGACCGACGCGTCGATCAACCGGGGCAATTCGGGCGGGCCGCTCGTCAACGCGATGGGCAAGGTGATCGGCGTGAACGCGGCCATCTACAGCCAGTCCGGCGGGTCGGTGGGCATCGGCTTCGCCGTCCCCGCAGACAAAGCGCGGCGCATCATCAGGGAGCTGCGCGAGACCGGAAACGTGGATCGCTCGTACTACACCGGTCTGTACATGCACGACGTGAGTCGCCGCATTGGGGCTTCCAGCGTTACGACGTGATCGTGTCGGCCAACGGCGAGCCGGTCAAGAAGCGCTCGGACCTCGTGGCGATTATCTACCAGTTCCGTCCCGGCGACAAGGTCGATTTTGAGGTGATCCGCGACGGCGAGCGCAAGCAACTGACGATGAAACTGGGGCGACGCGGTTAGGTGTGCAGGTGGGGAAGTGTGTAGGTGGGAGGGGATTTACCGAATCGTACCCGTTTTAGTGCATGATCCTAAACACGTACCCGGATCGCCCCTGCGGACTGCCTGCCTTCGTCGTCGCGCTCTCGCTGTTGCTGCTGCTGGCAGGTTGCCTGCCGTCCAGCTGCCGGCGCACCGAATCGCAGGCGCTCTTCCCGTCCGATTCCGCCTCGCGCCGCCTCGCCGCGCGCACGCCGACCGACACGCTCCGCCCGCTCTGGCAGACCGATGGCCCAGAGGCGCACCCCCTGAAGCACCCGCGCACGGTGCAGCGCGGCCCAGATGGGCAAATCTACGTGGGCGACCTGGAGCGTAGCAGCATCTTCGTGTTCGACACGTCGGGCGCGTTTCAGCGAGAAATCCAACCTGATGCCTTCGCGTATCCGTACGTCGCGGGCTGGCGCGGCGACACGCTCATGGCCTACGCAGCCCAGGCGCGCCGGTTCGACTTCGTGGTGAACGACCAGATCGCGCGGAGCGTGCCCGTGCCGGGCCGCCGCGACCTGTCGGAGGACGCCCTCACCTACCCCGCTGCCACCGACAGCGCGCTCTACGTCAAGGTCGTGGGCGAGGACGCCCAAAACCGCGTCGTGCGCCTCGGCGCGGGTGGCAGCGTGCAAGAGCGCTGGCGTCTGCCCGGACCGCGCTGGCGGCGCGCGGGCCTGGTGCGGCCCAGGGGCGACTCGCTGCTGAGCTTGAGCGGCTACCGACCTGTGATCGACGTGCTCCACTCCGGCGAGCGGAGCGACGCTGCCGTCGATACCGTGCGGCTCCGAGGCTTCGACTCGCCGATGCTGGCGCGCAGCCGGGCCTTCGTGCAGGGCGACGCGGACGAGCCGCCGCTCCTTTCGGCCTCGGCGGATCCGGCGGGCGAGGGGTTGTTCGTCTTGAACATGCGCCCGGCGCGTCTCCGTGTGGATGTGTACGACCGGCGCGGGCGACTCCAGCACGTGCTCGTGGGCCGGAAGCAGGCTCGCTCCGTCTTCCCGATGGATCTTGCGGTGTGGCGCGCACCGGGCGGCGGCTACGCGCTGGCGACGGTGGCCGCGCGTCCCGAACCGCGCCTCACGTTCTACCGGTGGCACCGTTTGCCGTTGTAAGCAGAGAGGATTATGTTAAGTAAACGTGTAGTGTCAGAAATAGAGGAGATAGCCATGAGACATTGTTCGCCGATCCCGTCCTTGCTGACCGCCGCCGCGCTGCTGCTCGTAGCGGCGCTTCCTGCTCGCGCGCAGGTGCCGCTGCACGAACAGGACCGCGAGTGGGTCAACATCGCGCCGGACTCAATTGAAAATAAAACTTTCGAGTTGGTGGAGGTTGGTTACTTCAATGGACAACGTGTAATTTATGCCAAGACCGTTTACCGTGACCCTGAGACTGGAAAGTACGTCGGAGGGCTTTTGAGAACCGACGATGAGGGAGAAACTTGGAAGGTTTTGTCTCAACGCCCCACCCATCATGCAAGCCTATGGGCGAAAGATGCAAACTTGATCTACACTGTTACTGATTACCGACTCTACAAAAGCCGCGACGGAGGGGAGACGTGGCAGGACCTGACCCCGCAGGCGAAGCAGGCCGACCTCGCCAACGGGGATGGTGCCCCAATCTCAGACTTCGCCCCGACGGACGTGGCCGTCTCTCCGTTCGACTCCGCGAAGGTGTTTG
>PXTQ01000113.1 GCA_003022505.1 Bacteroidetes bacterium QS_8_64_10 | reverse complement strand
GGATAATTTTTGCTTGGGCGCTAAGGAATACGAGGACGGGAAGAGAAGGAGGTAAAAGCAGGCTCAGCACGCCCAACGTCTTTTCCTTCTTTCCCCAGTCCTCTTCACAAAGACGCACCCTTGAACTTGGGCTAACCATGCACGGGCCGGCCAAACAACGAACTCACAAACGATGGCAACCTTGGTAGGCGTACCGAAAGAAACGGCAGACGGCGAGCGGCGCGTGGCGCTTGTGCCGGAGGTGGCGGGGCGGCTCGCGGATCGGGACTTCCGCGTGGTCGTGGAGCGCGGCGCGGGCGAGACGGCGCATCACGCAGACGACGCCTATGAAGACGCGGGCGCTACCGTCGCGGACCGCGCGGAGGCGCTCGGCGCGGACGTAGTGACGTGCGTACAGGCGCTCCCGGACGACGATCTGGATCAGCTGAACGACGGCGCGGCGCTGGTGGGCCTGCTGGCCCCGCTCGACGAACCGGAGCGCGCCCGGTCGCTGGCCGAACGCGGCGTCACGGCCCTGGCGATGGAACTGGTGCCGCGCATCAGCCGGGCGCAAAAGATGGACGCGCTTTCGGCCATGAGTTCCATCGGCGGCTACAAGGCCGCGCTCATGGCGGCCCACAAGCTGCCCAGGTTCTTCCCGCTCCTCACGACCGCCGCCGGCACCATCCGCCCGGCCACGGTGCTGGTGCTGGGCGCGGGCGTGGCCGGATTGCAGGCCATCGCCACGGCGCAGCGCCTCGGCGCCAAGGCGCTCGCCTACGACATCCGCGCGGCCGCCGCCGAGGAGGTCGAGAGCCTGGGCGCGGAGTTCGTAGAGCTGGAGTTCGAGACGCAAAAGAAGAACGAGGACACGGGCGGCTACGCCGAGGAACTCCAGCAGGAAAAGCAGGAGCGTCAGACCGAGCTTCTGGTGCCGCACATCGGCAACGCAGACGCCGTCATCACGACCGCGCTCATTCCGGGTCGGCCCGCACCGGTGCTCGTCAACGAAGACGCCGTCCGCGCGATGGTGCCGGGATCGGTGATCGTGGACCTGGCCGCAACGGGCGGCGGCAACTGCGCGCTCACGGAGCCGGGCGAGACGATCACCCGGCACGACGTGACGATCATGGGACCGCGCAACCTGCCAGCCACGCTCCCCGTGCACGCCAGCCAGCTTTACGCGCGCACCGTCGCCGCGCTGCTTGAGGAGTTCGTAGACGCCGAGGACGGCGTGCGCGCCGATTTTGAGGACGACATTTTCGAGGGCGCGTGTCTCACGCACGACGGCGAGATCCGAAGCGAGCGCGTGCGAAGCGTGCTGGAGGCATCGGCAGAATCATAATCACCGCGTCATGACAAACTTATGGGCACATGCTTCGAGTAGACGTTTCGTATTGCGTATTTCGTAAATCCTAAGGCCCGTCGGGACTTGCAGTTCCGTTTCTTGTTTACCGGCGATTCCGCGCGGAAAGCGCACCGCCTTTGATTTTGCTTCGACCGCGCTGGTAGGCATCCTTATGCAATGCGCATTACGTTTTACGCATCCGTGCTTTAACAGCAAAACGGACAAGCCCAACCACGAACATCTTTCGAGAAGCGTCCACGTCAAAATCTACCATGATCAACAACCTCATCGTCTTCGTCTTAGCTGCCTTCCTGGGCTACGAACTCATCAGCAAGGTGCCGCAGACGCTGCACACCCCGCTCATGAGCGGAGCCAACGCCATCAGCGGTATCACCGTCGTGGGCGCACTTACCGCCGCCGGCATGTCGGGCGGAGCGTGGACGCGCTGGCTCGGCGCGACGGCGCTCGTGGTGGCGACGATCAACGTGGTGGGCGGTTTCCTCGTCACCGACCGCATGTTTCAGATGTTTACCAAGAAGCGAGACCGAAGGGACGAGAGTAGGAATGGATGAAAAGACGAAAGAAGGAGCGGGAGGCAAGAACAAGAGAAGGAAACGAATGATTTGCCGTCCGTCGTCTGCGGTCCGCCGTCAACCGATCAGCACGGCCCACGGCAGCGGCCAGTTCGCCGCGCGAAGCGCCTCGCCGCCCGCTACCCTCTCGCCCGTCAGCACGTCTCGCCACGTGCGACCGTGTAGTGCTTCGGGCAGCGGAATCGTCGCTCCGGCGTGCTCGTCGTAGCTCGCCGGGAAGCGCCCCGCCACGACGATGAGCGCGTCGCCGTCGTAGGTGCGCGCAAACGCCAGATGATGATCGCTCTTCTCCGGCGCGAGGCCCTGATAGTCGCCGTCCGCAAAGAGCGCCGCGTGCTCGCTGCGCACCCGGAGGAGCCGCGCCGTCACGTAGAAGTGCGCCGCCGGGGCGCGGTCGTCGAGGAGCGCCCGGACGGCTCCGGCGCTCGGCTCGCGGATCAGCGCCTCGTGCTCGCCCAGCAGCCCGCGCCGCTTCCGGTAATCCACCGGGCGGCGATTGTCGGGATCCACGAGCGAGAGATCCGGCAGCTCCGCCCCCTGGTAAATGTCGGGCACGCCGGGGCTGGTCAGCTTGAGCACGCGCTGCGTGATGCCGTTGAAAAACCCGTACTCCGTCAGGTCCTCCGCAAACGGGTCCAGCGCCCCGGCGGTGCGCTCGTCGCTGATCACGCCGCGCACGAAGTCGTCCAGGTCGCTCTCGTAGTCGTCGTCCGGGCGCGCCCAGGTGGTGCGCTTCTTGGCCTCGCGCGCCGCCTTCTGCACGTAATCGGTCAGGCGCTCCGTGAGGTTCGTGCGCTCGGCGTCGGGCCAGAGCGCAGCCAGCGTCTGAAAGAACAAATACTCGTCGGAGGGCGCGGGGCCGTGCCGCCCGCGATGCTCCTCTGCGATCTCGCTCAGTCGATCGACGGTTTCTTCCCACCGTTCCGGCATTTCCGCAAGCGCGATGAGGCGCATCCGTGTGGCCGCGCCGCGCTTGTGGTCATGCGTGGAGGTTGCGAGCAGGTTGCGCGGGTACTCTCTCGCTCGGAAACGAGCGCGCGCGTGAAACGCTTCCGGCGTGATGCCGAACGTATCCGGCTCGCCGCCCACCTCGTTGAGCGCGGCGAGACGCTGGTAGCGGTAGAACGCGGTGTCTTCGATGCCCTTCGCGGCGACGGGCGCGGTGTACTGCTGAAAACGGCCCGTCCAGGCGCGGCGAAGCGTCTCCACCTCGTCGGCCACCTCGCCGAAGAGCACATCGATGATTATGTCGTAGACGAACGGCTCGGCGGTGGAGCGATTGCGAGCGCGGTGGATGACCTCACGCAGGATCTCCTCGGCCTCCGCCTCATCGTGCGGAAGGTACGTGCGGTAGCGCTTGGAGGCTGCCGTGATCTCGCGGAGCGCCTCGCGGAAGGCGTCGAGCGTCACGTCGCGCGTGTGATAATCGGCCTCGGTGATGCGGTTAGCTTCGTTGGCGAGCCGCGCCAGTTCGCTGGAGAGAGCGCGCTCCATCACCAGCGTCTTACTCGCGTAGGCGACCTCGGCATACGGCGCGGCGTCGTCGGCGTAGCGGCGATAGACGCGGTTCAGTACCGGCTCGGCGTCGGGGCGCAGGAGCACGTTCATCGCGTCGTTCATAAAAATGTAGCCGGTGGGGCCGTCCACGGGCCAGCCTTCGGGCAGCGTCTCCCCGCGCGATACTCGTGCGGCGCGAACAGGCCGTCGATGTGGTCGATGCGCACGCCCGTCACGCCGTCCTCGGCCAGAAGTTCGCCCAGCAGCCGGTGCGCGTCCCAGAACACCTCCGGGTCTTCCATGCGGAGCGCCACGAGGTCGTTAATGGTGAAAAAGCGCCGGTAGTTGATCTCCGATCCGGCGGTGCGCCAGTAGGCGAGGCGCCAGTGTTGCCGTTCCAGCAGGTCGTGCAGATCGGCCGGGGCGGTCTCCTCCAGCACGGACAGGTCGATGCGCTCGGCTATCTGCTGAAAGCGCGGGCGCAGCGCCTCGGCCTTATCGCGCTCGCCCGCTTCCAGCGACTCGTAAGCGTCGGCCAGTTCCTTTAGATCCCAGTAGGCGTCGGCGCGTTCGTGTTCGTTCAGGATCGGCTGGAGGGCCTCGGCATAGGTGTGCGGGCTGAGGGCGAAGCGGTGCTCGTAGTACGTGGCGTAAAGGCGTCCGTCGTCGTACATAAGACCAAGCTCGCCGTCGTCGAGCACGTCGCCGTAGGGGTCGCCCAGAAACGGAAGCAGTACCTTGCCTTCCAGTTCAGGCTTGAGCGGCTGCCAGTCCACGTCGAAGTAGCGGGCGCTCTCGGCGTGCGGCCCGTAGGCCAGCAGCTCCTGCCAGTAGGCGTTGTGCGGTCCCACGCCCGCGTGGTTCGGCACGAAGTCGAGCACCAGGCCGAGGTCGTGTTCGACAGCGGCCTCGCGGAGCCGCTCGAAGCCCTCGCGCCCGCCGAGGTCGTCGCTCACGGCGTTATGGTCGATCACGTCGTAGCCGTGCGTCGAGCCGTCGCGCGCCTGCATGATGGGCGATAAATAGAGATGACTCACGCCTAGATCGGCGAGATACGGCACGAGTTCGCGCGCGTCGTTGAAGTCGAAGCGGGGCCGGAGCTGGAGGCGATAAGTGGCAATCATGCAGGAGGGTTCGTCGTTGTAAAGCGTTTGCCGGAGCAATGCGCTCTTAACTTTAGGAAGCACGGGGCGTAATGCGTATTGCGTATGGCGTAAGAGTGCTTGATTTTTACGTTTTCATCAGCCGGAACGAGCAGCGCGTTCGTTTTCCGATCGTCGTTCGTCGATATGATCAACAACTTCTACACGCTTCGGGCGCTGGTCCGCGAGTGGCGCGCGGATCTGGAGGACGCGGTGCTGGCGGACGTATTCTCGCAGGTCGCGGGCGAGATCACGCTTGCGTTTTCGGGCAAAAACGACTTCATGCTGCGGGCCTCCGCCCAGCGCCCGCTGATCTTCGTCTTTCGCACCGATGGGATCAGCAAGAAGAAGCGCAACGTGGCGACGCTCTTTGAATCAGCGCACGGGCGGCGCGTGGAGACGCTCCGCATCGCGCGACGGGACCGCATGATCTTTCTGGATCTGGAGGGCGGCACCCGCGTGCAGCTCCTGGTGTTC
>PXTQ01000112.1 GCA_003022505.1 Bacteroidetes bacterium QS_8_64_10 | reverse complement strand
GACGCGCGGGCGACGCTTTTCAGACGGTAGAGCATCTTTTGGAGCAGGCTAACAACCCGAAGAGCGAAGCCATCAAGATCGTGGCGATGCTAAACGCCTACTTCGCCAAGCTCTGGAAGCTGTGGGCGTGTCGCAACGAGCGCCTTTCCAAAAAAGCGCTGGCCGGGCGCATCGGCGTGCCGCCGTTCTTCGTGAGCGAGTATAAGGCGAGCCTGCGGCGCTACGACCGCACCGACATCGAGCGCGCGTTCTCGGCGCTGCTGGCCGCCGACTACGAACTGAAGGGCGGCGCTCGCCGCGACGCCCGCCTCGTCATGACGCTGCTGCTTCGCCGCCTCACGCCTGCGAATTCCTGAAACATCTGCTGCGCGCCGGTCATACCCGCACAACAAGCACGCGGTCCTGTGCGAGACCGCTTTCGTTGCGTGCGCTTTTGAGGCAGTGAGGCCATCGTCCATGTCGGACTCGCGCGATCATTCAGGCCGCCCCGCAGGAACCGCCGGCATGGACGAGATGCTGTGCGAGTACGTGGACGGCACGATGGAACCGGACGTGCGCGAGGTCTTTGAGGAGTGCCTGCAGAGCGACGAGGAGCTGGCTCGCGAGGTGCATCGTCTACGCAACGCGCGCTTGGCGCTTTCTCAGTACGGAGACAGTCAGGAAACCAGACGCATCGAGCGTCGCCTGCGCGACCGCCTCCAGGGGTGCCTGGAAGAAGCCTCGGTCCACCAGTCGCGCACTGCTGCTGATACGGCTGATGATGATCGTCCTTCCCAGAAGCCGATCTTCGCCCGCCTGCGCGCTCGCTCCAAAGTGGTAGGCGCAGTAGTCGCCGCCTTCGTCGTGGGCCTGTGCGCTGGCGGCCTGCTGTTCGGCCCCCCAACGGACCAACCCGCTGCCGCAGCGCTCGAGGCTCCACCGCCTGCTTCGACGCCCCCTCCCTCGCTCATGAGCGCACCGGCACCGCGCCTGCATCCGGCACTCGCGCCGTTTTCCGACTCGGCGGGCGCGTCGTTCGTGCTCCGTCCGGCGGCGCGCCAGCCCTGATACGTTTGCAAATGGCCGCGCGACTGCTTACCATCGTCATGCTGCCAAACCGGGCGGGCTCTTAGCTCAGCGGTTTAGAGCGTTCGCCTCACACGCGAAAGGTCGGTGGTTCGAATCCACCAGGGCCCACACCCTCCGCCGGTTCTGACCCACATGGGCTGGAGCCGGCGGTTTTGTTTGTTACTCTTGGCCTGCTCAGGTCCGATGTCTATGTGGGCAAGCGCTCTATCAGTAGAAACCTTTCCAGTTGCCGTAAAGGTTTCTTTGCCGGGAATACTGATTCGGTAGTAATTCCGGCGGCCTCCTCCGTGATTCATTATTCTGACTACGATGCCTCGCCTGCCGTGGGGTATGGTGACTTTGAACCCGCCTTCCTCTATGCTCCCGCCTGTTTCTTTTGCAATCTCTTCCGCCAAAGTAGAGTTCGACTGCAAAACAAAACCTCAAAAGGCTCTGAACGATTCCTGACGGCCTTTACAGACCTCCAACCGCCTACGAATCCGGCGCGGCAGGACGCAGCTCCTCCGGCATCGGGAAGTACAGCTCCGGCGGCCCCATGACGGCCCGATGCGCCGCATCCGCAAACGCCGGGCGCACCTCGTCGATCTTCTCGTTTTTGCGCGTCGGGTAGACGCGGTTCGTAAGCAGAATCGCAAACAGATCCGCCTCCGGGTCGATCCACAGCGACGTGCCCGTAAACCCGGTGTGCCCGAAGCTCTGGTTGCTGAACAGGTCGCCGGCGGTGGAGTAGCCCTCCGGGCTTTTGGTGTCCCAGCCGAGGGCGCGCGTTCCCTGCACGGGCGTCGTAAACTCCTCGATGGTTCCCGCATCCAGAAAGTTCTTTCCGTAGATATTGCCCTCGTTCGCGAGCATGTACGCGAAATGCGCGAGGTCGTCGGCGGTCGAAAACAAGCCCGCGTGGCCACCCACGCCGCCCAGCAGCCACGCCGTCTCGTCGTGCACCTCGCCCTGAATCAGACGCTCGCGGAAATACTTATCGCGCTCGGTGGGCACGACGGTTGTGTCCGTCTCCAGCGCCGGGCGAAAGCCCGTGTCGTCCATGCGGAGCGGCTCGAAGATGTGCTGCTCGGTCCAGTCTTCGAACGGCTCGCCTGTGATTTCCTCGATCATCAAGTACAGTGTGATGATGCCGAGGTCGCTGTACTCGGATTGCGTGCCGGGTTCATATTTAAGCGGCTCGGCCATGATGCTGTCGATGATGGCCTCGCGCGAGTGCATCGACTCGTCCATCTGATGATAAGCGCGGTAGCCTTCGAGGCCCGCCGAGTGCGAGAGCAGCTGCCGGATCGTAATCTGGTCTTTGCCCTTCTGCCCGAATTCGGGAAGATAGCTTGCTACGCGGTCGTCCAGCGCCAGCTTACCCTGCTCCGTAAGCAACATCACCGCCGTGGTGGTGGCGACGACTTTGGTGAGCGAGGCGAGGTCGAACGGCGAGTGGTCCGTGACGGGTTGCACGCCCCCGTAAGTGAAATGCCCGTAGCCCTCCTGCTTGGCGATGACGCCCGCTCGCCCGACGGCTACCGCCGCGCCGGGGAACGCCTCCCGCCGGATGCTGCGCTGCATGAGCGAGTCGATGCGCCGGAGCCGGTCGCTCGACATGCCGACGGCTTCGGCGTGGCCGTGGCGCGGCGCGATTTGGTCGGTGCTAAGCCCCGCGCCGAAGTCGTAGCGGTCCGGGATCGAGATC
The DNA here is from genome assembly GCA_003022505.1 of Bacteroidetes bacterium QS_8_64_10. Lineage (GTDB taxonomy): Bacteria > Bacteroidota > Rhodothermia > Rhodothermales > Salinibacteraceae > PXTQ01. Next base: position 10,086 of record PXTQ01000112.1, on the reverse strand, counting down.
GGCAGCGCGCCCCCGAAGCCGCTTGCGCCGTAGAGCGCGCCGGCGGCGGCCGTCTGCGTGGCGCGGTCGCTGCCGTAAGCGGCAATGTAGGCAGCGGGCCGGTCCAGGCCCATCACCATGTACGGGTTGCCGAAAGATACGAGAATAACGGGCGTGCCGGTGGCGATGAGGTCGTTCAAGAAGGTCTCATGCTCCTCGGGGAGCGATATCGAGCCGCTCCAGGTGCGCACGGGCAAGTACGCCGGCACCACGACGAGATCCTGCCCGGCGGCCTCGTCGAGCACGGCCTGGTAGTCGGAAGAGTCGGAGCGGGCGTCGAGCAGGCGCGTCGTGAGGTTCCGGGCCTGGCGGGCGAGGGCGCGCTGGAAGGATTGTCCGGCCTCGGCCCAGTCGCCGTCGTTCAGGACGACGCTCATCACGCTGCGGCTGCGGCCGGCGGTGAGCGGCAGCAGATCGCGCTCGTTGCGGAGGAGCGTCAGGCCGCGCCGCGCGATGGTGCGGCTCAGCGCCTGATGCGGGCGCGTTGCCACCTGCTTGCGCGCTTGGTCGAGATCCGCAAGGCGGTCCTCGTGCAGGCCCGCCCCCTCTTTCGCCCTCAGGATGCGCATGACCGATTCGTCGATGCGCTCTTCGGTGAGGCGTCCGCTTTCGATGGCCTTCAGGATGGCCTTGCGCGCCGCGTACGGATCCGTCGAGAGCAGCAGCACGTCGGTTCCCGCTTCGAGGGCACGCACCGCGATCTCACCCGCGCCGAACTGATCAGTGACGCCGCGCATGTCGAGTCCGTCGGTGACGATCAGGCCGTCGTAGCCCATCTGCTCGCGCAGCAGATCGCGCGTGACGTTCGGCGACAGCGTGGCCGGAAGCGAGGAGTCCGGCTCCATCGCCGGGAACGCCAGGTGCGGAAGGGCACGAGTTCGAGGTTTTGCAGCCGCTCCATCCCAAACGTGAGCACCGGCAGGCCCACGTGCGAGTCCGTGGACGTGTCGCCGTGGCCGGGAAAGTGCTTCACCGTCGAGATTGCGCCGCCGCGCTGAATGCCGTTCACGGCGGCCGCCGTCATCTCGGCGACGAGGCCCGGCTTTTCGCCGTAGGAGCGCACGTTGATGATCGGGTTGCGCGGATTGTTGTTCACGTCGGCGACGGGCGCGTAGACCTGCTGCGTGCCGAGGGCGCGGGCCTCGTGGGCCGTGGCGTACCCGACGGCGCGCGCGAGGTCGGCGTCGCGGGTCGCGCCGAGGGCCATCGCGCGCGGAAACGTGGTCGTCTGCTCGATGCGCATCCCCGCGCCCCACTCCATGTCCTGCGAGACGAGAAGCGGCAGGTCGGAGCTTTCCTGGAGGTCGTTGACGAGCGTGGCCTGCTCCATCGGGTGGCCCTGAAAGAACGCGAAGCCGCCGATCCCGAAGTCCTCGGCGAGCTTCTTCAGGCGCTCATAGCGCGGGTCGTCCACCGAGCGGAAGCGCCCGTAGGCGCGCGCCGAGAAGAGCTGCGAGACCTTCTCTTTGAGCGTGAGCGTGTCGAGGACGCTGGTGGCCCACGCGCCCGCGCCGGGCCACATCGCAGCGGAGGGCGCGGCGCGCGCGCTCGCCGGTGCGGCTCCGCCGGTGAAGTAGACGAGACTCACGGCGACGATGAGCAAGGCGGCCAGCGCACCCAGGACGGCGCGGCGAGAGAGGAAACGGAGCATGGAACGTGTGGAGGTGTGTAGGTATGAACGTGTGAAGATGTGGACCGAAGGTGGAAAGAGAGGCGGAGCAGTTTGCTTTCGCCCTCCCTTGCTCTCGTATTTGTATAAAGAGAAAGACGGAAAAGATGCACACGCGCGGCTTCTTCGCGCCGGAAACCGTTGTGTTTTCGCAGGCTGCTGGATAAACTGCAGGGGCGCGTTCCTCATGTTTCCGTATGGCGTATTTCGTAGTGCGTATTCCGTAAAAAAGGCACCCTTATGCAACACGCATCACGTAATACGCGCATCTATCCAGCTTCTTTCTGATGTAAAGGTTGCATCGTCTCTCACAAACAACAATCCCCAATCAAAACCCATCATGCCCACGCTTCACATTGACGATCAAGAACCGTGCGACGTAGACGACGGTAAGCGCCTCGTTAACGCCATCACCGACTGCGGCGTAGACGTGGGCCACCGCTGCGGCGGGCAGGCCAACTGCACCACCTGCCGCGTGCGCTTCCGCGAGGGCGAGCCGGACGTAATGACGCGCGCCGAACACGAGAAGCTCGATCAGGTGCGCCAAGACGGCGAAACGTGGCGACTGTCCTGCCAGATCAAGGCCGACTGCTCGATGCGCGTCGAGACGGTGTACCGCGCCAACGAGCAGGACTGGGACGACGCCGGGCCGCGCCCCGCGCCGCAGGTGGAGCCGGAGGCCGAGTGGTTCGACCGGGAAGCGCTGGCAGGCGATTCCTACTGAGCCGTGAGCGGATTGCAACAACTACGGCCCGCAGGCGGAGGCCGGACTGGCGGATGCCGGTCGACGACCTGTTCACCTGAGGGACTTCCACGGTGCTAACAAGCCGTTTGCGTCGCTCTTTTTCTCGTACTGAAAGAACACACCGGCTGTTGACAGGTTCGTATTTCTGTATTACGGGAAACCGTTGCCGGGACAATGTAGGCCAGTGAGAAGCTGTTTGGTAAGCAGAAAGGAAGCGAGCGTAGCACAGAATCTTCGTGTGACAGACCACGACTTGTGAGCGCATAGCCGCGCTATGGGTCGACCCGAGCGGGAGAATGTCACGCGAAAAGGATGCACGCGCAGCCCTTATTTGCCAAACAGCTTCTGGAAATACTTTAGACGTTTTCGCCGAGGCTCCCTCCGTCCAGATCATTAATTGCTTTCTTACTCCGTGAGCGACGTGAACGACACCCGCAAGAACAAGCTCGACCGGATCGACGAGGACTACGTCGAGTCCGGGGCGAAGCGCGTGGATCAGGAAGACATCCAAGAGGTGGTAGAGCGCGCCGACGAGATCCGCGACAAGTTCGAGCGTAAGGGGCCGCTCGGGCGCTTCGTGGAGGACGGCAAGCTGTTCGTGGCAATGACGCGCGATTACTGGCACGGCAACTACCGCGAGGTGCCGTACTGGGCTATCGCCGCCGTCGTCTTTACGCTCGGCTACGTCGTCACGCCCATCGACCTGATCCCCGACTTCATCCCGGTGGTCGGCTACGTGGACGACGCCGCCGTCATGTCGGTCTGTCTGCTGATGGTCGAGGAGCAGATTTTCGAGTATAAACGATGGAAAATGACGGAGAAAGAACGCGAGGGACAAGAATCGACAGTTGAGAATCGAGAATCGTGAATTCGTGCGTTCGTAAGTTGGTAGTTCGTGCGCCCGGTACGCTACAACAGACGGGACCGTAGAATAGCACACGGATCTACGCGGATAGAACGGAATGAAGGAAGGGACGACAAGACGAAGCTACGAAAAACAGAGAGACCTGCTGACCCGCGACTTGCGACCTGAAGACTTAACCCGAAACCAACCAGCAAACCAGCCAACATGCCTATCTACGAGTATCGCCGCGAGGACGGCTCCACCTTCGAGATTGAGCAGAAGATCACCGACGACCCGCTGGAGACGTGTCCGGAGACGGGACAGCCGGTCACGCGCCTGATTTCGGGCGGCTCTTTTCATTTGAAAGGAAGCGGCTTCTACGAAACCGATTACGTCCGCAACAACGACGATGAGCGGGGCGAGAACGGCAGCGCGGAAGCCAGCGACGATGCGGCGTCCTCCGAGAGCAACGGATCTGCCGAATCGGCCGCGGCGTCGTCATCGGGCACCGACTCGTGATGCAGCCGCAGTACGCGACACAAAGCTCGGACGGTAGAATGGAACACGAACCTGCGCAGATAGACTCGCAATGACGTGTTTTTTGTAGGTCGCAACTTGCGTTCGTGCACGAAGGATTGACAGGCTAAGAAGCTGTTTGGCAAATCACTCAAGGACTGCGCTGCTTACCAAACAGCTTCTAACCGGTTCGAGACCATCATGGTTGACGTAAACCAGATTGCCATGCGTATAGCTCGATGCGCCGTCTTCGCGCTCGGTCTTCTCGGGACGCTCGCGCTCGGCTCGACCGCCCAGGCGCAATCCGAGCGCACGATGCGCGTCCGCCTGCTTGCGGATCAGTCGTCGGAGCAAATCACCGTACGGGCGCAGGGCGAGGTCGGCTCGTCCGGCTGCAGGGCGGCGAGTCCGTGACGCTCTCGCGGCGCGCGGGCGAGCTTCGTTTGTCGGGCGAGGAGGTCAATCTCTTTGCGCTCGAACTGCAATTCGCGCCGGCGGGCAAGGCGGCGTTCGAACTGCGCGGCGACGCGCTCTCCGGCGAGCCGACGGCGTATCCCGGCACGCTTGTCGCCCGTTCAAGCAACGCCAACAGGGGCGCGCTTCGCCTCATCAACCGCGTGAGCTTACAGACGTATGTGGCGAGCGTAGTGGGTAGCGAGTACGGCCTGAAGGACGAGGAGGGCGCGAAGGCGATGGCCGTGGCTGTGCGCACCTACGCGCTCCGCGCCGCCGAGGAGGAGGCGGGCAGCTACGACCTCGGCGATCAGGTGTGGTCGCAGCGCTACGAAGGGACGCGCGGCCTCTCGAAGGCGACGCTGCGAGCCGCCCGCGCCACACGCGGCCAGGTGCTGACGCACGACGGCGCGCTCATCGAGGCGGCGTACTTCTCGTCGAGCGGCGGGCACACGGCGAGCAATGAGAACGTGTGGGAGGGCGAGGCGCGTCCCTACCTGCGCGGCAAGCCAGATCCCTACGACGAGGCGGCTTCCCCGCACATTCCGTGGACCCAGCGCCTCTCGCGCCGAAAGCTGCTTGACGCGCTGACCCGCGCGTTCGAGGGGCGCGTCACGGGTTTTGTGATCGACAGCCGCAGCCCGGACGGGCGTGTCGAGATGCTCGAACTGCTGCGCCGCGGCGATGAAAATCTGCCCGTCAGCGGTCCGCGTTTTCGGCGCGTCGTGAACCAGAACTTCGGCTACGAGACGCTCCTGAGCACATTTTTCGACGCCCGGCGAGCGGGATCGCGCTACGTCTTCGAGGGCAAAGGCTTCGGGCACGGCGTAGGCCTCAGCCAGTGGGGCGCGCACGAGATGGCCCGGCAAGATCATTCCTACGAAGACATCCTGCACTTCTACTACACCGACGTGGCGCTCAGCTCGGTGAAGGAGGCTGAACGGAAACCCGTTGCACAGACCGAGCTGAACGATCAAGACGACGCTGCGAAGGACAAACGGCAAGGCGAAGCCCCCGCCGAGACGACACCGGAGAACGAGAGCGACAAAGCAGCCGCCGCGCCGCCGCTGCCCTCACCGTCGCCGCTGGCGTCCGCGCAGATCGCTGCCGACACGCTCACGACGACGCCCCCGCCCGACTCCACCGCTCGCGCTTCCGCCGCCGACACGACCGCCGCGTCGCTTCAAAAAGACGACCCGGAAACGTCGAAGCGCATCGGATGGTGATGCTTGATTCAGAAGTTTCGTGGTTTTAATTTCCTGATTGGTTCTTAGTTATGGATTTTCAGTTTGTGGTTTCTGGGTTGTTGTTCACGATCAAGAAGTCCGTCTCGCTCGTCCCCCGCCGACGCGCCCTTCTCCGTCTCGCTTCGCCGCCGCTCGCCCGAAACGGTGGCGCTGTCGCCCGTGCTCTCGCTCGACGACGTGATCGGCGATCTGCCGGGCCTCTGGGTGCAAAACCGCAGCCATTTTGCGTTGGGCGAGCGCCTGTCGGTGCGCGGGATGGGCTGGCGCGCTCCTTTCGGCGTGCGCGGCGTGCAGGTGGTGCTGGACGGCATCCCGCTGACGCTGCCGGACGGCCAGACCTACGCCGAGATCGTGGGGCCGACGCTCATCCGGCGGGCGGAGCTGGTGCGCGGCCCGGCCTCGCGTTTCTGGGGCAACGGCTCCGGCGGCGCGCTCTTTTTATCGACCGACCGCGCCACCGGCGAGCCGTTTGCGCGCCTCCGGGCGATGGGCGGCAGATACGGCGCGCGGCAGGGGATGGCGCTCGGTGGCGTGCCCCTCGGACGGCACTACGTGCAAGGCTACGTCTCGGACACGAGGCAGGACGGCTTCCGCAATTACAGCGAGGGGCGGCGCACGCGCGCTGGGCTGCACGGGCGGTTCCGGCTGTCGGATCGGACGCGGCTTCGCGTCGTGGGCGCGCTCGCCGATCAGGACACCGAACACCCCGGCTCGCTCACGCAGGATCAGTACGAGCGCAACCCACGCCTGGCGCGATCGGCGTTCAAAAACGAACGAGCCGGAAAGACAAGCACGCAGGGTCAGCTCGGAGTCAATCTCCGCAGCGAAACGCCGTGGGGGCGGCTGGACGCGACGGCGTACGGGCTGGCACGCGACTTGGACAACCCGCTGCCGTTCGGCTACATCAGCTACGCGCGGCGGAGCGGCGGCGCGCGCCTCAGCGTGCAGCGCCAGCAGGGCCGCCTCGAAGGCGGTCTCGCGCTCGACGCCGCCTTTCAACGCGACGACCGCACCGAGTGGCAGGACGACGACGAAGGCAACCCGGTCCGCGACTCCGTGCAGGTCGATCAGGTCGAGACGGTGCTGAACGGTGCTGCCTCCGGTTTCCTGCGCGCCGGCCTCACGGACCGCCTCCGCCTCTCGCTTGTCCTGCGCGCGAGCCGCATCCGTTTTGAGAGCGACGACGACCTGATTGACACCGCCGATCCCGCGACGCGCGGCGACCAGTCCGGGACGCGCTCGTTTACGGCCTGGAGTCCGTCGGCGGGCCTCTCGTATCGCCTCAGCCCAACCGCGCTCCTGTTTGCGAATTACAGCACCGCCTTCGAGACGCCCACGACCACCGAACTCGTCAACCGGCCCGACGCCTCCGGAGGCTTCAACCCGAACCTCGACCCGCAAAAGACGCGCGGGGTGGAAATCGGAGCGCGCGGCGGGCTGCCGGACGCCGATCTTCGCTTTGACGCGGCGGTGTTCTACCTGAACGTCGAGGACGCGCTGGTGCAGACCGGCACGACGCCAGCGGGCCTGGAGGTCTTCGGCAATGCTTCGGGCAGCGTGCACACCGGCGCGGAGGTCGCCGCCGCCTGGACGCCGCGCCCCGGCACGGAGCTGCGCTTCAGCTACACCGGTGGGCGTTACGCTTACGACGGCGACGTGGCGAAGTCCGACACCGTGCTCGCCGTGGACGGCAACCGGTTGCCCGGCCTCCCGCCGCACCGCCTGAAGGGAGTGGCTATTTCGTCGATGACGCGAACACCGAGACGGCGCGCACCGATGGCTACGCCAGCGTGGACGTGCATCTGGACCACGAGGGGCTGGCGCTCGGCCCGGCGCGCCTGCAGCCGTTCGCGGAGATCGGCAACGTGCTGGGCGCGCGCTACGTAGGGTCGATCATCCCGAACGCTTTCGGCGGGCGCTACTACGAGCCGGCGCCGGGACGCACCTGGCGAGCGGGGCTGAGCGTGACGTTTTGAGGTCGACGGACCGCAGACGGCGGACGCGGGGCACGGATTGATCGGATTGCGGTCCGCTCCATTTTTATCCGGCAAAGAAAGGGGAAGCGAAGACGGGAAGTGAGGCACACCTCTCATCTACTGAGGCGAGCATGAGTTTCTAAACATTGGCCCGCCAAAAGGAGAGTAGCCGTAATGGAACGTAGAGCGTCAAAGGCGAAAAGGGAAAGGGAAATGTGAGCGCTCGTCGCCCCTTTCGCTTTTCTCCAGGAGGTGCTTTGCTGGCCGGGTACATCTTGGGAGCTTCGCTTCATCGATTTTAGCAACCCGCCCCGCGGATCAGTAAAAAGCGGCTGAATCGCCTCATGCGACCGCAGCGGCTCTATCTTGCGTGTCATTTCGCGTCGTCCTCGTCCGTTCCCACGACGCGGCAGGCTTCCTCGAAGAGAGCGAGGGCCGCCCGGCAGTCCGCCTCGGAGATTTCCTGGTTCGTGCCATCCACGGAGGCGCTGATGTTCGTGCCCTCGCGTTCCATGCTCATGCTCTTGCGGAGCGTGTGCGTCGTGCTCATAAACTCGTCGCGCGTCAGACTGAGCCGCTTGCCCCCGCACGAGCAGGTGACGGACTCTTCCCGGTTTTCCCGCCAGCTGTAATCCAAGTGAACGCCCCGGTGCCTGCGCCGGAGACTGACGTTGCCCAGCGCGAAGTCTTCGTCGCGCGCGCCGAGCGCACGGCGCACCATGTCAAAGATGTGCTGAAACGTCTCGCGCACGTGCTCCGGCGCTTCTTCTTCTTCTGAAGAAAGGCCCAGCTTTTCTCGCAACCAGGCGACGGTCCCCTTCTTTCCGTCGTCCGGCTCTTCGGTGCTGTGATCGTTCATCGCCTGAACGAGCAGCGACTCGACGTTGGAATTGGTGTCAGGCATCGTCAAACGGATAAGCTGGAATCACGTTAACGCAATCCGAAAGGTAAAGCATCGTCCGCGTATTCGCAAGACATGAAAACGGCCCTCACTGACGACCCCAACGAGGCTGCCGCCCTCGTCCGGCGAGGCAAGCTGGTAGCATTCCCGACGGAGACGGTGTTCGGCCTCGGCGCGGACGCGCTGAACGCGGAGGCGGTGCGCGGCATCTTCGCGACCAAAGAGCGCCCGGCGGACAACCCGCTGATCGTGCATCTCGCCCGCGTGAACCAGATCGAGAGCGTAGCCGCGCGCTTGCCGCCGGCGGCGCGTCGCCTCGCCAAGCGCTTCATGCCGGGACCGCTGACGCTCATCCTGCCGCGCCGGGCGGAGGTGCCGGACGCAACGACCGCCGGACTTTCGACCGTCGGCGTGCGCGTGCCGCGCCACCCGACCGCGAGCACCTTCCTCGACGCCTGCAACGTGCCGGTGGCCGCGCCTTCGGCCAACGTGTCGGGGCGGCCCAGCCCTACGACCTGGCAGGCCGTGCAGCGCGACCTCGACGGGCGGATCGCCGCCATCCTGCACGGCGAGCCGGTGGAGGTCGGCCTTGAATCGACGGTGGTGGACGCGACCGGCGAGCGGTCTGTCGTGCTCCGCGCCGGAGCCGTGTCGCTCGAAGCGCTCCGTGAGGTGGCTCCCGACGTGCAGCTCGCCGATGATGCTGATGACAATGAAGCTCCGCGCAGTCCCGGAACGAAGCACCGGCATTACGCCCCGCGCGCCGAGGTGCGGCTCGTCGATCATCCCGGCGACGCGGCAACCGGACCGGGTGCGGCCTTTATCGGCCTCGACGCTCCCGCGAACAAGGCGGCCTTCGGGCGTGTGGCGGTGTGCGACGACGTTGGGGGCTACGCGCAACGGCTGTTCCGCTTCTTCCGAGCCTGCGACGCCGAGGGCCTGCGCGTCGTCTTCTGCCAGCGCGTGCCGCCGGCGGGTTTGGGCCGCGCACTGATGGACCGTATCCGGCGGGCGGCAGCTGGTTGACCTGGTTGGCTGGTTGCTGGTTGGTCGCAAACCGGAGGGTCGTACGTTCGTCACGTCTATCACGTCAGCAAGTCGGTACGTCTTTCGGATCTATGCAGGCAGGTTCAGTCTGGTAAGTCGCGTGTCGAAACGTCGACTTGACGGACGTGCCTGACGTGATCGACGTGCACTCGCTCATTCGCGCCACGGCAGATGATCGGTGCGCGCCGGCGCGGCGCAGTAGCGCGCGTGCACCTGGCGGGCAGCGCGCTCACCGGACAGCAGCGCGCCCTCCACCGTGCCCGGCGCCTCAGCATGAGTAGCCTCGCCCGCAAAAAACAACCGATCCACGACGGGCGCGGCCAGACGCTTGCGGTCGCCCTTGCGCGTCGCCGGCGTATCGTAGGAGCGGCTGCCGCGCGTCCACACGTCGGAGTGCCAGCGCGTGACGAAAAAGTCGTCGGGGTCGGGCACGGCGCTGATTCCGAACATGCGGCGCAGGCGCTGGAGGCCGCGCGCGCGAAGCGCCCGGCTGGCGGCGCTTCCGCCTGAAGACGAGGCGCGCGGGCTGTTTCCGCTCTGGATCAACCTCCAGCCCGTCACGGGCGCTCCCCTGCTGATGGGACTGCTCAGCGGAGCGGTGGCGGCACGGCTGGACCGTCGGGCCGCCAGCCGGGCGCTTCGCGCGCGC
>PXTQ01000111.1:8178-11900 GCA_003022505.1 Bacteroidetes bacterium QS_8_64_10 | reverse complement strand
CTGCGTGGCGAGGCGCAGGATCGGGTTTTTCTTGCCCTGCCGGTGCACCTCCTCCAGCATCGGGCCGGAGATGTTGAACACAGGCGAGCCTTTTTCGCCCACGGGCGGCAGCTGCGCCGGATCGCCCACGAAGAGCCACCGCACGAAAAACGGCGTCTTCTCGATAAAGTGCCATTCTTCTTTTCCGATCATCGAGGCCTCGTCCACGATCACGACGCCCTCCGGCAGCTCCGGGCGATCATCGTCCGGCTCCAGCTTGTAGGAGCCTTCGTGATCCGGGACGAGCTTCAGGCCCAGAAGCGAGTGCAGCGTTTGCGTGTGCACAGTCCGGCTCCCAATCTTGCTATCGAGCACGTGCGCCGCCTTGTGCGTCGGCGCGCAGGCCGTCACGGTTTCGTCCTCGGCTTCGAACTGGTCGATGAGACGGCCCACGAGGTACGTTTTGCCCGTGCCCGCATAGCCCCGAAGCGACGTGTAGCGGGAGCCGTCGTCAAGGCGCTCGTAGATCTGACGGAACGCCTCCTGCTGGTGCTCGGTCAGGTCGGTGGGCACCGCCGTCGTCGTCGCGGAATCGCCGCCGCTCGCGTCTCCTTCGCGGACGAGCGTCACGCCGCCGTCGCCGTCTGTGGATTCGGTGGTCACGTTCGTTTCACTATTCTGATGTATTTACTGAGGCGACATGGACATCCAAACATTGGCCCGACCCACGAAGAAGCGAGAGCAGCCGCCATGAAACGCAGAGCGTCGGAGAAAAGCGAAGAGGGAACGGGAAAGGTGAGCGCTTGTCGCCCCTTTTCCCCATTCGCTTTTCGCTTTAAGGCTTTGCCTGGCGGATAAACGCTCTGCGAGTTTCGGCCCTCACCGACTTTAGCTAACCGCTCACGCCTTCGTATACGCCAGCAAACGTCCTCTTTCAGAAGCCCGGCGCATTCATATAGACACATCGCCGCCTTAAATATAACGTCTTCCGGAAAACGCGTTCGGCGGAATCAACGAATTGCTCAAACTCTCGAACGCGAAACGCCCGAACGCGCAACCCGCAAACGCTCACGTCGTCTGCACCACGTCGTGGGCGAGGCGTTCCTCCTCGCGGTCCCGCTCCTCACGCTTCTTCCACTGCTGGATGCGCACCTGCTCCTTGATGATCTCAAGCGACTCGCTCACGATCTCAACGGTCACGTCATTGAGCTGCTCGTCTTCGACCGCGAGGATCGCGTCCGCTGACATTTCCGTGACGTGCGCCACGACCGGGTTGTTTTCCGACGCTGCCAGGTCTTCCATCAGGTCGTTCACGACGTTAAACACGATGTCGGCGATGGCTTCTTCCAGGAGGCGGCTGATCGTCCGGCCCACCATCGGCATCTGCTGGATGGTCTTGATCTCGCGGTTGCGCTCCACGGCGTCGGCGATGAGGCGGTGCACGTACCGCTGCACGTCCTCCTGGTACAACTCGTAGGTTTCGTGGGTGGCCTGTTGAAGGCGCTCGGAGAGTGAGGCCACGAGCGCTCTCCGCCTCGGCTCCACCACGTCGCGGGCAATGCGCTCGGTGACGTGGCCGCCCCCGCGCATTTCTTCCTGGATGCCTTCCAAGATGTTCACTACCACGCGGTCGGAGATCTCTTCGGTGAGGATCTCGACGTATTTCTGAATCTTGCCATACAGATACGTATCGCGCAGGTCCACCATGTGGAGCGCCTGCATCTTGCGCAGCATCGTGAAGACGCGCAGAATACGCAGGGCGCGCAGCGAGCTGACAGGAATGCAGCCCAGCACATCGTACCAGTGCACGAACGGAAAGAAGAACCAGCGGTGGTAGCGGCGGCGCACGATGGCCGCCACCCAGCGCACCAGCAGATCGGCCACGAAGACAGTGACAAACGCGAGGTCGTACCACAAAAAATGGGCGTGGACGCGCTCGGCATAAAAACGATAGAAGCCTGGCGAGATCGCTTGCAGGCCCGACTGCACGAAGCCCGCCGCGAAGAGCCAGTCGAACAAGATAAGCGCCAGGTTCGCCAGGATGAGCACGAGCATCACGCCGTCCCACACGACGGCCCACTTTTCGCGGCGCTCTCGGTCAGGCATGGCAGTTCGCAATTGGCAAATACGGATCAGTCGGCGAATCATGCAACTTCATTTTCAGCCACGTGAAACGTATTGCGTGATGCGCGAGGGCGCTTCGCGGAGACGGTAGCGGCAAGCCCCCCTACGAAATACGCATTACGCAATACGCACGTTTGGCCGAAGTAAAATCGGTCAGGACCGAGCTGCTCGGCTAAGAACAAAGCTACCCTTCAGGCTGAAGCACCAGCCGCGAGGCAACGTGTTCTTCGTCCATCGCCGACGGGGTTTGCGGCTTGCGCAGCTCGTAATATCTAAAGTCAAGATAGGTGGCGAGGTGGCGGTCATACAAACGACTGAACGGATTGCCGCTCTGCCCGCCGGGATACACGCCGTAGCCCCGAGGCGGCGTCGTCGAGAAATCGACCATGACGCGCCAGCTCGCGCTGTGGGTGGTGCGGAGCGGCTGCGAGGGCGAGAGCGTCGAGCGAAAGCCGGGCCACGGTTCGGGACCGCGCCAGAGCGCGCGAAGCGCCTCGCTCCCGGTCAGGTGCTCGAAGACCACGCGCTGGTGATCGCCCCAGCGCCAGCCCGTCGGATTCCAGCCGTAGCGCGCCGCCAGGGTGTCGGCGGCGACGACGAGCGCGCGGCGGAGCAGCCCGGCGGCGTTCTCGCGCCCTCGAGGCGTCGCCTGAACGTCCAGCCAGCGCGAGGCAGGTCGCTCGACCAGCAGCTCGCGCAGCCGCCACGTCTTCGGCTCAATACGCCCGGCAAAGACCGGCTCGTCCCAGGCCAGCGACCGCAGTTCACTCATGAATACCCACATCGCCAGCGGCTCCGGGCGATCCAGCGTCGCCTCGCCGTTCCAGCGCGTGAGCATCCGGCGGAGCGAGTCGGCACGGAGCGGCAGCGGGCCGCCGAGCGTGTCCAGAAGCGGCGCGAACAGGTCGCGTTGCACGACGCGCACGTCGGACTGGTAACGAGCGAGGTCGCTCACCGCGTGGCGCGGCTTGCGGTTCAACAGCGAGTCGATGCGGAGAGAACGGAAGCCATTGCGCCAGTCGTGGTCCAGATAGTAGCGATAGCTGGAATCGGTAGGCTGCTGGTTCGTCGACATCAGGTAGCCCCGCTTCGGATTACGCGCGTGTGGCAACTCCCCAAACGGGATGCGCCCGGTCCAGGCGAAGCGATCCGTGCTGCCGTCCAGCAGGCCTGCGCCGTGGCCACCGCGCCGCACCGGCAACAAACCCGTCGAGCGGATCGAGATCGCCCCCTTCCGGTCGGCTACCAGGATGTTCTGGCTGGGCGTGTCCCACGAGCGCATCGCCTCCTGCATCTCGGCCTCGCTCCGGGCGTGGTTCATGCCCCAGAGCGCGCGGAGCGACGTGCTGGCCTCGTGCCCCACCCACTGCACGGCGACGGGCGCTCCGGTTCGCGACGCGTCGTTCTGGATGACCGGCCCCCAGTGCGCGTAGCGGAGCGTGTCGAGGACGGGCGCAGCCCCGGCCACCGGAATCGTGTCAACGACGGTGCGGATAGGCCGCCACGCGCCTTCGTAGCGGTAGCGCGTGCCGGACGAATCCAGTTCGAGCGCGTAGTGGTCGATCTGGTCCGCGCCGACGTTCGTGAGCGTCCAGCCGACGTAGTTGTTAAACGCCGCG
>PXTQ01000111.1:0-7971 GCA_003022505.1 Bacteroidetes bacterium QS_8_64_10 | reverse complement strand
GATCGCGCGGGTAGAGCCGCCGGAAGGCGCGTCCCGTCATCGCCTGTCGCAGCGCCGCGTACGCCGGGCTGTCGGTGTCATAGGTCAGGTTGAAGGTCATGTACTGAAGCAACCGCATCACGTCCATCGGCGTGTACGGATCCGGCGCGTAGCCGAGCAGTCGGAACTCGAGCGGTAGCTCTTGTGGCGCGAGACGTTCCAGGCGCGCGTTGACACCGGCGACGTAGGCCTCCACGATGCGCTTCTCGATACCGTCGTTCTCGCGGATACGCTGCCAGGTGCGCCGCGCGCCCATCTCCATGCCGGTGCGCAGCAGATAGCGGTCCGTGTCGAGCATCGATGGGCCGAGCGCCGCGCTGAGGCGACCCGCCGCCACGCGCGTCACGAAGTCGAGCTGAAACAAACGGTCTCGCGCTGCCATGTAGCCGAGCGCCGCCACGGCGTCCAGGTCGTTTTCAGCGAAGATGTGCGGCACGCCGCGCTCATCGCGCACGATGGTGACGGAATCCTCGAGCGCGTCGATCCGCAGCGTCACCCGATCCGGGTAGCGCGCCTGCCGGGCCGTGCGGTAGAGGCCGTCCCCCGGGTCCAGCATCACGCCCATCGGCGGCACGCTCCCGAAGCGATGCTGGAGCGCGAAGAGCAGCCCGGCGGCCCCCATTCCGAGCATGATGAGCACCGCGAGGCGTTTCATACCGACTCCGCAAGCTCCGTTGGGGTCTGAAGGTGAGTAGGTATGAAGGTTTGAACGTTTTTACCTTCACACGTCCACCCTTCCACACCTCCATCCCAAATCCTTCAGATTTGGTATTATGAGGGCGAAAACCGAGGCGGCGAGGAAGGCACTTCGCGGGCAGCCTCATCGTTGGACGACGGAGCCCCTTTGAGACGCCGCAGCACCTCGTCGGCGGCGTTGGCGTAGTCGCGCGCGCCTCGGCTCTGCGGGTTGCGCTTAAAGACCGTGCTGCCGTCCTCGTACGATTCCGCGAGCGCCGAACTGGTGCGAATGACGCCGTCCATGACGAGGTCGTCGTACTCGTCGCGGAGGTACTGCCGGTACATGTCGTGCGTGCGCTTGCGGGCATCCACCTGCGTCAGCAAAAAGCGCGGCTCGGTCAGGTCCGGGTTCAGCTGATCCTGCACCATGCGCACCGTGCGAAAGGTCTGCTCCGCGCCCACCACGGGCTGGTACTCCGGCGTGACGGGCACGACGACGTGGCGGGCGGCCACGAGCGCGTTCAGGCTGTAGACGGTGATCGCGGCGGCGGTGTCGAAGAGCACCACGTCGTAGTCGATGCCTTCGTCCAGCGCCTCTTTCGTCCAGAGCACGTCCGTCGGCTTGTTGAGGCTGCGGATCATCTTGGTGAGCCGCTTCGAGGACGGCAGCAGGTCGAAGCCCTCCACCCGGTGCATTTTGATGTCGGAGAGCGAACGGTCCTCACCGTCAAAGAGCGCAAGGGAAGAACGCTCCTCCGGCGGATTCTTGATGCCCATCATGCGCGAGAGGAACCCCTGCGGGTCCAGGTCGATGGCGAGCGTGCGATGCCCGCTCAGGCCGAGCGCGGCAGCCTGGTGCAGGGCCGTGGTCGTCTTGCCCGTCCCGCCCTTGTGATTACAGACGACAATCCGATGCATAGGGCGGTCTTCGTACGGATGAAATCAAACTATCGGGTGTCGCTCGGTCTCCGCTTTTGCCGTTTATGAAAGGTACTCGCCATGCCGTGCGCTGTCAAATGCGCTGGCGCGCTTGAGCGTTGCGGTCAACGAATCGAAGGTCAGCAGGTCGGGTCGGAAAGGTGATGGTCGTCGTGAAACGCTTCCGCGCGGTGGCGCGGCGCGCACGACTGGCCTCCCTGACGAAGATTAGTGCGATTCCAAAACCTAAATGGTTTGCTCATCAACACGCTGTCTCTTTGTGAGTACTCCAAGCTGCATGGCGTGTGACGAAAAGTTGCATGACGACAAACAGCGGTCCACCGCCCGCCGTCATATGATACCAATTGCGAAAGTTAGCTGTGCATTCTACTCCTGACGCACAACCCCTTCTTGTAACACGCACCACGACTCGCATGTCGCTCACACGAAACGTAGGAATACTCATGGCTGGGCTGATGCTTCTTGCCGCGTGCGGCGGTGACAGCGCTCAAAGCAATTCAGACTCGCCGGAGAAGCAGATCGCAGCGATGGGCAAGCGCGTTTACAACCAGCAGTGCATCACCTGTCACCAGTCCGACGGCAAGGGCGTGCCCAACGTGTACCCGACGCTCCACGGCACGGAGTGGGTCGTGGGCGACAAGGGGCGACTCGTGCGTCTGCTCTTGGACGGCATGAAGGGGCCGATCACCGTGAAGGGTAACGACTACAACGCTGTCATGACGGCGCACGGCCCGGTTCTGAACGACAAGCAGATCGCGGCCGTTCTCACATACGTGCGCAAGAACTTTGGCAACAACGCCTCGAAAGTGACAACCGATGAGGTGACGGCGGTGCGCATGGCTGACGAGCACGACGGCGCATGGCAGGCCAGTGAACTGCGCTCCGCAACCGGCATCCCGACCCCGGAGTAATTTTCGCTGGAGCCTACTGATTCCTTATCCACAGATTCATAGACTCTCAAGCTCATAGACTCGTAACCGCATTTGGCAATTGTTCTGCTCGGTTTTTACGTTTGGTAATCGCAAGCAGAGAGTCGCGGCCGAGCTGCGCGACAAGCCCATCTACAAAAGCGAACCCTGGGTGGGGGCGGTGCTGGATGCCCTGGGGGACCTCATGATAGAGGCGGACCCGGAGGTACGCATCGAGCTGCGAAACTTCGGCGTCTTCGAGGTCAAGAAAACGAAGGCGAAACCCAAAGCGCGCAATCCGAAGACCAACGAAACCGTCTTCATTCCGAGTCGCCGCAAGACGCACTTCAAGCCCGGCAAGCGCATTAAGGAGAAGCTGCAGGTGCCGCTGCGCGAGTTGGACTACGCCATCCCAGATGGCAGCGCCGACAAGCATCTCTCCAAGAACGAACTGGCCGAAAACGGCGCGGACTAGGAGGGGCTACGAGACTAAGAGTCTATGAGTCTAAGATCGTAAATTGTTGGTCTCATAGTTACAGTCTCCTTCACAACCCCTTCTCCGTGCTTGACGCTCCCGCTCGCCTTGCCGCCGTGGACTACGGCACGAAGCGCGTGGGGCTGGCCCTCGCCGACCCGACGCGCACCTTCGCCCAACCGCACGGCGCGTTCTCGCAGGCCGAAGCCGTGGCCGAACTGAAGCGCCTCCGCGACCACGCGGGCGGGCTGGACCTCGTCGTGGTAGGCTGGCCGCTTACCGAAGCCGGCGCGGAAGGGGCCGCCACCGAGCGCGTTCAGCAGTACGTCAACCGCCTTCGCAACGCGCTCCCCGGCGTTGAGCTGACGACGTGGGACGAACGCTACACCTCCGAAGAAGCGAAGGCCCACATCCGCGAAGCCGGCGGCCGTCACACGCGCGAAAATCGTGGGCGCGTCGACGCGGCGGCAGCGGCTCTCATCCTGCAACGGTATCTGGACCGGGATGGTTGATAGTTTCTGGTTCGTGGTTTGTCAGAAATGAGAGGCGGAGCTTGACCTCTCCGCCGACTCGAGCACGTCCGCATGTCCCGCAAGTCGAAGCGACGAACCCGCCGGGCTGAAAGCTTAAGTGGAACCGCAAAAATACCTTAGGAAACGGACGACCGACCAACAACGATGGACGACCGTATTTTAGTCGTCAGTCGTCGCCATCGGCAGAAACGGCTAAATGCAGGTTCGCCGACATGCAACCTTTTCGACATCCGGCTGAACCCTTTCGCCCTGCTTGGCCGTTTGCAAAGAGAAGCTATCAGCCAAACTGACGAAGCGCCATGATCCTCCCCATTCGCGTCTTCGGCGACCCCGCGCTCCGGCAAACCACCGAGCCGGTCGAGCACGACTCCGACGAGTTGCAGGCGCTCCTCGACGACATGATCGAGACGATGCGCTCGGCCAACGGCATCGGCCTCGCGGCCCCGCAGGTAGGCCGCTCGGAGCGCCTCTTTGTGATCGACCTTGCGCCGATGGCGGCGGAGCTGGAAGAGGAAGGCGAGACGATTCCGCCGCAGCCGATGATCCTCATCAATCCGGAGATCGAGCACGCAAGCAGGGACACCTGCAGAATGGAAGAAGGCTGCCTCTCGATTCCCGACGTGCGCGAGATGGTGCAGCGCCCGGAGACGGTGCGCCTGCGCTATCTCGACCGCGACTTGGAGGAGCAGCAGATCGAGGCTGAAGGGTTCCTCGCCCGCGTCCTGCAGCACGAGCACGACCACCTCGACGGCGTGCTGTTTACGGACTACCTCAGCGCCTTCCGCAAGCGCCTCCTGAGACGACAGCTCCGCGCCATGAAGGAGGGTAACGCCGAGGCCGACTATCCGCTCGCCTCCGACGCCGAGCACGCACCAGCTTAGCTGGTTGCTGATTAGTGGTTGGCGGGTGTTCGCGCCGGAGACGAACTTGCTAACCTGCAACTTGTCAACCTGCAACTTGCAACGCTTCAAACCAGCCCTTGCGCCAGGAGCGCGTCGGCCACGCGGCGGAAGCCCGCCACGTTCGCGCCCCGCACGTAATCGACCGCGCCGTCGTCGCTCTCGCACCGCCCGTGGCGCACGCACTTGCTCGTGGATGTCGCTCATCAGATCGCGCAGGCGGCGGTCCACCTCCTCGCGGTCGGAAGCGCCCCTTCGGATCGAAGTCCGCGCCGCCTTCGCCCAGCGGGAGCGTCGTCAGGCTGTCCTTGAGCACCTGCTCGAAGCCCAGAAACTTGAGGATGCTGCGGTTCACGGGCGGATCGAAGCGAAGACCGCCCTTGTACGGGCCGAGTGCGTTGGAGAATTGCAGGGACGACTGTCGCTCGCGACGGAGTCCGGCGACGTGTCGCTTACCCGGCTGGAATAGGCGACGCCGATCCACCGCCCGTCGCAACTCGTCAGTTGAGGGCGTAGCGCGCAATCGTGTAGAGGATCTTCGCCGAGGCCTTAACGGTGCCACTGACGGTGCCCGTGATCTTGCTCACACCGGTGCGCCGCCGGTACGACACGGGCACCTCCGCGCAGCGCAGGCCGGAGCGCACAGCTTTGATCTGCATCTCGACGGTCCAGCCGAAGGTCTTGTCCTGCATGTCGAGGGCGAGCAGATCGTCGAAACGAATGGCGCGAAACGGGCCGAGGTCGGTAAACTGCGCGCCCCGAGCCGACCACGAAGTCGGCTTCGTCCCGGCGGATCGGTGCAACGAGATCCCTCATTTCTTCGGGATGATCGCTGTAATCGCCGTCCAAGAACGCGATCACGTCGGGCTGCTTGCGGGAAGGCTTCGAGCGTGCGTAGGCGATGCCGCGCAGGCAGGCCCAGCCGTAGCCGCGCCGCTCCTCGCGGAGCACCGTAGCGCCGGCCTCCCGCGCGTTGCGAGCCGTCTCGTCCGTCGAGGCGTTGTTGACGACGACCACCTCGTCGGCCAGCCCCGCTGGGATGTCGCCGATGACGCGCCCGATGGCTGGCGCTTCGTTGAAGGCCGGAATGATGACGAGAAGGCGCAAACTGGGGGACTGGTTGGATGGAGTGTTGGTTAGTGCAGCTTCAAATAATAAATTGGACAAAGATCTGTTCAGGTTTAGAAGGCGAAGAGCAAGCGTATGTATGCTTCGCTACGTTTTGGGCGAGCACGGCGCGGCGTACCGCTTCACTCGAAAACCTGAACAGATCTCTCATTTCGGATAAGCGTAACAATTCCACAGTTCCCACACGAAACCGCACACGAGTGCGCCCAGCGCCAGACTCACGACGGGTCGCCAGTCGCCGCGTCCGGTGGCGTCGAACAGCGAGCGGTTGCCCAGCCACACGTTCAGCGGTTCGAGCACGAAAAACAGCCAGCCCCAGATGAACGGGTAGAAGTACGTCGGCCAAACGAGAAGCAGCGCCAGCATCGCCACGCCGATGACGACCACCGCGGCGCAGAACGAGCGGGTGGCGCGCAGCCGGGGGCCGTCCTTCAGGCGGCGCATCCAGCCGAAGGTGCGCACCCACTCGGCGGTTTCAAAAACGGCGGGGATGACCGTCGAAAACGCGACGGAAGCCAAAAGAAAATACGTCAGGTCGCTGAACTGTTCTCGGCTCAGGTAGATCCAGTTTTGCGTGCGCCAGTTGACCACCTCGAAGCACCACCAGACGGGCGCGGAGAAAAAGCGCTGCGAAGCCACCCCGCGAGCGTGCAAAGATCGACGTGCCGCGCCGCCGCCACACGAGGGTGTCTACGGCGAGCACGTAGCCCAGCCAGAGCGGGAAGAACAGCAGGTGCGTCCGCAGGCCCGTGAGGCCCCAGTTGAGCGACCAAAAGACGGCGATGAGGCCGAGACCCACCCGCGAAGCGGCCAACTCGTTCGAAAAGAGCGCGAAGGAGCAGGCGTAGCGGAATGCAGCACGCGCGGCGGTGGCGGAGCGGTTGCGGTTTACGAGCGCGATGTGCTTCTTGGAGTGGTTGCTCGTTACAGGTTGGCAGGTTTCAAGTTCATCGGTCGGTAAGGATTGGAACGACCAACCTGCAAATTTGCGAACTTGCCAACTTGGGACCCCGACATGAACGTACTAAAACACGTCTGGCTCGACCTCATCGTCACCGCAATCATCATCGTGGCGACGATGTGGGAACCGAACTGGGCCGTGTGGATCGTGCTGATCTACACGCCCGTCATGCTCGTTCTCAAGATGCTGCCGCTGGCGGGCGGGCTGGTGCAGCGCCAGTTCCAGCAGTCCGGGCAAAACGGCACCCCGACGTGGCTATATCACGTTCTCTACGGCGTGAACGCGGGTTTTCTGCTGGCCGCAAGCTGGTGGTACACCGGAGCCGCGTGGCTCGGCATCTGGTTCCTCTCGTGGATGGCGCGCCGCCAACCGGAGCCGTCATCGTCGTAAACCATCCCGGCACGCGCGACGCGAAAGGACGAGGCCCCCCATGCGAAGCGTTACAGTCTTGCGGGAAAGGAAAACTTTTTGGGAGCGCTTCCGCGACGCGACAAAATAACGAGGAGCTTGCACCCTTCCTCTTCCACGACGCGCGGCGTGGCGCGTTGCAACGTCCAGCCGTCTTCCAGAAGCGGCGCAACACTGGGATGACAACTCACGCTCTCGCCGCTCCGGAAGTCAATGAGGAGCAGTTTGGTGTCGTCATCATCCTTCGACGCAGAAACAGACGCGAGTGAAGGAGGAAGCGAGTCGGCATCGATAAGGTCATAAGCGTCAGACATAATAGTACCCCCCTAAGTTACTTACTGATGGCCGGGGCTTATTCCGGCAGACGGTCGGTGAGATCTTTTACGCAACTGGGCGTGGGTGGCCGTCTGACCTGCTGCATAAAAGCAAGCTAAATAGGCATATGGAGCAGCGTCATTTTGGTTCTCTCAGTAACTACACAGTTACGATTGAGACCGCACGCGAGCGTCCGGCTTGGAACTCACGTTTGCGCAAGTTGCTACAAAGACGGAAGCGCCAGTGTACTCGGTCGAGGTGGCCTCCATCACGACCGAAATCCGGTCGTGGTGAGATGACCGGGTTCTGTGCACTGGCGCTTTTTTATGAAATGTCGCCGTGTGTTTGATTAATGCTGTACGCACTTCCGGGCCGACAGATTGCGTTCACATCTTTGCTCCTGCGACGCGCGCCGCGTGAGGCAGGTCGCCTGCTGATCGGCGCGATGCTGCTTTTTTTCGCAGGAACGGCGCGCGGGCAAGAAGCGCCGCTCGTGACGGAGGTGCGATTCACAGGGAACACGGCGTTTGATAGCGAGCGCCTGAGCGCGCAAGTACGCACAGCGCCCAACCGTCGCTTTCTCGACATACCGGGCCTCACATGGCGGCGCTGGGTGTACCAGGTAGGCGCTTCGGGCGCGCTGGGCGAAACCTTGAGCGATGCGCTCATGGAAAGCGGCGAGGAGCCG
>PXTQ01000110.1 GCA_003022505.1 Bacteroidetes bacterium QS_8_64_10 | reverse complement strand
CCGCTTATACGTCTGCCCTTCGTCCACGCGGATCTCCTGAATCTCCAACTCGTCCTCATCGAAATACTCGTCGGGGTTCTGGTCGTTCAGGTTGTGCACGGCATTCATCACGGTCTTCTCGACCACCGAGCACGGTTCGTGCGGCATGAAGTTGAGCGTGGCGATCGCTTCGGGCACGTTCTTGTCGCGCACCAGGTTGACGACCGGCCGCATCTTGCGCGGCGAACTCCGTATGTATTTGCGGATGGCGCGGGCTTGCATGACGGGTTGATGGTTGATGGTTTTCGGTTGGCGGTCAGGAGCCTACTTCCGTCTCGAACCTGTAATGCGCCAACCTGAAACTTGTAAACTTGAAACCTAAAACCGAATCACGGCCCCGGTCCGGTGCTCGTGCGGGCGCTTCCGGCGCGGGAGTGGCCTCGGAACGTGCGCGTCGGCGCAAACTCGCCGAGGCGGTGCCCAACCATGTTCTCGGTCACGTACACGGGCACAAACTGCTTGCCGTTGTGAACAGCTACGGTATGCCCGACGAATTCCGGTGTAATCATCGAGGAGCGGCTCCAGGTTTTGACGACTTTGCTCTCGCCGCTCTCGTTCAGCTCGTCGATCTTGCGCTGGAGCTTGTAGTAAACGTAGGGTCCTTTGCGAAGCGAACGCGCCATGTCGATTTACGATTTTGGGTTTTGGATTTCGGATTGCGATTTGGGATTAGAGGGATTGTCAATTCAAAATCCCCAATCACAAATCCCAACTGGAATCAGCCTTTTTTCTCTTCGTTGCGGCGGCGGACGATGTACTTGTCGGATTTTTTGGAGCGCTTGCGCGTCTTGTAGCCTTTCGCCGGCACGCCCTTGCGGTTGCGCGGGTGCCCCCCGGAGGCGCGCCCTTCGCCGCCGCCCATCGGGTGGGAGACGGGATTCATCGCCACGCCGCGCGTCTTCGGACGGATGCCGAGCCAGCGGCTGCGCCCGGCCTTGCCCAACTCCACGTTGGCGTGTTCGGGGTTGGAGGTCGAGCCGACAGTGGCCCGGCAGCGCGAGAGCACGCGCCGCGCCTCGCCGGAAGGCAGCTCCAGGGTGGCGTACTTGCCTTCACGCGCCGTCAGCTGCGCCGAGGTGCCCGCCGAACGCGCCATCTGCGCGCCCTTGCCGGGTTTTAGCTCGATGGCGTGCACCGTCGTGCCGATGGGCATGTTGTCGAGCGGCATGCAGTTGCCCGGCTCAATGGAGACGTTCGGGCCGCTCCGCACGGTGTCGTCCACCTCCAGGCCGTCGGGCGCGATGATGTAGCGCTTCTCGCCGTCGCGGTAAAACAGCAGCGCGATGCGCGCCGAGCGGTTCGGGTCGTACTCGATGGCAGCCACCCGCGCGGGCACGCCGTCTTTGTCGTTGCGCTTGAAGTCGATGGTGCGGTAGCGCCGCTTGTGGCCGCCGCCCTGATGCCGCACCGTCATGCGCCCCTGATTGTTGCGAGCGCCGGTGCGCTTCTTGGAATCGAGCAGGTTCTTCTCCGGCTCGTCCTTCGTCAGGTCGTGGTCGTCCTGGTCGGAGCGGTGACGCTGCCCGTTGGTCGTCGGTTTTCGTCGCTTCGTTGGCATAACTTGTCGTCTGTGCTATGGTTGACTAAACGCTCTGCTGGTCTCTGCGGTTGTCAATTCTGGTAAGCCGCGTATATTGCGTGATGGTATTGCGCAAGGCTGCTTGTCTTCGCGGTAGTAAGCGGAATTCTTCCTGATGCTTCAGACGCAATCGTGCGATCCAATCCGCACCGTTTTAGTACACGTCCTCAAAGAAGTCGATCTGCTCGCCATCGGGGTCGAGACTTACGATGGCTTTCTTGTAGCTGCCGGTGTTGCCTTCAATCTGACCGGCGCGCGTGAACTGCGTCTTCGTCTTGCCGCGCACGTTCTGGGTGCGAACGTCGTCGACGCGCACGTTCGGGTACTCGCGCTCAATGGCCTTGCGCACCTCCACCTTCGAGGCCTGCTCGCGCACCTGAAAGACGTACTGCGCTTCTTCCATCAGACGCGAGGTCTTTTCAGTCAAAATGGGCTGAATGAGCGTGTCCATTTTCGATTTGCAATTTTAGATTTTCGATTGGCGATCACGCGGCGGCCGGTTCGGCGTCGCCGAGTTGCTCGCTCAGCATCTCGAGGCCGCCTTCCTGAAAGACCACGACGTCGGCGTTCAGGATGTCGAACGTGGTGGCGTTGCGCGCCTCCTGCACCTCGAAGTCCGGCAGGTTCTGACTCGACTTGTAGATGGCCGGCTCGTTCTCCGTTGTCAAAAACAGCACCTTCCGGTCATCCGCCTCTACGGATTCAGCGAGATCCACGAGCGAGCGCGTCTCCGGCTCCTCCAGCGAGAAGTCCTCTACGACGCGCACCGCCTCGTCCTGCGCCTTGTAGGCGAGCGCGGAGCGCCGGGCCAGCCGCTTCGTCTTTCTGTTCAGGTTGAGATCGTAGGAGCGCGGCCTCACGCCGTGGGCGCGCCCGCCCGTCCTGCGGATGGGCGACTTAGCGTCGCCGGCGCGTGCGTTGCCGGTGCCCTTCTGGCGGTAGAGCTTACGGCGGCTTCCGGCCACCTCGTTGCGCTCTTTGGTCTTGTGCGTACCCTGGCGCTGGCTCGCCTGCAGGCGTCGCACGTCCAGCCAGATGACGTGATCGTTCGGATCAATGCCGAAGACCGACGGCTCCAACTCGACGGAGCGCCCAGCGAGGCTGCCTTCGCGTGTGTAAACGTCTGTTTCCATGACTTCCTCGTGTTCGTTTCTGCCAATCTGTTACCACTGGCGCGTTATTTATGCTTCTCGATTATCCGACGGCGCGTAAAACGTATTGCGTAAGGGTGCTCACTTTTACGCTTTACGTTTTACGATTTCAGTCAAAAACATCTCGTCGCAACAAAAAAGGCGCGCTTTGAAACGCACCGAGAGATTGTCAATTGTCGTGCCGGTAAACCTCCACGTAGCCGTCCTTCGGGCCGGGCACGGAGCCGCTGACAAGAAGCGCGTGGTTGTCGGGGATCACCTTCATGACGCGGAGGTTCTTCATCGTGGCGCGTTCGCCGCCGGTGCGCCCGCCCATCTCCATGCCGGGGAAGACGCGCGCCGGATCGGAGGCCCCGCCGATGGATCCGGGATGCCGCTCCTGGTCGCTCTGGCCGTGCGTCTGCATCCCGACACCCGAAAAACCATGCCGCTTGACGACGCCCTGAAAGCCCTTGCCTTTCGTCACCCCCGCCACGTCGACGGTCTGCCCCGCCTCGAACACGTCCTCGACGTAAAGCGTGTCGCCCGCCTCCACGTCTTCGCCGTAGTCGCGGAACTCCGAGAGCGTGTCTTTCACGTTCGCGCCGACGCTCTCGAACTGCCCGCGATGAGCGCTCGTCGCGCGCCACTTTTTCTTCTCGCCCGCGCCGAGCTGCACGGCGTCGTAGCCGTCCTTGCCGTCTTCGGTCTTGACCTGCGCCACCACGTTCGGGCGCACCTCGATGACGGTGCACGGCACGTCGTTGCCGTCCTCGTCAAAGAAGCTGGTCATGCCTTTCTTTTTTCCAATCAGTCCCGTCATGGTCTCAGAATATCGTCTTCAATGAACTATTGACGTTCGAGCGTCACACGCACGACTGGTGTGTCGGGGCGGGTAGGCCAGTTCGGTAGCAGCGTCTCCAGCAGGCTCGCGCCCTCAAAGTCCTCAGCAGTTATCAGAAGTTGGTCGTCTACAAATC
>PXTQ01000109.1 GCA_003022505.1 Bacteroidetes bacterium QS_8_64_10 | reverse complement strand
AAAGAAAGCGGCTTCGACGTGGCGGATCGCATTCGCATCGAGTACAGCGCGGAGGGCGATCTGGCCGATGCCATTGAGCGCCACGGTGACGCCTTGCTTCTGCCCCACGCTCCAGCCCTCCAGCCCCTCGCTCTCGATGATCAGGTCGTCGGGGCCAAGCTCTACGGTTTCGCCGTTTACCTGAAGCGTCATCTCGCCTTCGTTCAGGTAGCGCTCGATCTCGTCGTCGCCGAGGGCGCGCACCTTCTGGTTAACCGGCTGCATGAGTTCGCCGAGGCGACTGCCCAGCCGCGCGAAGTCGGGCTTGGCGGAGCGCTCGACGACCTCCGACGAACTGGCGACGTATTCGACGTCCTTGACGTTTACCTCGTCGCGGATGATGCCTTCGACGCGGCGGACGCTGTCTTTTTGGACGCCCGCGCCCGTCACCACGAGAATGCGCGGGAGGGGCTGCCGCACGTTGATCTGATCCTGGTTGCGCAACCCATGCGTGATGGTGCAGACGGTGCGCGCCAGCTGCATCCGATGCTCCAGCTCCGGCTGCACGACCTGCCCCTCGCGTGCCGGGAAGTCGGCCAGATGCACCGAGGCGCTGTCTTTACTGACATCATCGCCTGAGAGCGCGCGATACAGCCACTCGCCAAAGAATGGCGCGATGGGGGCTATCAGCTTGGCCGCGCCGCGCAGGCACTCGTAGACGGTCTGATAGGCGAACTCTTTCGATTTCCGATTTCCGATTTCCGATTTCCGATTGGCTGCTTCTTCTCTCTCGCTCTCCCGCTCTACCGCGCCCTCGTTCCCCTTCGCGGCCCAGAAGCGGCGGCGCGAGCGGCGGATGTACCAGTTCGACAGCTCCTCGACGAAGTCTTCGACCGCACGGGCCGCCTTCGTCGGATCGTAGTCCGCAAGCGCTTCGTCCACAGTGGCCGTCGTCGAATGGAAGCGGCTCAAGATCCACTGGTCCAGCTCCTCGCGCTCGCTCGGCGGAACGCGCTCGCTCTCGTCATACGCAAAGCCGTCAATGTTAGCGTAGGTGGCGAAAAACGAGTACGAGTTCTGGAGCGTTCCGAAGAACTTGCGGCGGGTTTCGTTCAAGCCGCGCTCGGCAAATTTGATGTTTTCCCACGGCGGCGTGTTGCTCATCATGTACCAGCGCACCACATCCGCGCCGTACTCGCGGATCATCTCAAACGGCTCGACGGCGTTGCCCTCCGACTTCGACATCTTCTCACCGTCGGCGTCCAGCACGAGGCCGTTTACGACGACGTTCTCGTAGGCCTTGTCGTTCATGACGAGCGCGGCGATGGCGTGCAGCGTGTAGAACCAGCCGCGCGTCTGATCCACCCCCTCGGCGATGAAATCGGCGGGGAAGTTGCGCGCAAACGCTTCTTCATTTTCAAACGGATAGTGCCACTGCGCAAACGGCATGGCGCCGGAGTCGAACCACACGTCGATGAGGTCGGGCACGCGGCGCATGGTCGCTTCGCCGTCGGGCGCAGGCCACGTCAGTTCGTCCACGTAGGGCCGGTGCAGGTCGATGTCGGCGTCATCGTCGGGCAACTGGGCACCACACTTTTCGCGCAGCTCCTCGACGGAGCCGATCATCTCGACGTAATCGGAATCGGGGTCGTCGCTTTCCCAGATCGGGAGGGGCGTGCCCCAGTAGCGCCTCCGCGAGAGCGCCCAATCGACGTTGCCCTCCAGCCACTCGCCGAAGCGCCCCGAGCCGATGGCGGACGGCTGCCAGTTAATCTGGTCGTTCAGCTCCATCATGCGTTCCTTGATCGCGGTGGTGCGGATGAACCAACTCTCCACCGGATAGCTCATGAGCGGCGTGCCCTTACGCCAGTCGTGCGGATAATTATGGAGATACGTCTCGTGACGCAAAAGCAGCCCCCGATCCCGCAGATCGCGCCATATTTTGCCGTCGGCTTCCTTAAACCAGAGGCCGTCGACGAGCGGCGCTTCCTCGGTGAAATGCCCGTCCTCGTCAATCGGATTAAACAGCGGCAGGTCTTCGCGCTGCCCGACCTCAAAGTCCTCTGCGCCGAAGGCCGGCGCCATGTGCACGACGCCCGTGCCGTCCTCGGTGGAGACGAAGTCCGCTTCCACGACGCACCAGGCATTTTCCGTGCCGTTCGCGTCCTCGAAATACGCATACAGCGGCGTGTATTCCGCACCGATCAGCTCGCGGCCCGAATAGCGCTCGACGACCTCGTATTCGTTCAGCAGCACCTCCTCGACGCGCTCGTCTGCCAAAATAAGCTGTTCCCCCGCTCGCCCGTGCCCCCGTTCGCTGTCACTCGTCAGGCGCACCTTCACGTAGTCGAGGTCCGGCCCGACGCAAGCTCACCGACCTCTACGAAAGGGGCCGGATCGAACGTCGTCTTCGCCGCTGACGGGAAACCGCACGTACACGCTCGGATCCTGTACCTCCTCGTAGCCCAGGCTCACCTCGTGCGACGACAGCACAGTGCCGGACCCGGGACTGTACCACTGGATCTTGTGGCCTTTGTAAAGCAGGTCCTTCTCGTAAATCTGCTTGAGGAGCCACCAGACGGTCTCGATGTATTCGGTCTCGAAGGTGACGTAGGGGTCGTCCAGATCGACCCAGTAGCCCATGCGCTCGGTCAGCTCGTCCCACTGATCCTTGTAGCGCAGGACGCTCTCGCGGCAGGCGTCGTTGTAGCGGTCAAGGCCGTAGTCCAGGATCTCTTCGCGCCCTTCAAGGTCCAGCTCTTTCTCGACCTCAATTTCGACGGGTAGGCCGTGGGTGTCCCACCCCGCTTTGCGGGCCACCTGGTAGCCCTGCATCGTCTTATATCGGCAGAAGATGTCTTTGATGGCGCGCGCCATAACGTGGTGGATGCCGGGCTGCCCGTTGGCGGTGGGCGGTCCCTCGTAGAACGTAAACGCGGGTGCGCCCTCACGCTCGCTGACGCTGCGTTCGAACACGTTGTTGGCCTTCCACCACGCCAGCACGTCTTCTTCGAGCGCGGGCTGATCGAAACGGCTGACTTCTTTGTATTGGGACATCGTGGTTGATTTTGACGCTGCTCTCAGTTTTTAAGGTCGGTCCATTCTTCAGCGCGTATTGCGTAATGCGTATGGCGTAAGGCTGCTTGACTTTTGCATTTCGCGCAATGTGTTTACCGCAAAGTGCGCAGAGGATTTCGGGCGAATCGCTTACTTGCTTTGCGCCCTCGGCGCCCTCTGCGGTAAACCTCACGCCACCACCGGCTCGCCGATCTCCCGGACGACGCCGCGCGTGATCCTGGTAAGATCCGGCTGCGCATCGGCGGCGGCGGCCATCACGTCCTCCACGTCGATAGGCTCCAGCGCGTCAGGGAAGCACTCGTCGGTGATGACGGTGATCGCCATGCAGCGCAGGTCCATGTGCCGCGCCACGATCACCTCCGGCACCGTGCTCATGCCCACCACGTCACCCCCGATCCGGCGCATGAAGCGGTATTCAGCTTTCGTCTCCATGTTCGGCCCGATGACGGCCAGATACACGCCCTCATGCAGCTTGATGCCGTGTTCGAGGGCCTGCTCCTCGGCCAGCTCGCGCAGCTCCACGTCGTACGGCTCACTCATGTCCGGGAAGCGCGGCCCCCACTCGTCGATGTTCGGCCCGGTAAGCGGATTTCGGCCCTGCAGGTTGATGTGGTCGGTGATGAGCATGAGTTCGCCCTTCTCGTGATGCGGGTTCATCCCCCCGGCGGCGTTCGAAATCAACAGCGTCTCGACGCCGAGGGTGGCGAGTACGCGCACGGGAAAGGTGACTTGCTTCGGCGAGTAGCCTTCGTACAGATGAAACCGTCCCTGCATGGCCGTGACGGGCACGCCGTCGAGCCGCCCCAAAAGCAGCTTGCCTTCGTGCTGCTCGACGGTGGCTTCGGGAAAGTGCGGGATGTCGTGGTAGGAAATCGCCTGCTCTACGTCCATGTCGTCAGCGAGCTGGCCGAGGCCTGTACCCAAAATCAACCCGACGGTCGCTTTGTGGTCGTGCTCGGAGCGCACGTGCGCGGCAGCCTCTTCGACCTGCTCGCGGTACGTTTCGGGGTCGAAGGTATCGGCGTGCTGGCTGTTGGTGTTCATGGTGCTTTTTTGATGGCTAAAGGGGAAATGAGAAAAAGGGCCACACCGCTGTCGCAGGCGCAACCCTCGCAAAAGATTTCAGGTAGAGACGCTCTCGCGCCGCGTCTTTCCGCAAAATCGGCAGCCCACACGACCCAAGCAATCAAAAGCGCATTGGTGGATTGTACGGTTCAATCGAGATCGTTAGCGATGCGTCGTATCCGCTCCATCTCGTCATCGGAGGGCCTGCCGAACGGCTCATCGTCCTCGTCGTCGGCGGGCGGGATCGCCGCGTCTTGCTCGTCCGAGGCGGCCTCATTTTCATCGGTCGGTTCGTCCGGCACGTCCGGCTCGGGTTGCTCGTCGTCTTCGTCCGCGTCGAACACGGGCTGAACGAGCCAGCCGGCGGAGCTTTGCTGGGGAGCGTCCTCCGAGGCGCGTTCCGGCCGCGACGAAGACGGTGCTTTGCCTGTCGGCGAGGCCGGTTCGGAAGGTTCGCGCTGGTCGGCCTGCGAGGGCGACGGCGATGACGGCGTGGACGCCCCCTTCGGTTCCGGCTCGGCGTCTTCTGCCGATGACGCTTCGGCTTCTTGCTCTCCCCGCTTCTGCTCCGCTTCCGTGCGCGACGTGGGCAATTCTTCGGCAGGCGCGTCGGCTTTCTCCCGCTGCTGCCAGCCCGCAAACGAATCTTCCGTTGCTCCCGAGACCGATTCGTCCTCCGGCGCGGACAGGTCGGGAGCGGCGGGCGCAGGCTGGGGCGAGGCGTCGGAGCCGTCCGCGTCGGCCTCGATCTGATTCCCGTCGAAGCGGCCCAGCAACTCCAACTCGGAGTTAAGGAAGCCGCGCATCTGCGCGACGATCTCGCTACGCCGGCTGATAAGCTGCTCGACCTGGCGCTGCAACTGTTCGCGCTGGTTCTTAGCCTTCCGGCGGATCTCCTCGCTCTCGTTCTCGGCCTCCTCGATCATCACCTCGGCGCGGCGCTCGGCGTTTTCCACCTTCTGCTGCGAGTTCTCGCGGGCCGTCTGAAGCGCCTCCTGAAGCGCCTCCTCCACCTGCTGGTAATGCTCCAGCTTGCCCTCCAGCTCGCGCACGCGATCTTCGAGGCGGCGCTGCTCGTCCTGCATCTCCTCCCACTGGTCCGCCACCATGTCTAAGAACGCCTCCACCTCCGTGGCGTCGACGCCCCGAAGCTTGCGCTCGAATTCCTGCTTCCGGATGTCAAGCGGGCTAAGCTGCATGGATCGTAACGCGTGATTGCTCAAAGAATCGCTGCCATCGTGTTAACACGCCTGCTTGCCGCGAAGGTTCGACGGAACGAGCTTCGAGGGGAAGTTGCGAGGGGCAAATGGAGGGGCGGGCGTGGGGCTGGGCAAAGTCGTAGCGGTTTCGCCGCTCCCCCGATGCGTAAAGACGACATCGGCTCGCAGATCGAACGGATTGCCCTCATGCGACGGGCTCTCGATGCTCCACTCCAGATTACAAAATATGCACGACGATCCGTCCGCAAATGGTATACGTGCAACTCGAATCACGTGGGGCGCGGCCCGAAGAGCGCTGTGCCCAAGCGCAGGTGCGTGGCTCCCTCTTCGAGGGCGACCTCAAAATCATTCGACATGCCCATCGACAGGTCCTGCAGATCGACGGTGGGGTGTTTCTCATCCGCGTACGACGCTTGCAGCTCGCGCAGGCGCTCGAACTCCGGGCGCACCGTCTCCGGATCGTCGGCGAACGAGGCCAGCATCATGAGGCCCGGCACGCGCAGGTGATCGCGCTCGACCATGCGGTCCAGAAAGTCGTGCGTCTCGCTCGGCTCCAGGCCGTACTTGCTTTCCTCACCGGAGGTGTTGACCTGCACGAAGCACGGCAACGTGCGCTCGTTCTTGCGGGCGCGCTTGTCGAGTTCGTCGGCCAGGCGGTCGCTGTCGAGCGCGTGAAACACGTCGGCGTGGCGCGCGACGAACTTGAGCGGGAACACCTTCGTCACGGCCACGACGGTAATCTCATCGCGCTCCCGCCCGGCGCGATCACACGCCCGACGGATGCGCTCCTCGACGTCTTGCAGACGTGCCGCGATGGTCGACTTGTCAACTTGCGTTTCTGGCATAACCGGTCGTTTTCGTTTGAGAAAGGGGCGATCACGCCGGATCGCCCTTACGCTTGCATTTTGCGACGTGCAGACCCTCTGCCCCGCTTTTCCCATGCTCTCGCTCACCGCAAGCGGTCCATCGAGCGGACGAGTTCAATGTCGCTCGTGATGGCGCGCCGCGCCAGGTACAGCAGGCCGTAGCCGAGCACGGGCAGGAGCAGCACCACGACGCGGCCCACATCCACCTGGCCGGTGGCGGGCGAGGTGTAGCGCAGCGCCCCGACCAGGTATAAGCCGCCGTAGAGCAGCGCGGTCTGGATCAGCGCCAGCACCTGCGCCCCGAAGACCACCCGCCGCTGCCTCGGTCTATTCTGATAGAGAAAGACGGCGACGAGCGCCACCAGGCCGGCCGCCACGCTCACGGCGACGAAGGTAAAGGTAAAAAGCCCGAACGACGCCGTGGCCGGCTGCCACACGCTGCCGAAAAAGAGCACAGCGACCAGGGCGGCGGCGGCCAACAACAGATATACGGACTGAATGCGCTGGATCATGTCGCGTGTTGCGTAATGCGTAAAAAGCCTGTCTTACGAGATCTGGTCGCTTATGCGGTCCGCGAGATGCTCCGCAAACTCCATCGTCGAGGCGTTGCCGCCTACGTCGGGCGTGAGCACGCTGCCATCGGCGTAAGCCCCCTCCACGGCGCACTCGATTGCGTCGGCGGCGGGTTGCTCGTCGAGGTGTTCCAGCATCATGGCGGCGGAGCGGAGCACTGCCGTCGGGTTGGCCTTGCCCTCCCCCGCAATGTCAGGAGCCGAACCGTGCACCGCCTCAAAGACTGCCGCGTCGTCGCCAATGTTCGCGCCCGCCGTCACGCCGAGGCCGCCCACGAGGCCCGCGCCGAGATCGGAAAGAATATCGCCGAAGAGGTTGGTCGTAACCACGCAATCGTACTGGTCGGGGTACATCACCATCTGCATCGCCATGTTGTCGATGATGCGATCCTCGAACTCCAGTTCGCCTTCGTATTCAGGCGCGATCTCCTCGCCTATTTTCAGAAACAATCCCGTCGAGATCTTCAGGATGTTGGCCTTGTGCGCGAGCGTCACCTTCTCGCGTCCGTGCTTTTTCGCATACTCGAAGCAAAAGCGGATGATGCGCTCGGAACCGCTTCGCGTGACGCGCGCGATGGAGTCGGCGATCTCCAGGCGCTCGTCGTAGTTCTCGATGCCGGCGTACAGCCCCTCGGTATTTTCACGAAAGATGATGAGGTCGATGTCATCGAAGGGGGTTTCGACGCCGGGTAGCGTCTTGCAGGGCCGCACGTTGGCGTACAGTTCCAGCTCCTGACGGATCTGCACGTTCACGCTCTCAAATCCTTCGCCGACGGGCGTGGTCACGGGCCCTTTTAGCGCCGTCTTGTTGGAGCGAATGGACTCCAGGATGTGATCGGGGAGCGGGTCATCGTATTCGTCGAGCGCCGACGTGCCGATTTTGTCAAAGCGCTCCCAGTCGAACGCGACTCCCGTCGCTTCCAGCACGCGGAGCGCTGCTTCCATAATCTCCGGCCCGATACCGTCGCCGGGAATGAGGGTCACTTGATGTGCCATAATCTGGTTGGCTGGTTTCTGGTTGGGGGTTATTGGTTGGTGATTTTAGTTCGCGAGTCTGGAGGTGAGCAGGTTATACCGATTCGAACCGACGGCTGACGAATTCTGGACGTTTACGCGGTCTTCAGTCGTCATTGGTCGTCCGGGGCCGCAGACGTTTTGCGGAACCACTTGTAAGCATACGGAATCCGCGCAAGATTCCAAACCAAAAAACCCCGCCGAGGCGGGGTTCCGAGTGACGGTACGGTAAATTACGTCGAGAAGCAACAACGCGCCGAGCCGAGACGTGCCTACCTCCACACGTTCACACTTTCAAACCCGCACACGGATCACATTCCGCGCGCCGCAGCCTTCGTTTCGGGCGTGTTGGCGTAATTGATGCGCAGCGCGTTCGCCTCGCGCAGCTCCATTTGCACGTCGTTGACCACACCCATCTGCGACTGCTGATCCACCTTGAGGCTCACGATGAGCTGGGGCTGCTCCTGCTTTTTGCTGGACATGATCGTGCGGATGTTATTCTTAGCCTCGATCAGGGCGTCGTCGATCTGGATGAGCGTCCTGTCTCCCACCTGTCCTCCGCCCTGCTTTTCCGGGCCGATGTAGATGTACGAAATGAGCCGCTTCTGCTCGATCTTGGTGAGCGCCTCCGCCTCCGGGAGCTTCGTGCGTACCTTGATGTTCGTCTCCCGCAGCACGGTCGTCACCATAAAGAAGATGAGCAACATAAAGATAATATCCGGCAGCGAGGAGGTCGGGATCTCCTGCTCCGTGTCTGCGCTCTTTTTCTCGAAATGCTGGGACATAAGTTGCGATCAGTTTGTCAAACGACGTCCGAATCGAAATCCTGACACGTCTCGCTCAGCCGATGCAAACGCGCGCATTTCGTATTGCGCGTGATGCGTGTCTCTTTATTGCGCCCCGCGCGTGGAACGTGCAACCTTCAACCTGCTAACCCGAAACCATTCAGCCGCTACCTCCGCCGCCCGCTCCTCGGCCCGGCTCGGCAATGGAAATCTGCGCGGGCAATTTCTTGCGAATCGCGTTCTTCTGCCCAGGATCCGTCGGGTTTTCATTTTTGAACGCATCGTAGTCGTCATAGCCGCGTTGCTGGGCGGCAACATCCCACATCTGGAAGTACGCCAGCCACGCCTCGTCCAGTACGTCGATGTACTTGTCGTAGGGCGTCTGCTGCGCCGTCTTGATAGATACGACTGCCTTGTCGGCATTCACCGCATAATCCGGATTGGAACCGTTGTTTTGGACGTGCTTTTTGACCTCTTTGCGCACCTGATTGACCGAGGACGGCTTCTCCTCGATGAGCACGTCGCCCTTGCTGTTGACGAGCACCTTCAGCATGTTGCGATCCTTGACCGGCGGCGGCTCCTGATTGTCCTTCAGCTTCGGCGGCAGCGTCATGCCGATCCCAGTGTCCACGTTGATTGTCGTGGCAACCAGGAAGAAAATCA
>PXTQ01000108.1:12620-16403 GCA_003022505.1 Bacteroidetes bacterium QS_8_64_10 | reverse complement strand
CGGACGGCTCGGTCGTCAGTCCCACCGACGGCGAAAGTCTGCCGGGCGTCGCCGGCCTCACGCAGGGCGAATACTACCTGGTCCTACGTCACCGCGGCCACCTGCCCGTCATGAGCGCCGAGCCCGCCACGCTCGACGGGGATCCTGTCACTGAGCTTTCCGCCGATGTACTGGCCCAGGACGCCGATGAGCAGGAGGCCGGCGAGCATGCCCTCACGCACGTACTCGGCGAGCGGGTGCCCCTCGTAGCTGTCTACCACGCCGGTCTGCACGTTGCTTGTGGGGCAGACTTCGAGCGGGATCTGGTGGTCGGCGAAATACTGCTTGAGGTTGGGATCGCGGTAGAGCGACGTGCCGTGGCCGATGCGGTGGGCATCGCAGGCGAAGAGCGCCTGCCGGATGGAGTCAGGCCCCCACGACTCGCCCGCGTGGACGGTCAGATTCAAAAGATGGTTGCGCGCGTGATGAAAGGCGGGAAGATGCGGCTTCGGCGGGTTGCCCGCTTCCCCGCCCGCCAGGTCGAAGGCCACCACACCCCGGTTGCGGTAGGCGGCGGCCAGCTCGGCCTGCCGCAGCGACGCGCTCTCGTAGCGGTCGCGCAGCCCGCAGATGATGAGCGCCGTTTCGAGGTCGAGGTTGCGCTCGGCCTCGCGGAGCGCCTCCAGCACGACGTCCACGACCCGTTCAAGCGCAAGTCCTTCCTCGGTGTGCAAGATGGGCGCGAAGCGCACCTCTAGGTAGCGCACGTTTTCGCGGGCGTAGGTAGTCTTCCAGCGTCTCGGAGGTGTCCACCCCGCGCAGCCGCTCGCGCAGGGCGTCCTCGTCGTCGGCGGGCAGGCGATTGGTTTTCCCTTGCTCTTGCGCCATGTCGAGCATCGAGGAGAGCCGCAGGGAGCCGTCCAGGTGGCAGTGTAGTTCGGCTTTGGGCCAGGCGCGGACGGCCTCGCGGGAGAGATCGGGGTCAGGAGTATCGGGCATGGGGGAGGACAATCGCATTTAATTTCCGGCCTCAGTGAGTACTTTGAGCAAGTAGTCTTCATCCCATGCGGCTTGTAGACGCTTATTCCTGTACCGTTTTGCCCAATTCACCCGTTGAAAACGCATTAGCTCGGTGGGCAGCCGCAGGACGTGCGCCGGATCAGCTCGGTAGCGAGTGTTTCCGCGCCGCCGTCGTCGGGGGCCTCTCCGCTTAGAACAGCCAGCAGGTGCTCGAAGGCGCGCTCGCCGAGGCGACGCATGGGCACGTGAGCCGTGGTCAGGCCGGGCATCATGAAACGCGCCGTGGGGATGTCGTCGAACCCGGCGAGGGCCAGGTCGTCGGGCACGCGCACGTCCTCTTCTTGCAGGCCCCGCAACGCGCCAATTGCCATCGAGTCGTTGGCCGCAAACAGCGCCGTGGGCGACGGCGAGAGGGCCAGCACCCGCCGCGCCGCCTCGTAGCCCGACTCGCGCGTGAAGTCGCCACCGATCACGTAATCGTCGTCCGCCGCGAGGTCCGCTTCTTCCAGCGCGCTGCGATAGCCGGCCAGGCGCTCGCGGGCGTCATGGTTCTCCGACGCCCCCGCCAGCATGGCGATGCGCCGGTGCCCGTGTTCGATGAGATGACGCACCACGTTGCGCGCTCCGCGCCGGTTGTCGAAGTTGAGTGCGAACGAAGCACCCTCGACCGCCGGCGCGTTCAACAGAATCGTCGGCAGCCCCTTCGGAATCGTTTCCGAGAGGAACGGCACGCGCGACTTCGGCCACATGATGACAAGGCCGTCCACCCGTCCGAGCATGGCGCGAATCATGGTACGCGCCTCTTCTTCTTCGCTGTGCGAACTGGAGACCAAGACGTGGTAGTTTTGCGCCTGCGCCTGCTCCTCGATCCCCTGAATGACCTGCGCAAAAAACTGGCCGTGCATGTCCGGGAGCAAAACGCCCACCGTGCGCGTCTGCTTCTGGCTCAGGCTGCGGGCCGTCTCGTTGGGGATGTACTGCAACGCCTGAGCCGTTTCGAGGACGTGCTCGCGCGTGGCGGGTCGCACGCTGTCGCTCCCGTTCAACACGCGCGAAACGGTGGCAACGGAGACGTCGGCCTTCCGGGCTACCTCTCTGATGGTGGCAGGCATAAGTGGTTGCGCGCCAGGGTGCGAGGTGGGAAAAGGAACCGGGAGGTAGGCCCGATGGATGATTGTGCTTACCTGAGATTACAACCTTCGATTTTCTTTCACCCGCAAGCCTCGCAAGTGTTTTAGCGTTTTCCAGAAAAAGCGCCTCGCGCCGGAAATAGTGCACTCAATCAGGACCGCAGACGGCGGACGGCAGACCGCCGCGCATCCAAACGGAGATGCTAAAAGGGAACGTCGGCGTCCGTAATCAGTCGATCCTTCTCTGACGCTCGCGTGTCTCTTTGCGGCAATGTCCGCTGCCGTCAGCCGTCCGCGGCCCGCCGTCTGAATCAGTGCGTCATGGCGTACACCAGGATGTTGGTGCCCATGCGGAGCGCGGCGCGGCGCTTCTCCGGCGGATTGTTGTGCACGGAAGCCGGGTCCCAGCCGTCGCCCAGGTCGCTCTCGGTAGAATAGAACACCACCAGCTGCCCGTTCTCGTTGAACATACCGTAGCCCTGCGCCGGCTCGCCCTCGTCGTGCACGTGGATCTGCGGAAGCCCGTTCGGGAAGTCGTAGTGCGCGTGGTAGATCGGGTGGTTGAACGACAGCTCCCGGAACTCCTTATCCGGGTAGACTTTTTTCATTTCGCGCCGGATGTGCTTGTCGAGGCCGTAGTTGTCGTCGACGTGCAGGAAGCCGCCCTGCTGCAGGTAGCGCCGCAGCCGGTGCGCCTCGGTAGACGTAAAGTGCACATTGCCGTGCCCCGTAAGGTAGAGATACGGGTACGTGTAGAGTTTGTCGCTGGAGGGCTTCACGGTTTCAGCCTCCGGAGCCACGTCCAGCAGCGTGTTGCGACGCGCAAAGCCCAGCAGTTGCGGCAATGACTGCTCGTCGCTGTACCAGTCGCCGCCCCCGCCGTACTGCACACGCGCGATCCGAAAGTCGTAGTCGTTTTGCGCCGAAGACTGCGCCTGCCCGGTCCGTGGCGTCAGCACGAAGGCGATGACGGTGAGGATGAGAACGAGGCGTTGCATCATAGAAGCAAATACGTGAGTCTACGAAGCTATCCGACCGGAAAGAATCGACGCACTCCTGAAAGAGCGCGCGCCATTGCGTTCGTCGTTTCCTGATTTATCGTTTTCGGACATCGGAGGGTCAGATTCGGCGGTTAGGATCGGGAATCTTGTTGTTTTTGATCCGCCTGTAATCGATGACGTGCACGTGCGGATTTTGATGCGGGGTCGGGTCGTTGAAGTCGAACCGGATCTCGCGCATCGCGTCAGCGGGCTGAACGATGAGGTCGCCCGTTTCGTTTCGGAAAACCCTACCGTTCGGCCCGATGAATCGCCGCACGGCTCGA
The DNA here is from genome assembly GCA_003022505.1 of Bacteroidetes bacterium QS_8_64_10. Taxonomy (GTDB): domain Bacteria; phylum Bacteroidota; class Rhodothermia; order Rhodothermales; family Salinibacteraceae; genus PXTQ01. The sequence goes on along the minus strand of PXTQ01000108.1, from coordinate 12,950 downwards.
GCGTTGGCATCGCCGTTCATGTCCCGGTGGAGCCGAAGCCGCCGCTGCCGCGCTCGGTTGTCTCCAGTGTCTCCGTCTCCTCGAAGGCCACCGGCACGTAGCGCGCGACGACGAGTTGCGCCATCCGCGCGCCGCGCTCTATCGTAAACGGCTCCTGCCCGTGATTGATGAGCAACACCTGCACCTCGCCCCGGTAGTCGGCGTCGATGGTGCCGGGGCCGTTCAGCACGGTGACGCCGTGGCGGTGCGCCCATCCGCTGCGCGGGCGGACTTGTCCCTCCGTGCCCGGTGGCAGCGCGATCTTCAGCCCGGTCGGGACGAGCGCGCGCT